>JBLHNG010000141.1:0-12941 GCA_047621685.1 Myxococcota bacterium | reverse complement strand
CTGCCGTCTTCTCGCCAGAGCCTCAGCTGCTTGTTCACGCTCTCCCGGCTCGCTCCCACCAGCTGCCCCAGCTCCCCCTGAGACAGCGCCACGTCGATGAGCCGACCCTCCGCTGTGTCCAGCCCGAACCGGTCCGCGAGACCGTCCAGCGCACGTCGGAGGCGGAGGGGGAGGGGGAGGGCGGTCTGGGCGGTCAAGTCGTCGGACACCTGGCGGAGCTGTCGGGCGAGGGCGGCCAGCATGCCCAGCGCGGCGTCGGGGTGGTCGCGGAGGAAGGGCAGCAGGTCGCGGCGGTGCAGCACCAGCACCCGGACCGGATCAAGCGCCACCGCGCTGGCGGATCGCGGATGCGGATCGAGCAGGGACAGCTCCCCGATGAGGGCACCCGGTCCGACGATGTTCAGCGCGACCGGCCGCCCGCTGGCAGTGGTCGACACCTTGAGCCGTCCGCTGAGCACCGCAAACGCACAGACCCCGGCGGCCCCCTCCTCGACCAGCACCCCGCCCGGCGTCAGCCGCTTGAGCACCATGACCGCCTCCAGGGCATCGAGGGCCGCATCGGAGAGATCGGCGAAGACCGGGATCCGCCGGAGCTGGTCGCGTCGAGACATGCCCGGATCGTAGCGCGCTCCGAGGCGACACTGCCGCCATGCTGCTCACCATCCTCCTGACCCGGTAGAAACCCGTGGTCACTTTCCAACCAGAGCAGTAGGTTCCCGCAGAGCAGGGAGAGCGTGCCACATGGCTGCGCCGCCCGCCTGAACGACCCCTCCCTTGCCTGGATAGATCATGCCTCCCGCACTGGCACCCGCCACGGTGCCGCTTCATGAGTCCGCCGAAGTCCTCGGTGGCATCAGCCTCATCAGCTACAACGTCCTGCTGCCCAACAGTGCGGACGGGTGGTGGGTGTTCAAGTACTACGACGCCGAGGTCCCAGACTCCGCCCGGATCTGGCCTCACCGCCAGGGCCTGCTCTCCGCCACCCTGCTCGGTGCGATGGCGGACATCGTCTGCATCCAGGAGGCCAGGGGAGAGACCTTCACCGACGACTTCGGGTTCATGGCCGAGGCTGGCTACGACGCGGAGATCCACCGCAAGTACATGCTGCGACCGGCGACTTTCTGGCGCCGAGATGCCTTCACCCGCATCCACACCAGCCACAAAGACAAGGTGCTCATCACCGTGCTGCGGAGTGTGGCCGAGCCCAACCGGGTGATCAGCGTGCTCAACGGCCACCTCACGGCTGCACCCCAGCCTGAGCGTCGGTTTCGGCAGGTGTTCGATGCCCTCGACCAGCTCCGCAAGGACCTCAAGCGCCTGGAGATCCCCGCCGAGCAGGCCGCGGTGGTGGTCTGCGGCGACTTCAACGCCGCCCCCGGTGACTCCGCGACCCACCATTTGCTGTCTGGTGGCACCATCGATGCCGACTTCCGAGAGCCGGCATGGCCAGAGCGCTCGCTGTCGAGCAAGCCCCGCCGCCACATCTTCGCCCCGTTCACTGAGGCCTACCAGCACACCCTCGGCCATCCCCCCGTCACCCTGCTCGGCAGCCGCATCGCTGGCCTGCTCGATGAGGATGGTGCCCCGACCGACACGCTGATGTCAGCCATCGACACCATGTTCAGCCAGTTCGCCACAGCGCCGGATCGAATGGAGTGGTCCGAGGCCGAGGCGTGGCTGGTCGCGATCAACCGTGCGCCGGACCGGGGCAGCGAGCATCGCAAAGCGCGGGCTGTGGTCACGGAGAAGGGCGAGCCCTGGCTGAGCCGGGCGGAGTTCGCCGGGGTCTATGCCTCGGAGCTTTCCGATGGCAAGTTCTGGAGCGTGCTGCACGATCTCCAGGTCAGCGGCGTGCAGCTTGATGGCGAGCGCGGCCTGTATGAAGCCTCCCTCGACCGCATCTACGCCAGCGGCCTGACGATCCGCGCCGCCTGGGATCCGCTGACCCCGCAGCAGCGGGCGGACCTGTTCGGCGGTGGTGTCGGCCTCCCCAACGCCCACCACCCCTCCGACCACCTGCCCCTCGGGGCAATTTTCACCTGGAATTGAAGTCATGCGTGGACCAGGCAAGGGCACCGTCGCCAAGCAACGCGAGAACAGCCAGTACAGCCGGACCCGGCGCCGCAAGCAGATCCGCGAGGAGGAGCGACAGCGTCGGCAGGAGCAGGAGCGGCGGGAGCGGGAGCGGCTGTGGAAGGAAGAGGGCGACCGGGAGCTGAGTCCGGGGGTCTCCGATCGGTACACCACCCGTCAGGCCCGGTTCGTCCAGCGCCATGGCCGGTCGGGTCGGGTGTGGCATGCCGGGGCGTGGCTGGTACACAACTGCATTGCCCACCCCCTCCTCGGCCTCAAGCCCGGCGCCACCACGCTGCGCATCCACGACCGCACTGCCGACTGGCTCAACCTCGCGGCCACCCCAAGTCGATCGGAGCCCCCACAGCTCGGTCGCCGTCGGGACTGGCTGGTGCACAACTGCATCGCCCACCCGCTGATGGGCCTTGCCCCCGCGACCACTCTGTTCCACCTCCACGACACCACCGCTGAGGACATGGGTGTGCCCGGCTGGATCTGAGCGGCACCGGCAAAGCAGTAGGGTAGACTCCTGGGATGAAGTCCCCCCTCCTCCTGCTCTCCTTCCTGTTCGCCTGCCGCACCTCTGACAAGGTCGACGACGGCGACATCATCGACACCGGCTCCACCGAGTCCCCCGACGCCGACGCCGATGGATACGACGCCGATGAGGACTGCGACGACGCCAACTCCGTCGTGAACCCTGGCGCGGAGGAGATCTGCGACGGCATCGACAACAACTGCGATGGCACGGCCGATGAGGGGGTGACGTCCACCTACTACGCAGACACCGATGGCGACGGCTTCGGCGATGATGGTGCCCCGATCGAGTCCTGCGAGGTCCCTGATGGCTACGCAGTGGTCGGCGGGGACTGCGACGACGCCACCGACGAGGTCTACCCCTCCGCCCCCGAGCGCTGCGACGAGGTCGACAACGACTGCGACGGCGAGGTCGATGAGGACGTCCTGAGCACCTGGTACGCCGACGGCGACGGGGACGGCTTCGGCGACCCCGATGCTGCGGAGGAGACCTGCGACCCGGAGCAGGGCTACGTCAGTGACGCCACGGACTGCGACGACACCAACGCCACCACGTTCCCGGGTGGGACGGAGGTCTGCGACGCGGCGGACAACGACTGTGATGGCACCACCGACGAGGATGTCACCACGACCTACTACGAGGACGTCGACAGCGACGGCTACGGGGTCGCGGACACCACCACCGAGTCCTGCGACCTGCCGACCGGCTACGCCGAGACCACCGGGGACTGCGACGACGCAGACGCCGCCATCAGCCCCGACGCCGACGAGGTCTGCGACGACGTCGACAACAACTGCGATGGCACCATCGACGAGGACGCCGCGCTCGATGCCCTGACCTGGTACGCCGACGACGATGGCGACGGCTACGGGGATGCCACCGACACCACCACCGCCTGCGATCAGCCCTCCAGCACCGTCGCCGACGACACCGACTGCAATGACGCTGAGGCCGACGCCAACCCAGGCGCCGCCGAGGTCTGCGACAGCATCGACAACGACTGCGACGGCACCATCGATGAAGACGACGCCACCGATGCCCTGACCTGGTACGCCGACGACGATGGCGACGGCTACGGGGATGCCGCCGACACCTCCGTCGCCTGCGATCAGCCCTCCGGGGCCGTCTCCGACAGCACCGACTGCGACGATGCGGAGTCCTCAGCCAACCCCGGCGAGACCGAGGTCTGCGACAGCATCGACAACGACTGCGACGGCGACCTTGATGAAGGCGTGACCACGACGTACTACGCCGACAGCGACGGCGACGGCTTCGGCGATGCCGACAGCACCACCGAGGACTGCACCCTCCCCAGCGGCTACCTCACCGACGCCACTGACTGCGACGACACCGACTCAGCCATCAACCCCGACGGCACCGAGGTCTGCGACGGCGACGACAACGACTGCGACGGCACCATCGATGAGGACGACGCCACCGATGCCGCCACCTGGTACGCCGACGACGACGGTGACGGCTACGGCGATGCGACCGACACCTCCGTCGCCTGCGATCAGCCCTCCGGGGCCGTCGCAGATGCCACCGACTGCGACGACACCGAGTCTGCGGCCAACCCCGGCGAGTCTGAGGTCTGCGACGAGATCGACAACAACTGCGACGGCACCACCGATGAGGGGGTGACCACCACCCTGTACGCCGACAGCGACGGAGACGGCTACGGCGATGCCGACAGCACCACCGAGGCCTGCGAAGAGGGTGGGGGCTACCTCCTCGATTCCACCGACTGCGACGACACCGACGCCGGCATCAACCCCGGGGAGTCGGAGGTCTACTACGACGGCATCGACGCCGACTGCGATGGCACCAGCGACTACGATGCCGATGCGGACGGAGACGACTCCGAGGACTACGGCGGCGGGGACTGCGACGACACCGACCCGACCGCCTACGAGGGCGTGAATTGCCGCCCGGAGGTCACCTGCACCCACCCCTCCGCGACCACCCTCGCCACCTACGATCCCAGCGGGGTCAGCGACATCGTGTTCAACGACGACTGCGATGCGGTGGTCACCACGCTCATTGGCGGAACCGACTACGTCTACACCATCGATAGCGCTGGATCCAGCAGCTACATTGCAGGGTACAGCAACTACAACATCCAGTCCATCGCCCTAGATCCGTTGACTGGGGACATGGTGATCTCCCACAACAACAACAGCAGCGCCGGCATCGGCTACAGCAGCGGCAGCACGTTCACCAATCTCGTCTCTTCGTCGTACAACAACGGCTCGCTGTGGTCCAACACCTACATGAACCGCTCGTCGGGCTCACTGTCGTGGGACACCAGCGGCTGCATCTGGGCGCCGGGCTTCGGCGGCTCGGGGACCCTGTCGTGTGTCGAGACTGACGGGAGCAGCACCGAGATCATCTCCAGCGGCAGCCACATCGAGAGCGTGGCGCTGGACTCCGACGAGGACCTCTACATCGCCATCGGCGACACGGTGTACCTCACCGACACCTCGACGGGTGCGACGACCACCTACTTCACCGCCGCCGACGACATCCTCGACATGGTCTTCGACTACAACGACGACCTCTACGTTGAGAACAACTCCGGGGAGATCGAGCTGGTGCCTGGAGACGGATCCTCGGACTCGACGTTTGACACCGTCAGCGGCCAGGGACGCCTCGCGATCTCGCCGGATGGCTCCCTCATCCGGGTCATCCCCGCCCCGACCGGTGCGGCGTCGTATGAGGAGTGGTCGCTGGCGTTATAGCCCCACCCATGAACGGCATCCTCGTCAGCCAGACCCTCCGCAAGCTCATCGAAGACGGCCACATCGCCGCCCTCAAGCCCATCCGGAAGCGCCAGATCCAGCCCTCCAGCCTCGATCTGAGGCTCGGGGCGCGGGTGTGGCAGCTTCAGTGCAGCTTCCTTCCGGGCACCGCGGGCATCCAGCGCAAGCTCGGCCGGCTGGCGACCGCGTCCTGGCGATTGGAGTCCGATGAGCCCACCGTCCTGCACTGCGGGGGGGTGTACCTCGCGGAGGTCGAGGAGGTCCTGGAGCTTCCCGAGGGGATCTGGGGGCGGGGCAACCCCAAGAGCAGCACCGGACGTCTCGACGTGTTCGTGCGGCTGCTGACCGAGCGCGGCTATGCATTCGACACCGTGCCCGCCGGCTACCAGGGGCGGCTGTACCTCGAGATCACGCCCCAGTCGTTCCATGTCGCAGTGCGTCGAGGGGACTGCCTCGGGCAGCTGCGGCTCGCCGGAGGCCGTCCGACGCTGTCTGCCGAAGTCCTCCGGTTGCGTCAGGAAGATCGTCCGCTGTGCCTGTGGTCCGACGACACCCCCGCCCCCGTCTCCGAGTATCCGCTGCCTGGGGTGCTGATGAGCGTGGATCTGGAGTCGGTGACAGGTGGTCCGGTCGGGTATCTGGCGAGACGGCACCAGCCTCCCGTGGATCTGGCGCGGCGGAACCTGCCGGTGGGGCGGTATTGGACGCCGCTGCTGCCGGCTGGGGAGGAAGGGCACGTGCTGGAGCCCGAGCAGTTTTATATCTTTGCGACCCGAGAGCGGCTGCGGATTCCGCCGGATTTATGTGCGGAGCTGGTGGCGTTTGATGCGACGAAGGGGGAGCTGAGGACGCACTATGCGGGGTTTATTGATTCGGGGTTTGGGTGGGATGGTGAGGATGGGGGAGGGGCGCGGCTGGTGCTGGAGATTCGCACCCACGATGTGCCGTTTCTGTTGGAGCATGGGCAGCCGCTGTTTCGGGTGGAGTTTATGCGGAACGAGGCCGTGCCAGATGTGCTGTATGGGGATGCAGGCAGCAGCTACCAGATGCAAGGCTTGAAACTGGCGAAGCAATTTGGAGTGTAACGTTACGTGTAACGTGGTGGGTCATCAGGACGGGTCGCTGAGTGAGCCGACGTGCGGCGGGTGTCATCCTGGGGCCGCAAGGTGGGTAGTACAGGGGGTGGCCACTACGCGCTCGACGCCAGGTGATCCCCTCCACCCCCTCCAGTCCGAGGGATTCAATGCGTAAACAAGTCCACCGGTGAGCCTCAGCCCATCGGAGGTTGAAAGTAGTCGCGGCGAACGTGCACATAGAGGGCAAAACCCAGGGCACTCACCAGCACCCCCAGGGTCACCCCGCTGACCACCTGATGGAAGAGCTGCTCATCCACCAGGTCAAAGAGCTGCCCAAGGCCCTGGGTCTGCTGCTGCAGCTCGGCCTCCCGTGCTGCGTGGTCGAGGAGATAGCGGACCCGGTCCAGGGTGTAGATCCCCATGCCGGCCATCACCACCCGGTATCCCCACGGAGCCCCCTGCCACAGCCCCGCCCCCATCAGCGTGAACGTTACGGCAAACACGCCATGGTAGAGGAATGCCGCTGCCCCATCCCGGACCGCTCCAAGAAACGGAACCGGGCTGGTGACAGACAGCAGCTCAAAGAACGCCGAGGCGATGAGCAGCACTCCGGTGCTGCGCATCGTGAAAGTGCCTCTTCGCCGGGGTGGCTTCGCATGGCCGGCCGACGGATTCTGAGGCGACTGCCAGTGCCCATCCCGCTTCGCTGCACCGCAGTAGCGGCACACAATGGCGGCATCCTGGATCTCTTCTGCACAGAACGAGCATCTCATGAACGTCAGCGCTCCTGTCTGAAGACTATACGTCTTTGTAGCGCATGACCCTCGCTGCTGCGCCAGGGTGCAATTCGGGCACCGGTCATCTCCTCCCCCTTCTCGTGGACAGTCTGTTTCAGAGGATGCCTGCGCGAAGCGGGGGGTTTGGGGGTGAGACCCCCGTCTCAGACAAAAGCGCACCCGTCGGGCCGGATACTGTCCGGCCCGCTGACTGGTACCCAGGACTCAACAAAATGACTCCCCGCCCAGCTTGAATTCATTCGCTGGGGTGGAGTAGCTGGTCTCGTCGCTTTGCGAGCAGGCAGAACATCTCGCTGCCCACGGCGATGCAGACATGCAGGACCCAGGGCCAGAAGATGCCCCCGGTCTCCACCGCCAGAAGTCCGAACACCACCCCCATCGGGAAGCAGCTCAGCGCCTCTGAGGGGGCCTTGTCGAGGTGGACCAGGACGTACAGACCGATCATCACCGCCATCCCCGGCCACAGCCCCCAGGCGGCGACCAGCGGGAACAGCAGGAAGCCGCGAAAGAGCCACTCATAGGCCAGCAGGTACAGCGCCCAGGTGGCGGCGTTTGCGGCGAGCAGGCGGCCGTCCCACTGTGCTGCAGGGAGGCGGATCTGGGGGTACAGCGCCAGCTGCATCGGGTGTCGGCAGGCTACGAAGAGGATCGGTGCCAGGATCGCGTAGAGCATCGCCACCGCTGGCGCGCCGATCGCCGCGCTGCCCAGGGCGAGGCCATGCTCGCCTGGAGAGCCGGGTAGCCAGAGGAGATCAGCGAGCAGCGGCAGCAGCCCGAGGAAGCCAGCACCGATGAGCCGCTGCCGGAACAGTGCGGATGGGGTGGGCTTTGCCGCACGGCCGATGTAGAAACGCAGGGTGTAGGCGAGCGCAGCGGTGAGCAGAAACCCGGCAGTAGCCAGATCGGTCGGACTCCAGCTCAGCGGGACAGGCAGCTCCACAGGGAAGACTCGGTGTATCTATCGCGCGTGCGGGTAGGCCTCGGCGCGTCCTTGAAAGGAGAGGATCCGAGGGTTCTGAACGACCCCGTCTCGAATCTCGATCGACCGTCGCAGCGTCGCGTTGGCCTGCCAGGCATCAGGCCCCGACAAGACCTCGCGCAAGAACGGCCGCAGGGCCCTGGAGATGTTGCGCGTGGCGGTGTTCCAGAGGTAGCTCGGCGAGTGGTCGACGGCGTAGTAGTGCGCGCCCCGGTCGCCCAGTGCGAACCAGGGGTCCTCGAAGCTGGTGGGCTTCGCGAACGGAAAACCCATGCCCTCGTCGCAGCTCACGTCGATGATCAACACATCAGACTTGAGCTGCTGCAGGCCCTGCTCGCCGATGAACTGGATGGGACGTTCGGTGTCCTGGAGGATGCAGTTGACGATGATGTCGAATTGACCGAGCACAGCCTCCATCGGCTCGTGGCCCTCATCCAGGACCACCTCCACCGAACCATCCGACGCGCCAGTGCGCTGGTACTGCCAGTGCCGCAGCCCTGGCACGGGTGCCTTCACTGCGGGGCCGGCTCGACCCGTGAAGACCGTGAGGTCTCGGTAGCCCTGCCCTTGCAGGGCGTGGATGGCACCGCGTCCCACGGAGCCAAAGCCCAGCACGGCGGCGCGCCTGTGCCTCTCGTAGTGACCACACATGCCCGATAGCTGAAGCGCATGCAGCACGCTGCTGTAGCCAGCGAGCTCGTTGTTGATGTGGAAGACGTGCAGGTGGAAGGAGTCGCCATCCCAGTGGTGCATCTCCTCCCACGCGATCATCGTGAGGCGCTTGTCGATGGCCACCTGGGTGATGTCTGGTCCCTGCACGCAGTGTGGCCAGCCCCAGATCACCTGTCCCTCGCGAAAGAACGGGAAGTCCTGCGCGGTCGGCTTGGGGATCAGCATCACGTCACAGTGTGCAAACAGCTGCGCGCGCGGCAGCAAGCCCGCCACCAGGGGGCGCAGCTCGTCGTCCGACATCGAGAAGCGCTTGCCGTAGCCTTCTTCGAGCCACATCACCGCCCGCAGGTCGGCGTCGATGGACGCAATCTGGCCGGGGTGAAGGGGTGCTCGGTACTCATTCTCTTTGAACGATGTGCCCACCACACCCAATGACATCAAGCCCATGCTCACCTCCGTAGTCCAGCGCCTCGCGCTGGACGGTATGGGTGAACCATACGCCAAGTGCTGGCCCGGTGTGCTGCTCCGCCTTCACCACGACTGCGGCTGTGCCGCCTCTGCCGCCTCTGCCGCCACGCGAGCCATCCAGAGGTCGTGCGTGCCGCTGTCGTCTTTGGTTGGTCGATTGTATTCGATGAATAATACGGATGCGCTCTGGGAGCGGGATCACCGCTGCCTTCACGCCTTCCAACCAGAAACCAGGTCCTCATCAGACCCTTTCCCTTGAACCGCATCTCTCCGCGCCTCAAAGCGGTGGGTGTCGCGGAGTCGTTTACTCACAGTGTAGTGGAACTCGGCGGTGAGCTTCTCGGCGTCCACCGGGCAGGTTGGTATTTGCATCGAGGTGGGCACACTCAGCGGAACGATGCAGTCTACAGCGGCATGTTATTCGGCACACGATCTGGTAGTAGCTAACCTTTGAGGTTGATAACAGGTCTGAAACCAGCCGTTTAACGAGAAAACAGACCCGGTTGTTCACCAGCAGCCAAAAACCGGCACCAGTCCTCGCGGAGGACAGTTCTCCCGCTTGACTGGTGCGCTTTTGTCTGAGACGGGGTTTTCACCCCCAAGCCCCCCGCTACGCGCTGACATCCTCTGAAACAGACTGTCCGCCAGAAGGGGGCGACATGACGGGTGCCGAAATCTCCATGATCGAACTGCCGTGGTTGTGAGATTGTGATCATGAGCTGGGGAGACTGTGATGTGGTTTTGGTTGCTGTTGGCATGCGGAGAGAAGGGTGAGACTCCAGACACCAGCGCTGAGGTGTGTGACGGGGCGGACAACGACGGAGACGGGATGGTGGATGAGGGCGTCACCACCACCTTCTACGCTGACGCCGATGCCGATGGCTTCGGGGACATCAACAGCACCACCGAGTCCTGCGAGGCCCCCGACGGGTACGTCACCCTTTCAGGTGACTCCACCACCGACTGCGACGACGCCGACACCGCGATCAACCCTGACGCCGAAGAGCTGTGCGACGACCTGGACAACGACTGCGACGGTGACATCGACGAGGACGTGCTTGAGATCTGGTACGCCGACGCCGATGGGGACGGCTATGGCAACAACAGCTCCTCCACTGAAGCCTGTGACCTCCCCGGCGGCTATGTCGCCGATGACACCGACTGCGACGACGCCGACTCTGCAGTCAACCCAGCGGCCACCGAGGTCTGCAACGAGATCGACGACGACTGCAACAGCCTCATCGACGACGATGACTCTAACCTTGACTCCTCCACCGGAACGGTCTGGTACGCCGATAACGACGGGGACACCTACGGTGACAGCAGCGCCTCCACTGAGACCTGCGATCTCCCCTCCGGCTACGTGGTCGACGACACTGACTGCGACGACGCCGACTCTGCAGTCAACCCAGCGGCCACCGAGATCTGCAACGAGATCGACGACGACTGTGACGCCCTCATCGACGACGACGACTCTAACCTCGACTCCTCCGCCGGCACCGTCTGGTACGCCGACACCGATGGGGATGCCTACGGCAACAGCGGCTCCACCACCGAGACCTGCGACCTCCCCGACGGCTACGTCGCCGATGACACCGACTGCGACGACGCCGACTCTGCAGTCAACCCAGCGGCCACCGAGGTCTGCAACGAGATCGACGACGACTGCGATGCCCTCATCGACGACGATGACTCTAACCTCGACTCCTCCACCGGAACGGTCTGGTACGCGGACTCCGACGGCGACGGATACGGAAGCAGCTTCAGCTCGGTGGAGACCTGCGACATGCCGGGCAGCTACGTCGCTGACGACACCGACTGCGACGACAGCGCTGCGACAACCTTCCCCGGCGCCGAGGAGACCTGTGACGACGGCATTGACAGCGACTGTGACGGGCTTGTGGACTGTGAGGACGGCGACTGCTTCAGCGAGTTCCTCTGCGACGAGGACTGCTCAGATGGGGGGGACAATGACAACGACGGGCTGACCGACTGCGACGACGACGACTGCATCTGGGTGGACGGATGCCTCCATCCCGCCGGCGTCAAGGCGCAGGTGCAGAGCGGGATCCTCGACCTGTACTTCCAGCAGGATGAGTCGAGCCTGGGCCACGTGAACAACAGATATACGGCCACAGCGTGGTCAGTGAGCGGCACGGTCCGGTTGCTCCCCATCGGGGTGAGTTCCTGGTCGACCGCTACGGCTTCCACCGCTTGTACCTGGCAGGTCGCCACCATGCAGCACAGCGGCCGGAACCTCTTCGGGACATACACCTGGGCGACAAACAACCGAAGCGGCTTTGCCATAAGCTCAGCCTGCCCGCTGCAGACCTCTGGATTCCTTCCCACCCTGTTTCCGGGGAAAAGAGGCCTGTGGCTTCCAGGTGGGTGCTGGAACGCCAGAGACTGCTTCTCTGTCTACGATATCTGGTATGGCGGAAGCACCATCTCTTCTCACTCCAACATCACCGCCTTCGGTCCCAGTAGCTCCTCTAGCCGCTACGAAACCGGGACCTGGTATGGGGTCATCAATCTCTCCCCGCAGGACTCCTACCACGCCGACTGACGGAAGCATCTGGTTGAGCGAGCCTCGGACACTGTCCGTCAGTTGCGCTCTTCAAGGCGGTCGCACATTGTGCACATCCCATCCTCTAAACGGAGCTATCTGAGCATCGCATCCCTGGCAATGCGGAGCATCTTGGCTGCGAACCGGACCTCTGAGTTTCAAGCGCTTGGGTCTGGTGCTGGGTCTCAAAATGGCGGCCGACCTCTGCAGCAAGGCCCTCTGCGGCCTCAGCCTCATCCCGCTGGTCTCGGTCTTCCTCGGGCATCGGCCACAGCGTCGGACCCGGGACTGAGCTACGAGACGAACGATCAGAACGCTCTGGTGTGTCTTCTCGCTGAGTTCCGCACCCAACGCAGAGCCGCTCCCCTGCCAGTGAGGCCCTGTGCTCCTCCTCCTCCTCGCCGCCTGCACCCCGGAACCGACCGACACCGCGTCGTCGGTGCCGCCCTATGAGTTCACCCCGATGACTGGGCTGGGTGAGCCGCCCGACGCCAACACCGACCGTCTCTGCGCGGAGTCTGCCGACCCTGACGCAGCAGCAGACACCACATTCATAGACTGCGCCACCGAGTCCGGTCTGCTCGCGGCGGGGGTGCCTGAGGCGACCGATCAGCTGGTCATTCTCACCTACAACATTGAGCGTGGGCACAGCCTGGATGGCATCCTCGACTGGCTGGGTGCGCAGACCCCGGCCCCCGACGTCATCCTGCTGTCTGAGGCGGACCGGGGCTGCTCCCGGACCGACGATCGGCACACGACCTGGGAGATCGCCGCAGCGCTGTCGATGGACTTCGTCTACGGCGTCGAGTTCATGGAGGTCAGCGGGGAGGGCGAGGCCGTCACTGAGGTCTGCGAGCATGGCAACGCGGTGCTCTCCCGGTTCCCGATGGGCAATGTCGGAGCCTACCGACACGCCGACAACGTCAGCTGGTACTCCCCGCCCGAGGCCCGCGGGGAGAGCTGGTCGACCCGCCTGGGTGGACGCATCGCAGTGACTGCGGACATCGCGGTCG
>JBLHNG010000140.1:0-12948 GCA_047621685.1 Myxococcota bacterium | reverse complement strand
GTAGCAGTGTCTGTCTGGTAGGGCTGCGGACTGCGCGCGGTCTGCTCGGTCCCGGAGATGAGCCGGGAGATGTTGCTGCGGTGTCGCCAGATGACCCCGACGGTGAGGGTTGCCGCCGCCCAGAGCAATTCCGGACGCTGCAGGTAGACCAGCGTGGGCATCAGCACTGCGGCGGTCAGGGAGCCGAGGCTCGACTTCCGGGTGAGCTTCACCAGCAGCGCCCAGACCGCCAGGCAGCACAGCATCACCAGCGGCACCAGCGCCAGCAGCACCCCGGCAGCGGTCGCCACTCCCTTGCCGCCCCGGAAGTCCAGGAAAGCGCTCCAGCAATGCCCCGCGAAGGCTGCGATGGCGACCGCGCCTGCGAACCACGGCTCATCGAAAACCAGCGGAGCGAGGGCGACCGGGATCGCGCCCTTTGCGACATCCCCAGCGAAGGTCAGCAGCCCGAGGCGCCGTCCGAGGAGCCGGTAGACGTTGGTGGCGCCGATGTTCTGACTGCCCGCTTCTCTGGGGTCGGTGTCGGCAAGGATGGCGCTGAGGATCAGCCCGGTCGGCAGCGAGGCCACCAGATACGCCAGCAGCAGGTAAAACGCGGACAGGAGCATGGGTGGGTGTTCTAACCGATCCTCAGAGCAGATCGTGCCGGTCAATCGAATGTCATGGCCGTCGCGTCCGAGTCGGTTTGGCGCTACCATGGCCGGCAGACTGTGAGGGGACCATGAAGAACACCGCCCTGATTCTCACCCTGGCCGCGCTCGCCATCGGATGCGGCGACAAAGATCCCGTCGATACCGGCACGCCGTATGTCCCGCCAGACACCTCGGAGTGTGACACCGGAGACGACGCGGACTGCGACGGCTACCCCGACGACGAGGACTGCGACCCCAACGATCCGTTCACCAACCCGGGGATGGACGAGATCCCCTACGACGGTCGCGACAATGACTGCGCAGGAGACGGTGACCTCAACGACGTCGACGGCGACGGCTACATCGGCGAGAGCGCTGGCGGGGATGACTGCAACGACGGCAACCCCGACGCCCACCCCGATGCGACCGAGGAGTGCTACGACGCGGTCGATGACGACTGCGACGGCGTGGCCCAGGGCTACGAGACCAACGACTGCGACGAAGACGGCTACGTCGATCGCGGCGACGATGCCGACGACTGCGACCCGGAAGACCCCGACATCAACCCCGGCGCCGAGGAGATCTGGTACGACGGCATCGACTCCGACTGCGACGGCGAGAGTGACTACGACGCCGACCAGGACGGCGACGCCTCCTCGGAGTACGGCGGCCCGGACTGCGACGACACCGACCCAGAGGTCAACGGCGCCAACCCGGAGCTGTGGGACGGCGAGGACAACAACTGCGACACGGTCATCGACGACATGGAGATCGAGGACGCCTGGCTGTCCCTGAAGTCCACCTCGTCCTCCGGCGACGGGCTGTTCGGCTGGTCGATGGACGTCATCGACGACACCGACAAAGACGGCAACATCGAGCTGATCGTCGGTGGTCCGACGTCAGGCGACTCCGACAACGGCTGGGCTCAGGTCATCTCGGTGGGTGAGGGCGATGGAGTGCCAAACGAGCTGTCCCTGGCGGTGGTGGAGGGCAACGACTTCGCCGAGCTTGGCTGGGACCTCGCTGCCGTGGGCGACCTTGACGGCGATGGCGAGATCGATGTGCTCATCGGTGCCCCTGGTGAGTCGACGGCGTGGCTGATCGCTGGCAGCGCCTTGTCCGCTGGCGGCGCCATCAGCACCGACGACGCCCTCTCCTCGATCACCGGAGCCACTGGCCTCGGCTACGACATCTCCGCGCTGGGTGACATCGACTCCGACGGCTTTCAAGAGGTCGTTGCCGGAATCGGGAGCTACCTCGGCGAGTCCGGCACCTGGGTTGGTGTCTGGGACGGCGAGGGCCTCGGCGAAGGCAGCCAGACCACAAGCAATGCGATCTACACCGTCTACGGTGAAGAGATCGGCGGTGAGTCGGTGGGTGGCGCAGACTTTGACGCCGACGGCATCCCCGACCTCGTGGTCGCCACTGCAGTGGACGGTGACGGCTCGGTCACCCTGCTCCTCGGCGCGGACATCGCGCTGGGTGGGGACTACTCGATCAACGATCTGCCCGCGCTGACCGGTGAGTCTGCAGTGCGCGGCGCGGTCCACAACGGCTGGGTGCCGGACATGGACGGCGATGGCTACGACGAGCTGATCTTCTCCATGCCCGATGCCGACACCTCCGACGGCGTCTCGGGTGCAGGCGTCGTCTATGTGGTCGACGGGGACACCGCCTCCGCCTCCACCGGCGACATCTCCGCAGTCGCTGACACCACCATCGAGGGCGAGGTGAGCTACGGCGCCCTCGCCAGCATCGACATCGGCGGCGACTTCGACGGCGACGGTCTGGGCGATCTGATCATCACCGACATCGGCGACAGCGACTCGACGGTCATCTCGGTGACCTACGCCTTCTACGGCGCGGACCTCGGCTCCGGCAGCTTCCTGGCCGGCGACGCCTCCGCGACGTTCACCGCCGGAGACACCCAGGACTACACCGGCTATGCCGGGGTGGTCGCTGACATCGACGGCGACGGCGACGACGACCTCATCCTCGGCGCACCCTACGGTGGTGTTCGGGTTGGCTATCTCTACGCCTACCAGTCGCTGTTGTTTGCGAAGTAGGTTCTTTTCCCCTCACCATCAGGGGGGGAGTCAGTGGACGGCGATTCGCTCATCCCCATCCTTGCGGGCAGCAATCGCCTCCACAAGAGACGCCGACCAGTCGACAGCATCCCCCGGCCAGCGGGCGGAGATTAAGTTGTCATCTCGGACCACAAACGGGCGATCGTAGCTGGGGAACAGCGGTCCGGCCTCAAACCGACCCTCTCGTCCCAGCGCGAGGACCACCTCGGTCTGCACCGGGGTGGGGTAGGTGCGGTAGTGGGTGCCGAGCTTCCAGGCGGTCATCGCCCAGGCGGACATCTCCATCGTCCAGGTCAGGGCGGTCATCTTGCGCCCGGCGAGCAGACTGGTGCCGTCTGCGCGCTTTGCCCGCGCCAGAACGAGCGGGCCGTGGCAGATGGCGCCGACGATGCGGCCAGAGTCGAGGAACTCCACTGCGAGCTGCTGGAGACGCTCGCTCTCCAGGAAAGGCTTCGTCTCGGCGGCGTGACCGCCAGGGAAGACGATGGCGTCGTAGTCGGAGGTCACGATGGCGTCGTAGGTGATCGGGGCCTGGAACTCGGGGGCGGCCTCCATCTGGTAGTAGCTTCGCACCCCATCGGGCTGGGCGGCGAGGATCTTGGCGAAGGCTGGCGGCCCCATGAGGGTGAGGGTGTCGCAGACTCCGACCCGCCCGGTGAGGGTGGCGAAGGTGACGCTCATGCCCGCTTCAGTGAGGATTCTCCAGGGAACGGCGACCTCGGTCGGATCGAAGCCACGGTCTGCAATCGCGATCAGAACCCTGCCCATATTGTCCCCCTGAGGTGCGAACGGAAGTATGGCCAGACAGGTGCTCCTCGTCACCTCCGGGTCATTTTCTTTACAAGTGCTACGAATTGGTGACTATTTCGGCGGACTTCACAGGGCTGCGAGGAAGCCTCTGAGTCGCTCTGCCCGCTCGGGATCCCCAGCGGTGGATTCCAGCGCCTCGGCGTGGGTCAGGGTGCGGCGCAGACCGACCAGATCGCCGACCTCGATCTGAAGCGCGATCGTGCGCTGGTAGTGAGTGGAGGCGACCGCGAGGCGGCCCTCTGCGGCCGCGATGTCTCCGAGCAGTCGGGTGCAGTGCCCGATCGCGGTGCGCTCTCCGGCGCGGGCGTAGGCGCGGATCGCGTCGGCGGCGTGCTCCCGGGCCTGTCGATACTCGCCCCGACGAAGGGTGAGGTCGGCCTGACGGCGGCTGAGGTTGGCCTTGAGACCCGGCAGGTCGAGGTCGCCATCCTCCGCTTTGAGCAGCAGCGCAGCGGCCCGACCCGGCGCACCCCGGGCCATGGCGAGGCCAGCCTGTCCGATGCGACGGTTGGCGACCTCGACAGCGGGCACCGCGACCGCATCGGCCTGATCGTAGAGGGTCTGGGCGCTCATCAGCTCCCCGGCTGCGACCGCGAGATCCGCCGTCCCCCGGATGGTCGCTGCGACCCCGGCCTCGTTGCTGAGCTGTCGGTACAGGGCCTGGGCCTCCCGGTAGCCCTGTGAGGACGACTCGATGAGCCCCCGGGCGGCGAGGGCATCCGCCCAGCGGCGGGTCATCATCGCCAGCAGCTCGACATCCCGGGCACTGCGGAGGAGGGCGGCGGCATCCTCATAGCGGGCCATTGCGCTGGCCCGGGCACCGCTGGCGAGGAGCGCGTCGGCCTCTGCCCACCGCAGGGTGGCCCGTGCAGAGGGGGTGGCGAGGGTGTTGCGGCGCAGGCCGCTCTCCAGGACCGTGCGGGCTGCGCCGAGCTGTCCCCAGATGATCAGCAGGCGACCGGCCGCAGCAGTCGCCCGCGCAGCATCGTCGGGATCCGCGAGGACCTCGCCCAGCCAGCGGACCGCGAGCAGATCCTCGACGATGACCCCGCTCTCAAGCGAGGCCCCGACCGCGAGGGGGAGGACGTGCTCGAACAGGGGCAGCAGCCGCTCGGCGACCCCGCCCGGCTCGGTGATGCGCCGCAGCATGAGGGAGGCGTCCCAGCGAAGCGCCTGCCGACCGGGACGGACCGGGTGCAGCAGGTCATCGGGGATTGGGGCGTCACCGGGGAGACCGGCGGGCAGCAGGGCCAGCGCACCCGCCCGCTCGGGGAGGTCGTCGAGGTCGGGGAGGGGAGTGCTCGGCAGCGTCTCGGTGATCCCTGCAACCACCACCCGCTCCGCACAGCACAGCCACCCCAGGCCGCCGACCATGCCGTTGAGCTGCTCGATGAGTGCCCGGCAGCCCGGCACGTCTGCATCGTCGAGGATGATGAGGGTGCGCTCGTGGAGTCGGAGGTGGGCACCGACCGCCACCGCGCTGCCCGGGACCGGGACCCCGGCGGCCTGTCCGATGAGCAGCAGCCCATCTGCGCTGCTCCGGCAGCCGGCGAGCCGGGCGAGGATGGTGGGCCAGCCGAGCCGCTTCGAGACCGCGGCAGCGAGAGCGAGTCGGTCGCCGGGGTGGTTCCCCAGCAGGGTGATCGGCTCGCCGCCATGCACCAGCGCCTCCGCGATCGGTGTGACCCGCGAGACCAGCGACTCGGGCAGGTCGGTGGGGATCCAGGCAGGCAGCTCCATGGGTCACACGCTCCGGCTCCTCAGCATACCGCCGCGCGGTTTGAGGAGTTACACCACCCCCCCTCAGGAGGGTCTCAGATGGCTGTTCAGGCAAGTGATATCGACACCATCGGCGTCATCGGCGCGGGTCAGATGGGCAACGGCATCGCCCATGTCGCCGCGTTCGCCGGCTATCAGGTGGTGCTCAATGACATCTCCGATGCGGCCCTCCAGCGCGCGAAGGCCACCATCGAGAAGAACCTCGCCCGGCAGCTCAAGAAGGGGCGCATCACTGAGGATCAGGCAGACGCCGCCCTGGGTCGTCTGAGCTTCTCCGTCGACCAGGCACCCCTCCGCGACGCACAGCTCCTCATCGAGGCCGCGACCGAGAACGTCGAGCTGAAGTACCGGATCTTCGAGGGGCTCTGCAAGGCGGCTTCTCCCGATGCCCTGCTCGCTACAAACACCTCCTCGATCTCCATCACCGCCATCGCTGCCCACACCGACCGCCCTGAGCGCCTGATGGGCATGCACTTCATGAACCCGGTGCCGGTCATGAAGCTCGTCGAGCTGATCCGCGGCATGGCAACCACCGACGCGACCTACGCCGCGGTCAAGGCCGTCTCTGAGAAGATGGGCAAGACCACGGTGGAGGGCCGGGACATGCCGGGCTTCATCGTCAACCGCGTCCTGATGCCCTACATCAACGAGGCCGTCCAGGCGCTCTACGAGGGCATCGCCAGCGTCGAAGACATCGACATCGCCATGAAGCTCGGCACCAACGTCCCGATGGGTCCGCTCACCCTCGCGGACTTCATCGGCCTGGACACCTGCCTCGCGATCATGGAGGTCCTCCACGATGGCTTCTCTGACAGCAAGTACCGGCCCAGCCCGCTGCTTCGCAAGTACGTCGAGGCTGGCTGGCTGGGGCGCAAGACCGGCCGCGGCTTCTACGACTACAGCAGCAAGTAGGAGGGCACCATGGAACTCACGACACTCCAGTTCGAGGTCATCGAAGACGGCAGCGGCGGTGCTGGCATCGGCATCATCCGCCTCAACCGCCCCGACGCGCTCAACGCCCTGAACTCCACCCTGGTCCGGGAGCTGGGTCAGCTCCTGGAGGCCCAGCAGTCCGCCGGTCTTCGAGCACTCATCCTCACCGGCAACGGCCGGGCGTTCGCTGCCGGTGCCGACATCAGCGAGATGTCTGACTACACCGCGCTCAAGGCCGCGCACTTCGCCCGCATCGGCCAGCGCTCCCTCAGCCTGCTGGAGCACTTCCCGGCACCGACCATCGCCGCAGTCAACGGCTTTGCCCTTGGCGGCGGCTGTGAGCTGGCGATGTGCTGTGACTTCATCCTCGCCGCCGCCAACACCTTCGACGACAAGGGGCGGCCCCGGGGCGGCGCGGTGTTCGGCCAGCCCGAGGTCAAGCTCGGTGTGATCCCCGGCTTCGGCGGCACCCAGCGTCTCGTCCGTCGGGTGGGCCGTCAGCGTGGCCTGGAGCTGATGATGACCGGCCGCAACGTGCTGGCTGCAGAGGCGGTCAGCATCGGACTCGCGCTCCAGATCGAGGAGGGCGACGTCCTGGAGGGCGCGATGAAGCTCGCTGGCAAGATCGCCCGCAACGGCCCCGCCGCAGTGGCTTTGGTCAAGCGCGCAGTCCACGAGACCGACCGCCTCGACATCGACGCCGGTCTCGCTGCGGAGGCTTCCCTGTTCGCCCTGTGCTTCGCCACCGAAGACCAGACCGAGGGCATGGCAGCGTTTCTGAACAAACGACGAGCCGCATTCACCGGTAGGTAAAAGGAGATCCCCATGTTTGAGCTTCCCGAAGACGTCCGCGACATCCAGCAGCTCGCCCGCGAGTTCGCCCGCAAGGAGATCCTCCCCGGCGCCGCCGAGCGGGATCGCACCCATGAGTTCCCCGCCGCGCTCGTTCAGCAGCTTGGCGAGATGGGCTTCATGGGCATGTTCGTGCCCGAGGAGTACGGCGGCACTGGCCTCGACATCCTCTCCTACGTCGTCGCACTGGAGGAGATCTGCTACGCCGACGCCGGTGTGGGCGTGATCATGAGCGTGAACAACTCGCTCGTCTGCTGGCCGCTGCTGTCGTTTGGCAATGAGGCGCAGAAGCAGAAGTACCTCGCCCCCCTCGCCAGCGGTGAGAAGCTCGGCTGCTACGCCCTGACGGAGCCCTCCGCCGGCTCAGACGCTGCTGCGCTGAAGACCCGCGCAGACAAGACCGACGACGGCTACGTGCTCAACGGCACCAAGATGTGGATCACCAACGGGCCCCAGGCCGACTACTGCGTCGCCTATGCCTCCTCCGATCCCAGCCAGCGCCACCGCACCATCAGCGCGTTCATCCTGGAGAAGGAGTACACGGGCTACGGTGTGGGCAAGGTCGAAGAGAAGCTGGGCATTGCCTGCTCAGGCACCTCGGAGCTGGTCTTTGACAACCTCCACGTGCCCGCCGAGAACCTGCTGCACGAGGAGTCCAAGGGCTTCAGCGTCGCCATGGCCACCCTCGATGGTGGGCGCATCGGCATCGCCGCCCAGGCCCTCGGCATCGCCCAGCGCTCCCTGGACCTCGCCATCTCCTACAGCAAGGAGCGCCAGGCATTCGGCAAGCCCATCGCCACCAAGCAGGCCATCCAGTGGATGATCGCCGACATGGCGACCCGGATCGAGGCCGCTCGGCTGCTGGTCTGGCGGGCTGCGACCCTCAAGGATCAGGAGATGCGCGGCGAAGGCAGCGGGCAGCGGGTCAGCCGCGAATGCTCCATGGCAAAGCTCTTCGCCAGCGAGTGCGCCAACTTCTGCGCCGACAAGGCCCTTCAGATTCACGGCGGCTACGGCTACAGCAAGGAGTATGAGGTCGAGCGCCTCTTCCGGGATGCCCGCATCACCACCCTCTATGAGGGGACCAGCGAGATCCAGCGTCTCGTCATCGCCAAGAGCATGCTCTCCTGACATTCGCAAGACCAGGACTCTGGGATAGGGTGAGCCCCGCTCCCGCGAATGTACGAGGCCGGATGAACGACCAGCGCGACAGGACGGACCCGGTCCCCCGGCGTCGACGGCGACGTCGCGGCCCTGCGCCAGCACTCATCTCCGGGACCAGCTCGGAGTTCCTGGGCGGCAAGCCGCTGCCCCGGTCGGTGCGGGAGCGTCCGCTCGTCTTCCTGCTCGGACCGCGCGGAGTCGGCAAGACCTCCGTGGCACACCGGCTCGTGGAGGTGGACACCCCCCACCTCCACGAGCGCGCCCTGCTCGATGCGGTCTCCCATCAGGTCCGCCAGCGGCAGTGGCCCGACCAGCTCGACACCCTCCCAGCGCTCATCCTGGAGGGGCCCTCGTTCCTGCCCCATCGCCCAGGCATGGCCGCAGCACTCCAGGTCCTGATCAACGCCCGGGCTGAGGCTGGGCTGAAGACCATCATCACCGACGCGGAGGGGGCGGCAGCGCTGGGCTTGATGGAGGGCATCGCTCCGGAGCTGCGGGCCACGGTTGTGCTGCGCTTCCCGGTCGGCCGCGGTCGGCTTCGGCTGGCCCGCCACCTGTGCGAGGAGCTGGGAATTGCCGCCCGGCACGCCGAGCAGACCCTCGATCTCAAGCCATGGAGCTATGCTGCGGTCCTGGACCGACTTCAGCAGACGGAGGAGTGATGGAGGACCAGATCCGGGCGTGGTTGGCCGAGCAGAGCGGGGGCACTGTCGAAGTCACCGGGGTGCGCCCCCTGGCTGGCGGGGCCTGTCAGGACAACTTCGTCATCGAGACGATTCGAGATGGCGAGCCCGGTCGGCTGGTGCTGCGCAGCGATGCGACAAGCTCCCTGCCCGGCAGCCTCTCCCGCCACGAGGAGTACGCCATCATCCAGGCTGCGGTCGCTGCTGGCGTGCCCACTCCCGCGGTGATCGGTCTGCGCGAGGGGCTCGTCCGCCCAGGTGCCTGGGGCTACTTCATGGACTGGGCCGACGGGGTCGCCATCGGCGCGAAGGTGGTGCGCTCGTTGTCGCTCGCAGAGGCCCGAGCGGTCCTGCCCGAGCAGCTCGCCGCCGCTGCCGCTGCCATCCACCGGATCACCCCGTCGACCAACCCGCGCCTCTCCATCCCCACCATCGCACCCGACGGCGACGTCATCGGCGAGATGCTGGCCTTCCAGCGCGCCAGCATGGCCGACATCCCCGAGGCCCACCCCGCGCTGTCCCTGGCGATGCGCTGGCTGGAAGAGAAGCGACCGACCTCCTCTGAGGTGGTCCTGGTCCATGGCGACTTTCGAGTCGGCAACTTCCTGGTCGATCCCACTGGCCTCACCGCGGTGCTGGACTGGGAGTTCGCCCACTGGGGCAACCCGATGGAGGACCTCGCCTGGCTGTGCGTGCGGGACTGGCGATTCGGTCGCATTGACAACCCGGTCGGCGGGCTGTGCGGTCGGGGGCGGTTCTATCGGGCATACGAAGCGGCCTCGGGTCGGACGGTGGATCCGTCGCTGGTCCACTACTTCGAGGTGCTCGGCAACCTCCGCTGGGCCATCGGCGCGGTGGTCCAGGGGCTGCGCTATCTTCGGGGTGGAGAGGCCGACCTGGAGCTGCTCGCCATCGCCCGGCGGAGCGCAGAGATGGAGTATGAGGCGCTCCGACTCATTGAGGTCGGACCGCCCGCAGTCTGAGGGAGACAGCAATGCAGTACCTGCCGCAGAAGCAGACCCTGATGGAGGCGGTGGTGGTGTTCCTCGCCAGCCAGGTCGCCCCGACGGTGACCGACCCCGCCCTGCGCTTTCGGGTCAAGATCGCCGCCCACCTCCTCCAGGTGGTCTACCGGGAGCTTCAGCTCTCCGAGGGACACACCGCTGCTGAGCAGGACCGGCTCTCGGCGCTGACCGGGATCCTGGAGGGCGATGTGCCTGCCCTGCGCAGTGCCGTGGATGCCCTCATCGCCGACCCAGACACCCCGCCCGACGTGCTCGACGCCATCCGAGCCGCCTTGATGGAAGGACTCGCCGCCCAGCTCGCCGTCAGCGAGCCCCGCTTCAACACCGCACTGGACATTGAGACACCATGAACGCAGACCTCCCCGGCAATTACGGCATCCCCGAGTCCATCCGCCCCCTCCGCGCCGCTGTGCGCACCTTCATGGACGAGCGCGTCATTCCCGTCGAGCTCACGATGCTCGCCGAGAGCGATGCCGGTCGCCGCGACACGCTGAAGTCCCTCCAGGCGCAGGCGAAGTCGGAGGGGCTGTGGGTGCCCCACCTCCCCAAAGAGCTGGGCGGACATGGCCTCGGCATCATGGGTATGTGCGCCCTGTTTCGGGAGATGGGGCGCTCGCTGCTCGGGGCGAAGGTGTTCAACTGCGACGCCCCCGACCAGGGCAACATGGGCCTCCTCGTGAAGACTGCGAGCCCGGCGATGAAGGAGCGCTACCTGCGCCCGCTGGTCGATGCGCAGATCACCAGCGCCTTCTGCATGACCGAGCCCGCCCCCGGTGCAGGTGCCGACCCCTCCAACCTCCGCACGTCCGCGGTTCGAGACGGCGACGACTGGATCCTCAGCGGCCACAAGTGGTACTCCACCGGCGGCGGCCCGGCCTCGTTCCTGATCGTCATGGCCCGCACCTCCGAGGACCGCCGCTCCGGCGCGACCCTGTTCCTCGTTGATCGGCACGCCGAGGGTGTCGAGCACGTCCGCGACATCCCGGTGATGGCCCCCGACGTCCTCGACCACCTCGAAGGCGAGATGAAGTTCCACGATGTGCGGGTCAGTGCAGACGCGGTGCTCGGCGGGGTGGGCATGGGCTTTCGGCTGGCGCAGACCCGGCTGGTCCCCGCCCGGCTCACCCACTGCATGCGCTGGCTCGGCCTCGCCGACCGCACCCTCCACCTCTGCCGGGACTACCTCAACACCCGCATCAGCTTCGGACGCAAGCTGGCCGACCACCAGATGGTGCAGAAGAACATCGCCGAGAACGTCTCCCGAATCCACGCCGGGAACCTCATGACCCTCCACTGCGCGCAGATCTTGTCGGAAGGCGGAGACGAGCGCACCGCGAGGGCGTACTCCTCGATGTGCAAGAACCACGTCGCTCGCGCGCTCTGCCAGGTCCTCGACGACGCCATTCAGCTCCACGGTGCCCTCGGCTACTCCGACGACATGCCGTTCCAGCGCTGGTATCGCCACTCCCGGGCCGCTCGAATCGCGGACGGTCCCGATGAGGTTCACTGGATGGTCGTCGCCCGGGAATTCCTCAAGGGCCGCCTGGAGCTGATCGCGTGACCGTGGAGGTGGAGCAGGGGGTGGTCTGGATCATCACCATCGACCGCCCTGCCGCCCGCAACGCCGTAGACATCACCACCGCCGCAGCCCTGGCGGATGCCTTCCGGGCGTTTGAGGCAGACGCCGATGCAGCGGTCGCGATCCTCACCGGAGCGGGTGGGCACTTCTGTGCGGGTGCCGATCTCGGCGGGGTCGCACAAGGCACCCCCAACCGCCTCGAACCTGACGGCGACGGACCAATGGGACCGACCCGGATGCAGCTGAGCAAGCCGGTGATCGCGGCCATCGAGGGCTATGCGGTCGCCGGAGGGCTGGAGCTGGCGGTGTGGTGTGACCTCCGCATTGCTGCGCAGTCCGCCGTCCTCGGGGTGTTCTGTCGCCGGTTCGGGGTGCCGCTCATCGACGGCGGCACAGTCCGACTCCCCCGACTCATCGGGCTGAGCCGGGCCATGGACCTCATCCTCACTGGCCGACCGGTCTCCGCAGACGAGGCCCTGTCTTTTGGGCTGGTCAACCGGGTGGTGCCCGACGGCGAGGCGCTGTCTGCTGCGCGCATCCTGGCCGAACAGCTCGCCGCCTTCCCACAGGACTGCCTGCGCGCCGACCGCCGCAGTGCTTTGGCCCAGGATGGTCTCTCCGAGGCCGATGCCCTGCGCGGAGAGTTCGCCGGGGGGCTGGCGGTGCTGCCAGAGGCGGTCTCCGGTGCGAGGCGGTTTGTGGACGGCACCGGTCGCGGCGGGACGTTCTGATCAGCCACCTGCGCGAGATGGTGGCGCTATCTCGGGCCGTCGGCAGCCATCAGTACTGCTCTTTCATGTACCGGAGGACATCGGTGGTGGTGGCCAGGCCGACGAGGTTTCCGTCGCTGTCGACCACCGGGAGCGAGTGGAGCTGGCCCTGCGAGAAGATGTCGACCGCATCGCGGACCGTGTTGCCCTCGCTGAGGGTGATCAGATCCCGGCTCATCAGCGAGCCAACGTCGACGGTGTCGTCGAGGATGGCGTCTGTCTGGCGGACGTCCTGGCCGTACTGGTAGCTGACCCGGAGCAGATCGGTGCTGGAGATGAGGCCGATGAGCTTCTTGCCGTTGACCACCAGCATGTGGTGGAAGCCGCCCTCAGCCATGGTCGCGCGGACCTCGGAGAGGGGCTGCTGGAGATGGGCTGTGGTGAGGTTGCTGGTCATGATCTTGGTGATCTTTTCGTTCCGCTTCATGGGATCCTCCTGGGACGACCTCATGTAAAGCATAGAGCGTGCCGACTGGTTGAATGCCGATTATCGAATGAACAGCCGGTCTGGAAGTGTGTGCTGACACACCAGAGTGCACCAACAGACACGATCACCTCCGCAGCGGCCAGTGCGGCCAGGCTCACGGGGCTACTCGGTGCACTCGGTGGTGTCGCAGGTAAACGAGGTCCCGTC
>JBLHNG010000139.1:0-12984 GCA_047621685.1 Myxococcota bacterium | reverse complement strand
GTCCCCGTCGACTGATCCGGCCCGGTTCTCCCCGCACAACCGCCCGAGCAGGTACAATCCACGCCATGTCTGCCCTCCTCCTCAGCCTCGCGATCCCTGCCCTGTCTCACGCCGAGCCGCGCACCCCCGCCTGCTCGGTGTTTGCTGAAGCCGAGGCCTGGGACTGGCCGGCACAGAGCACCTGCGGGAAGCTCCTCGGATCACCAGAGCCCGCAGAGACCGCCGAGGACGGGGCGGCTGTCGAAGCGGACGTCTGCCCGATCTCCTGTCGGCTGCTCAATCCCGTCCCCGTCGCTGTCGACAGCAAAGACCCAGAGGCCAGGCCACCACCGCAGACCTGCGGCCCGGATGTCACCCTCTGCATTGCCCCCCGCGCCAACCCGACGAGCAAGGAGAAGGAGCTGGATCTCAGCCTGTTTCGCAAGCCGGACCAGGAAGAGACCGCCCCGCCCACTCCGCCGCCGGTGTCCTCCCACAAGCCCGGGCTCACCCACGTCTTCGATCAGGTCAAGGCACTGAACACCTGCCGCACCCAGACCGCTGCGGGCATTCCCCGGCCGGAGAAGCCCCGAAAGAACGAGTTCGAGGGTTCCGGGAGCTTCTCAGGGCGGCAGCAGGCCTACACCGACTGTCAGAACGAGCGGGAGACGGAGGTGATTGCCCGGCAGTCCCTCCTTGAGCCGATCATCGAGGAGATGACCTTCTTCGCCATCCTCCGCGCAGATGACATCGGCAGCTACGACGCCGACGAGGGCTGCTTCTTCCCTGGTGTGACCGCCCGGGTGGAGCTGGACGACTTCAAGTCCAAGGACGCCGTCTACCTCAACCACTACGCCTCGAACACTGCCGCCACCCCGATCAGCGATCCCAAGCGTCGGCTCATCCCCCGAGACTCCGAGCTTCGGGTCAAGCTCACCTCAGAGACCATCGCCTCGGTCACCCTCGACCCCGACAGCGACCGCACCGTGCTCCTGCTCAGCTCTCACCCGGTCTGTGTGGATGCAGCGACTGGCCGGGAGTACCGGGAACAGCTCGAGCTCAACGGCATCTCTGACTTCGGCATCCAGGCGGAGATGACCCTGCAGTTCCGCTTTGAGGTCAGCCCGGATCCGACGAACCCCCGAGAGAACGTCGCCTGGCCGACCTGGGTGGTTGACGGAGACTTCGTGTACCGCAACGACCCGGCCGGCAGCATCCTGAAGGTCGAGCCCGGCCGCAAGGCGCCCATCGACAGCGAGAGCGCGGCCAACGGCATCGACTTCAGCGGCGGCGACGACGGCTGCGGGCTTCTCAACAGCAGCCGCGCGGGGATGTTCCTGGGCCTGTTCGGGCTGCTCGGCTTCCGGCGCAGGCGCTGATTCTGCAGCAAGGCTGATCCTGCGATAGACCGCCCCAATGCTCACCGATCTCTACACCCTGGACATGGCCGCGCTGACTGCGCTGGTCCGTGAGATGAACCAGCCCGCCTTCCGGGCGAAGCAGCTCTGGGGGTGGCTGTATGAGCGCGGCGCGCAGGACTTCTCGGAGATGAGCAACCTGCCCCAGGCCTTCCGGGAGCAGCTCATGGCGGCCTGTCGGCTGGGATCGTTGTCCCTCATCGTCGAGCAGCGCAGCAAAGACGGCACCGTCAAGCGACTGTATCGCCTTCCAGACGGCAAGAGCATCGAGAGCGTGCTGATGTGCTACGCCGACAACCGCCGCACCGCCTGCATCTCCTCACAGGCTGGCTGCGCGATGGGCTGCACATTCTGCGCGACCGGCCAGATGGGCTTCGCCCGCCACCTCACCGCCGACGAGATCTTCGAGCAGGCCCAGCGGTTCTCCGCCGAGCTTCAGGCAAAGGGAGAGCGGCTGAGCAACGTGGTGATGATGGGCATGGGCGAGCCGCTGCACAACTACGATGCGACGCTTGAGAGCGTCCGTCGGCTGATGGGTGACCTGGGGATCGGCGCCCGACACATCACCATCTCGACGGTGGGGCTGCCCAAGGGGATCCGGCGGTTCGCAGCAGAGGGACTTCAGGTGAAGCTCGCGATCAGCCTGCATGCAGCGACGGATGAGGTTCGCTCCAGCATGCTGCCGGTCAACCGGAAGTACCCGATCGGTGAGCTGCTGGACTCCGTCCGGGAGTACATCGAGGTGACGGGACGACGGGTGACCTTTGAGTGGGCGCTGATCGCGGGGGAGAATGACTCGGTGGCGGAGGCCGCTCGGCTGGGACGGCTGCTGAAGGGGATCAAGTGTCATGTGAACTTGATCCCGCTGAATCCGACGGAGAAATTCGGGGGGAAGGCGACCTCAGGGCGAGAGGTCGCGGCCTTTGTCGAAGAGCTGGGTCGGTATCGGATTCCGGCGACGGTGAGGGTGAGGCGCGGGATTGATATTGATGCCGGGTGTGGTCAGCTGAGTGAACGGATGGATGGTTGATGGTTCGTGAGGATGGAGGTTGAGTGGGTTGGAGGTTGGCTGGTGAGGTTGGAGGTTGGCTGGGTTGAGGGAATGCTGGCAACGTCCCAGATCAGCCATTGTCCCAGCTCAGCCATCGTCCCAACTCAGCCCTCACCCCAGCTCCATCCCATCCCCAATCATCCGCCCAATCAACTCCAACTGCGCCCCTCCCCCACCCAGTCCAAACTCCAGCCGCTTCGACCACAGAAAGAAACGATACAACGCATAGTCCCGATCAAACCCGGTCCCTCCATGGAGGTGCTGAGCGGCTGCCACGACCCGATGGCCACCCTCACAGGCCCAGTACCGGGCCAGCGCCACGGAGGCCCCGACCTCCACTCCAGCCGACAGGCGCCACGCGGCCTGCATCAGCGAGACGTCCATCGCCTCCACGTCCATCCAGGCATCCGCCGCCCGCTGGCTCACCGCCTGAAACGTGCCGATGGGTCGGCCGAACTGCTGGCGCTCGCTGACGTAGTTTGCGGTCATGATCAGCGCCTGACGGGCCACGCCAAGCGACAGCGCCGCCATCCCCACGTTCGCCCGATCCAGCAGCCATGCTGGAGCCGCTGCGCCGCCGATCACCTCCGCAGAGACATTCGTCAGCGCCAGGTCGAGCAGCGGCTGGCCGTTGGTGGCAGTCTGGGCGGTGGAGGACACCCCCGGATCGTCCGCGGCGAAGATCACCAGCCGGGTGCCTGACGGAGTCGCGGCGGTGGCGAGGATGAAGTCGGCCTCGTCGGCGTAGGCGACCGTGCGCTTGACACCAGTGAGCCGAACGGTGCCGGTGTCGCCGGTTGCGGTGGTGGTCGGGTGGAGGGGGAGGCGGGAGCCGGCGTCGGTCAGCGCGGCGGTGAGGATGGTGCGGCCTTCACCGACGCCGTCGAGGTAGCGGGCCTGCTGCTCGGGCGTGCCGAAGTGGGCCAGGGGCAGCACCCCGAGGACGAGGGTCTCGAGGGCGGGGACCGGGGCGACCGTGCGGCCGGCGTGCTCCAGCAAGACCGCCAGGGCGCCGATGTCGCAGCCCATGCCGCCCATCGACTCCGGCAGCGGAGCGGAGAGCAGCTCGGACTGTGCGAGCGCAGCCCAGACCGCCCGGTGCATCCACTGGCCCGACTTCTCCAGGGCATCCAGGCTCTCGGTGGTGACCAGACCGCGAAAGATCTGCTTGCTCAGGTCGCCGACCATCTCTTGAAGCTCGTCGCGTGCGAAGTCCATGCCTACCTCCGGGTCCGGGGCATGCGCAGCCCGGCCATGGCGATGATGTCGCGCTGGACCTCGTTGGTGCCGCCGCCAAAGGTCAGCACCAGCATGGCCCGATAGTGTCGCTCGATCTCCCCGCGCAGCGCGGCGCCGGGGGAGCCTGCCTGGAGGGTGCCGGCTTCACCGAAGACCTCCATCAGCAGCTTGTAGGCCTCGACATAGAACTCACTGCCGAAGACCTTGATGCCGCTGGCCTCTTCCATCTTCAGTCGGTTGTGGTTGAGGTTGTAGGCCTGCCGCCAGTTGAGCAGCTTGAGGACATCCAGCTTCACATACAGCCGCGCGAGGCAGGACTGCACCCAGGGCAGCTCGATGAGCATGCGGCCATCGCCGACCGGCTCGATCGCCGCCCAGTCCCGGGCCTCCTGGAGATGACGCAGCACCGGGCCGACCATCATCAGCGCCACCCGCTCGTGGTTGAGCTGAGTGGTGATCATCTTCCAGCCGCCGTTCTCCGGCCCGACCCGGTTGCTCACCGGGACCCGGACGTTCTCCAGGTAGACCGCGTGGATGTTGCTGTCGCCGAGGTTGCGGATCGGGGTGGTAGAGAGCCCGGGGGTGTCGGTGGGCACGACGATCATCGAGATGCCCTTGTGCTTCGCAGCGTCTGGGTCGGTGCGCACCGCCAGCCAGATGTAGTCGGCGAAGTCCGCGAGGCTGCAGAAGATCTTCTGGCCGTTGATGACGTAGTCGTCGCCGTCGCGGACTGCCCGGGTCTTGAGAGAGGCGAGGTCGGTGCCGGCATCGGGCTCGGTGTAGCCGATGGCGAAGTGGCACTTCCCGGCGAGGATCCGGGGCAGGAACGCCGCCCGCTGCGCTTCGTTTCCGAAGGTCATCAAGGTCGGGCCGACGGTGTTGAGCGTCAGCAGCGGGATCGGGAAGCCTGAGCGGTGGACTTCGTCGAAGAAGATGAACGCCTCGATGCTGGAGTGCCCCTGCCCGCCGTGCTCCACCGGCCAGCCCCGGCCCAGCCAGCCGTCCACACCGAGCTTCTCCATCGCCTTGAAGTACTCCGGCCCGCCGCCTTCCTGGTGGACCAGCTCTGCGCGGAGTGCGGGGGTGAGCAGCTGAGCCATGTAGGCCCGGATCGTCTCCCGGAGCGTGTCCTGCTCCGGGGTGGTCTCGATTCGCATGTCAGAGTCCTCTCCAGCAGGGGTGGGCTGGAAAAATCAGTAGCTCAGCCAGCCACCGTCGACGCTCAGCACCGCGCCGCTGACGTAGCGACCCTCGTCGCTGGCCAAAAACAGCGCCGCATCGGCCACCGCGTCGGGCTTGCCCATCGGCGGGACGGTGGAGAAGTAGTCCTTCATCCGGTCGAAGCCGTCGGGGTTGGGGACGAGGCGGCTGGCCATCGGGGTGGCGATGGCGCCGGGTGCGATGGCGTTGCAGCGGATGCCCCTGGGGCCGTAGAACCAGGCCACGTTCCGGGTCATGCCGACCAGGGCGTGCTTGGAGGCGGTGTAGGCCGCACCCCCACGCCCACCAGCGATCCCGGCCGCACTGGCAGTGTTGACGATGGAGCCACCACCGGCCTCAATCATCGCTGGGATGGCGGCCCGGCAGGCAAAGAACGGCCCGTCGAGGTTCACACCCATGACTGTGCGCCAGAGCTCGTCGGTGCAGTCTGCCAGCGGGGTGAGGCTGTCGAGGACGCCGGCGTTGTTGCAGAGGATGTCCAGCCGACCGTGGGCGGACAGTGCGGCAGCAATCAGGCCCTCGGCAGCAGCACGGTCGGAGATGTCGGCGACCTGACCGACCGCAGCTCCGCCCTTCTCGACGATGCCACTGACCACCCGCTCCAGCCGGACGGCGTCCACGTCACTGGCCAGCACGATGGCCCCCTCAGCGGCGAACAGGCGGGCCATCGCCTTGCCGATCCCCGAGGCCGCTCCAGTGATGATCGTGACCTTTCCGGCGAGGCGGGCGCTCATGCTTCGCCCAACGCGATGGCGCGGGCGCGCTTGTAGTCGGGCTTGCCGTTGGGGTGACGGGGCACCGCATCAACGACGTGGTAGCCCCGGGGGGCCTTGTAGCCGGCGACCCGTTCGCGGCAGGCGGTGTCGATGGAGTCCTGATCGAAGGGGTGCTCTGGGCGCATCGCGACGACGGCCTCGACCCGGCTTCCCCAGCGCTCGTCAGACACCCCGACCACCAGGGCGTCGAACACCCCGGGGTGGGCCTTCAGCGCCTCCTCGACCTCCTCGGGGTAGACCTTCTCGCCGCCGGAGTTGATGCACTGGCTGCCGCGCCCGAGGAAGACAATGACGCCCTCCTCATCGACCATGGCTCGGTCTCCGGCGATCACCCAGCGCACCCCGTCGACCTCCACGAAGGTCTTCGCGGTCTTCACCGGGTCGTTGTAGTAGCCGATCGGAATGTGGCCGCTGGTCGCCAGCCGACCGATGCGTCCGTCGCCCGGCTCGACCGGCACGAGGTCGTCTCCGAGCACACAGGTCCGCTCGTTCATGATCCACCGGGGCTTCGCATCCTCTCCGTCGCCCTCGTAGAACGCCTCGCCCTGGTGGCCTGACTCCGAGGTGCCGAAGTTGTTGAGGATCATGGCGTCGGGGAGCTGCTCCACGATCTGTGCACGGACCCCGCCGCTGAGCAGCGCGCCCTGCGAGGTGATCACCGCGAGGCAGTCCAGGTCGTACTTTCCATCGAGCTTCACCAGCGCATCGACCAGCGGACGCGCCATCGCATCGCCGACCAGAGACAGCACGCTGACGTTGTTCTCGGAGATGAGCTGGCACATCTTCTCGGCGTCGTAGCTGCGGCCATGGACCATCACGGTGGTGCCACCCGTGAACATCGCGATCCAGCAGGAGAACATCGACGAGCCGTGGATCATCGGTGCGGCGGGCAGGATGATCATGGTGTTGTCAGGGTCGACGTTCTCAGCGATCTCTTCTGCAGACTCGATCGGGAGCCCGCCGGGTGCGCCGCCCTGGAGCATGCCGTAGAGCAGATCCCGGTGCTGCCACAGCACGCCGCGAGGCATGCCAGTGGTGCCGCCGGTGTACATGATGATGATGTCGTCGCCAGAGCGGGCGAGGTCCATGCGATCCGGGCTGCCACGCTCAACCACGTCCTCGAAGCTCTCGGACCCTTTTTCGCCGACCCACCCACCCCTGCTGGATTCTCCCCCTGCGTCACCGGAATCGACTGCGATCAGCGTCCGCATCGGCTTTGATTCCGCCAGTGCTGCAGCCACCGTGTCCGACAGCTCGCGCTCATAGACCAGCCCGACGAGGTTGGCGTTGTCGAACATGTAGACCAGCTCGTGGGCCACATAGCGGTAGTTGAGGTTGACTGGGACCGCCCGCAGCTTCAGGGCCGCGACCATTGCCTCGACGAACTCGGTGCTGTTGTAGAGCAGCAGCCCGATGTGGTCCCCGTGGCCGATGCCCTGAGACTTCCAGACGCTCGCGAGGCGGTTGCTGCGTTCGTCCAGCTCGGCGTAGGTGATGCTGCGGTTGCAGACCACTGCCGGGTGGTTCGGGATGACATCGACGATGCTCTCGAAGATGTCTGCGAGGTTGATCTCCATGGATGCTCCTGAACGGTAAAAATCAGCGCTTGTCGGCACTCACCAGCCACATGGCGAAGAACTGGGAGCCGCCGCCGTAGGCGTGACCGAGGGCGAGCCGGGCGCCGTCGACCTGGTGGGCCTCAGCCTGACCGCGGACCTGACGGGCGGCCTCGATGAACCGCAGCAGCCCGGATGCACCGATGGGGTTGGTGCACATGACCCCGCCCGAGGGGTTGATCGGCATGTCGCCAGACAGGGCGGTGGCCCCGGCATCGACCATCTTCCAGCCCTCATCCTTCGCGGCAAAGCCGAGGTTCTCCAGCCACATCGGCTCGTACCAGGAGAACGGCACGTAGATCTCAGCGACGTCGATCTCGCGGCGGGGATCGGTGATGCCAGCGGCGGCATAGAGCGCCTTCGCACAGTCAGAGCCGGCCCGGGGGCTGACCTCATCGCGACCGGCAAACAGCATCGCCTCGCTGCGCATCTCCGCTGCGAGCACCCAGGCTGGCGCACAGGTCCCGGCATCGGCGTGGGACTCGTCCACCAGGACCACTGCCGCCGCGCCATCAGAGCTGGGACAGGTCTCGAGGTAGCGGATCGGATCCCAGAGCATCGGAGAGGCCGCGACCATGTCCATCGAGATGTCAGGGATCTTGAGGTGGGCGTTGGGGTTGAGCAGGCCGTTCTTGCGATCCTTGACCGCGACGATGTGGCCGATGTGGTTCGGAGCTGCGCTGCGCCGGATGTACTCGCGGATGACCGGAGCGAAGTAGCCACCCGCACCCGCCATCACCGGAGGCGAGAACGGGAAGCGCTGGGAGAGCGCCCACATGGCGTTGCTCTCGGACTGCTTCTCGTAGGCCACCGCCAGCACCCGCTTGTGGATGCCAGCTCGGATGAGGTTGGTGGCGACCACCCCCGTCGAGCCGCCGACGCTGCCAGCAGTGTGGACCCGGAACAGCGGCTTGCCGACCGCCCCGAGCGCACCGGCCAGCGACAGCTCCGGCATCACGACGCCCTCGAACATGTCCGGCGCCTTGCCCAGGACCACCGCGTCGATGTCCGCCCAGTCCATGCCAGCATCTGCCAGGGCGGCCTCGGCGGCCTCTCGGACGAGTCCGGGCATCGAGACATCAGAGCGCTTGGCCTCGTGGTTGGTCTGGCCGATGCCGATGACAGCGCAGCGCTCAGCCATGATCGGCCTCCAGGGCGGACGCCTCAAGGGCGCAGACGAGGTTCTGCTGCATGCAGGGGCCGGAGGTGGCGTGGGCGACGGCGGTGCTCGCGGTGCCATCCATCAGTCGGTGGGCAGCCTCTCCGATGCGGATGAGCCCACTGACCATCGGGATCTCATCGGCCAGGGCGCCACCGGAGGGGTTGATGGTGGTCGACGCGGGCAGGCCGAGGGCCGCAGAGAGGATCGGGATCTGGTGGGCGTAGGCGGCATGCAGCTCGGCGATGTCGACCCCTGGCAGCGTCGAGACCTTCGCCGCTTCCGCAGCCTGCGTCGTGGAGACTGAGCGGGACAGGTCGCGCATCCCCGGAGAGTGCGGCTCGACGTAGTGGGCGATGCCACGAATCCAGGCCGGGCGCGGGCTGAGTCGGCGGGCGGTGTCCCCGGCGGCCAGGACGATCGCCGCAGCGCCGTCTCCCCAGGTCGGCCCTTGAAACGCGGCTCCGACGACACCGGCCTGAAGTGCGGCCAGGTCTGATCCGGTGAACCCGAGGGGCGCGAGGACATACGGATCGAGCTGGGCGTTGGTGACCGCCTCGATGTCGCAGAGGGAGGTCTTGCCGAAGCTGTAGACCAGGGCGGTCTCGATGTGGCCCATCTGGAGGTGGACCCAGGCTTCGTACAGGGCGAACGCCCCGTCCATCTCGACATGGGACTCCGCGACCGGCGGCCAGGGCGCGATGCCGTCGAGCGCGAGCACGAAGGAGAACGGACGCCCCATCACATAGTCGCAGCTGCCGGAGCAGAAGAACTGGATGTCCTTTCGGGTCAGTCCGGCCTGGGCCAGCGCACCGCTGACCACCGCCTGGACCAGCTCCGCCTCGCTGCGGTTGTCCTCCGCAGCAGTCGGGGTGCGGTCGTAGCCGATGATGGCAACCTCTCTCATCGCTGAGCCTCCTCAAGCTCGGCCACGGTGGCGTCGGGCTCGTCGATGGGCGCGAAGTAGCGCACGCTCTCCAGGGTCGGTGCCGGGGTGTCGTCCCAGACCGCCTCGACCCGCATGCCCATGCGCACCTCCTCCGGGCCGCAGCCGCCGACGAGGTGGAGCAGCGGCACATCCGCGCCGTCGAGCACGATGTGGGCGCAGACATACGGCGGCGTGAGGCGCTGGCCCTCAAACGGGATGTTGACCACGCAGTAGGTGGTCACCGTGCCCTTCTGCGACAGCTCGACGATCTCCTCCATCTTCTCGCCAGACGTGGGCGAGGCCCCCCGGGGCGGCACATACACCCGCCCGCTGGTCGGACACCGCCACCCGAGGATGCGGCGATCCAGGAGGGCAGTGAGGAAGATGGAGAGGGTCGGGCTGGCGGTGATGGTGTAGGCCAGCCGGCTGGGGATCTTCACCCTCGTCAGCGGCTCGCCCTCGACCGGATCGGGCCGAGGTGCCGTGAAGTCAGCATGACTCGGCGGCACGAAGCAGGCGATGTCCCGGATGGAGCCGGTGCGGACTGGTCGCCACGCCGCGCGCACCGTCATGCCGACCGACATGGCCTCTGGACTGCCAGCATCCACGGCGTGCAGCATCGCGGTGTCGGCCCCCGACAGCGTGATGAGTGCCAGGGCAAACGGGTGGGGCAGCGGGTGGGTCGGACGCGGATTGGTGATCCAGGTCCAGGACGCCACGGTGCCATCCTGACCGACCTCGACCAGCCCGGTGGTGGCCACCCCGGTCAGCGGGTCGTACTCCGATGGCGGCACGATGACCCGGCCATCTGCTGCGGTTGCACCGAGGATCCGACCGGAACGAAGTGCGGTGAAGAAGCCGGACAAGACCGGCCCCAGGCTGCGCTTGTAGTCGTAGGCCAGCTCAAACGGTGCAGTGAAGTGTGCGATACCGCCGGCCAAGAATCAGCCCTTCCGAGGGGGGAGAAACTTCTGCATCTTCATCGCTGCGGGGATGGAGCCGGTGACCTTCATCTTGCGCTTCAAGACTGCCATCCGACCGTTGGCCTTGCCGTTGATGATCTTGAGGTAGAGGTCCGCAGCGACTTCATAGGTGACCGAGGGGCTGTCGTGGACGCCCGAGGTGCATGTGAAGGCGTTGTCCTTGACGTCGACATGCCAATCACCGCCGCCATCGCCGCTGATCTTGAACTGGTAGACCGCAGTGACACCCTTGAGGTGCTTTTCAACAATGTGATTTTCGAGGTTGCCAAAGAAGTCACTGAGGGTCGAGATCTCACCAGCCATAGCCTGCTCCTGTGGGATGTAGAACTTGTTCTAGCTTCGACAACATGAGTCAAAGGAACCCGGAAGTCAAGTGGGGTAGAGTGTCGAGACTAGAACACGTTTCACAGGAGCACAGTATGAGCGGATCATTCTGGGAACATGCAGCGGAGACACCGGAGCGAGTGGCCCTGGTCACCCCAAACGGACAGGAGTGGAGCACCGCGGCACTGCGGGCGACTTCGGGCCGGTTCGCTGCCGGACTTCGCGCCATCGGCTGCCAGACCGGAGACGTGGTCGCGTTCGTGATGCACAACACCGCGGAGATCCTCGCGCTGTCCCTGGCGACCGCAGAGGCTGGCATCTACTTCGTGCCGGTCAACTGGCACCTCACCGCCGCGGAGATCGGCTACATCCTCGCCGACTCTGATGCGAAGGCCGTGTTCTGCTCCCCCCAGACCGCCGAATGTGTCACCGCTGCCGCCGACATCGCCGGGCTGTCCCTGCGCTACTGCACCGAGGCCGTCGAGGGCTTCTCGCTGCTGTCGGAATTCGGCGTCGGCGCACCGCCGGTCAGCGATCGGCTCGCGGGCGGGGTGATGAGCTACACCTCGGGCACCACCGGCCAGCCCAAGGGCGTGCGCCGTCCGCTGCCCCCCTACCCGCCCGAGCCGGTCGCCGCCGGACACGCTGGCTTCCTGGCTGGCTTCGGCCTCAAGCCCGGCGGGGTTCACCTCGTGGTCAGCCCGCTGTACCACACCGCCGTCCTCTACTATGCGACCAACACCCTGCACCTCGGACAGACCGTGGTGCTGATGGATCGCTGGACGCCAGCGGGCACCCTGGAGCGCATCGAGAAGTACCGGGTGACCAACTCCCACATGGTCCCCACCCAGCTCGTGCGGCTGCTCAAGGAGCGCCCCTCGCTTCGGGAGTACGACGTCAGCTCCCTGCTCCGGGTCATCCACGGTGCGGCCCCCTGCCCCAAGGAGGTCAAGCGGCAGATGCTGGAGTGGTGGGGCGAGGTGATCTACGAGTACTACGCAGCGACCGAGGGTGGCGGCACCATCGTCTCGCCCCAGGAGTGGCTCCAGCGACCGGGCACCGTCGGCAAGCCGTGGGCGGGGGCGGAGATCCGCATCTACGACGACGAAGGCACCCTGCTGAGCCCCGACGAGATCGGCACGGTGTTCATCAAGATGGCCCAGGGGTTCACCTACCACAAGGACCCCACCAAGACCGACCGCGCCTGGAACCCCGATGGCTTCTTCACCGTCGGTGATGCCGGCTACCTCGACGCAGACGGCTACCTCTACCTCTGCGACCGCAAGGCCGACATGATCATCTCCGGCGGGGTCAACATCTACCCCGCAGAGATCGAGGGCGTGCTGATCAACCACCCGGCGGTCATGGACGTGGCGGTGTTTGGCATCCCGGATGCGGACTGGGGAGAGCAGGTCAAGGCGGTCATCGAGATCCGCTCGCCGGTCACCGAGGCCGAGCTGATGGCCTTCGCTGCCGACAAGCTCGCGAAGTACAAGTGCCCTCGCAGCATTGAATTCGTCGACGCCCTGCCCCGGGATCCCAACGGCAAGCTCGCCAAACGCAAGCTGCGGGATCCCTACTGGGCAGGGACAGGTCGAAGTATTTGATCACCTGACGGTTGGTTTGTCACCGTCGACGGCGACCAACCAACCCAATCATCCCGATCAGGGCAAAAACCCCACCGCCCAGACCAGACACTGAAGAGCAACCCTTGGAGTCGTCGTCGGTCTCAGTGGTGGTGTCCTCGTCGAGACCGCAGGTGTAGGACAGGCCCTCCACCAGAGTCCACTCGGTGTTGTCGGTGTCGTCGCAGTCCGAGCCGTTGCCCACGAAGCTGGCGGGCTGGCTGCAGGCGGTGATCATTGCGGCGCTGTCGCCGTAGCCGTCACCGTCGAGGTCGGGGTACCACTCGTCTTTGTCGACGGCGTCTTCGTCGATGGTGCCGTTGCAGTTGTCGTCGTAGTCGTTGCAGTACTCCAGCGAGGCGGGGCTGATGTTGAACTTCTCGTCGTCGCAGTCGCCGCTCTCGGGAGCGTAGCCAGCGGGCTCATCGCAGCTGTAGAGGACGTCGAAGTTGTCGCCGTAGCCGTCGCCGTCGCCGTCGTAGTACCAGGCCGAGGCGTCGGTGGCGTTGTCGTCATCGATCGTGCCGTTGCAGTCGTTGTCGAGCCCGTCGCAGACCTCGATGCCACCAGGGTAGGCGACCGCGGAGGTGTCGTCGCAGTCGGTGGCATCGGCGACGTAGCCGGAGGGCTGCTCGCAGTCGATCAGCTCATCGGAGGCGCTGCCG
>JBLHNG010000138.1:0-13007 GCA_047621685.1 Myxococcota bacterium | reverse complement strand
GCCAGTAGCCGAAACGACGACCTCCGCTCTCTTTTTTTGAGGGGGAAGACAGCTTCTTCCCCCTTTCCTTCACTCCTTCGGAGTGACCCCCATCTTCGACGTTTTACAAACGCCGGGCGCCTCTGGCGCTCTGGCGGATGAGAGTTGATGGCGTGGCCAGAAGGATGACCGAGCCCACTTCGGCTTACTGCTCGGGTTCGTATCGGTAGTCGTTGGATGCGGTCAGGTTGGTGTCACCATAGATCGAGCTGTAGGCCCCCGCAGCCTCATTGTTTTCGCCAGCACTCACAGAACTGGCACTCCCGCTGGCCGTGTTGTAGCTGCCTCCACTGACCGAGGAGTAGTTCCCGCTGGCCGTGTTGTAGGATCCCCCACTCACCGCGCTGTAATACCCGCTGGCCTCGTTGTAGACTCCACCACTGACCGCGCTGTAATACCCGCTGGCCTCGTTGCTGTATCCGCCACTCACCGTCGCGCGCCATCCGCTGGCGGTGTTGTTGTAGCCCCCCAGGATCGCGGCGGTCTGCTCTGTGGCCTGGTTGTTGTAGCCGCCCAGCACGCTGGCGTACTCGGCGGTGACGTCGTTGAAGTACCCGAATGCAACCCCCCACTCCGCGGTGATTTCGTTGTCGAAGCCACCGAGAATGCCACCAGCAGCGGTGTAGCGGTGAGCGTCGCCCACGACGAGGTTGTGAGAGCCGCTCTTGGTGTCGGTCCCGTCGTTGGCGTCATAGCCCACGATCAGGTTTCCGAGGCCCTCGTAGTAGCCGGTGTTGTCGTAGTCGTCGTCGGTGTAGCCGGAGCCGGACTGGACGAAGACGTTGGCGCCGGTGAAGAGGACCGAGTCGGTCGACGTGTCTGCAGACACATACAACAGCAGGTCCGCCGCGCCGCTCAGGTCGCTGGTCAGGTCCGAGAGGTCGCTGTCGAGGGAGGACAGGTCGCCGGACAGCCCGGCGATGTCTGAGGACAGCCCGCTGATGTCCGACTCTGCGGAAGCCAGCCCGCTGGAGAAGCTGGTGACCGAGGCGTCGAGGCCGGTGAGGTCGGTGCTGTGGTCGGCAACGAGGGCGGCGAGGGTGTCGAGGTCTGCGGTGAGGGCGAGGTCGGCGATGTCGGCGGCGACGAGGTGACCGGCGTCCTCCAGGGTGGTGATGCGGCCGGTGTTGTCCTCGACGGTGTCGGCGAGCGCAGTGAGATCCACTGAGCCGGTCAGGGCGGACAGCTCGTCGGCGACCTCTGCGGTGGCGGCATCCTGGGCAGCGCCTTCGACAGCGAGGGTCTCAAGCGCGGTGTTGAGCTGAGCCTGGAGGGCGGCGACCTCAGCAGAGACGGCCGAGACGTCCTCGGGGGTTGCGGAATCATCGCAGGCCATCAGGAGGAGGGTGGTGAGGAGGGTCGCGCGGCGCATGGTGGCTCCAGGCCGCGGTTGATTCACGGCGTCTCAGGTGATTTGGGTGTCCTGTCGTTGGACGAAATCACCGTAGCGGGCAGACCTGTCTGAATCCTGTCTACTTTCTGACTGAACATGACCGGTCATGTCCAGTCAGAAAGCAGACAGGTTTGCTGCGGTACAACCTCTCTACCCACAGGAGGTTCACCATGAGATCCAATGCCGCCGCCCTGATTGTCGGAATCAACGACTACACCGCCTTCGACGCATCCGTCGGAAACGCACCGGGGGCCAGCAGCCTGCGCGGTGCGGTGGAGGACGCCATGACCTGGCTGCGGGTGTGTCGTCACTTCGGCATCCCGCCGGAGAACATCCGGGTGCTGACCGGGCCGGTGCTCTCCGAGCAGCAGGTGGCTGCGATGGACGCGGAGGGTGTCACCGTAGGGACTGCGGACCATGCCAGCCTCCAAGCGGGCTTTGCGTGGATGGCCGAGCAGCTCGCAGGCGGGACGGCCGGAGTGATCTTCCTCGGCGGACACTGCCACTTCGGCGACAGACTGCGGGATGTGGCATCGGGCATGGGCTTCTGTGCGACCGACGCGACTGGCACAGTGGATGGCGACACGGTGGTCATGGAGAACACGGTGAACCTGCGCAAGCTGAAGCGTCAGCTCACGGAGAGCGGCAACGACAACCTCACCCTGCTCGCGGACTTCTGTCATGTGCCGAAGATGCCCCGGCGGATGATGCGTCGGCGTCAGCTGTGGCAGGCGCTGGGCGGGCAGTGGCCGGGCATCGGCACGCGGATGCTGGCGGCCTGTGCGCCGAGGGAGCGGTCGGCGGAGGCGCTGCTGGATGGTCGGTGGCAGGGGGCGTTCACCTGGGCGGCGAGCAACGCCCTGCTCCAGTGGCAGCGGGTGATGGAGGACGGCGTGGTGCGCTCCACGGTGTCCTACGAGCGGCTCGCGAAGGCGGTCAACGGCATGCTCGGCGGCATCGGCTTTGAGCAGGAGTGCCAGTTCGCCGGAGCACCACCAGCCCTGCCCGTCTTCCACCCCGGCCTCACCATCCATCCCGGGGAGACCAGCCTCCAGCCCGACGCCTGGCGCGGTGATCGGCAGCTCAGCGGCGGAATCAGCGACGACTTCCGGGTCTACCACTTCGACCTCGGCACCACCCCGGGCAACAAGCCTGCACCGGTCCCCACCCTCGGACTGATCATCGCCACGGTCAGCGACAGCCCCAGCGGGAGCTACCAGGAGGACTGCGAGTACTTCCGCTTCTCCCAGGCCGCGCTGGCCCAGATGGCTGCGCAGGGGTTCACGATGTGGGTCGCGGACTGCTCCTGGCAGACCGCCCAGCAGCTCCCCTCGCTGCATGCCGTGGTGACCTGGAGTCCGGGGGATCCGAACACCTGGGCCTCCGGACGGCTGATCACCAGCGAAGAGACGGTCACCGAGCCGCTTCAGAGCGGCGGGGTGTTCACGGGAGCGACGCCGGGAAACACGGTCGGCGCTCGCATGGACTTCGTCCAGGGCACCGGCGCGCCGCCGATCGTCACCTGGCTGCACCAGAACCCCGGCTACGTCTTCGACAGCGTGCCCGGTGCTAGCCTCAACCCGCCCGCTGGCCCGGCTTACCGCAACCGGTTCTCTGCCGCCAATCGGGTCATCTTCCAGGAAGATCCCCAGTGTACGGCGCTTGGATGGATCGCCTACGGAAGCGTGTCGGTGCCTGATGCCACGACGACGGAGCCCTGAAGTCCTCTAAGAGAGACTGCGACACAGCCGGAGTCCGATGGAGATGAACCGCTCGGCGGGGCGGTTGCCGAATCGCCCTGCGGATCGGCAGTAGCTCACCCGACTCATCCAGGCGCCACCGCGAACGCTGCGGAAGTCGTCTACAGCAACCGGGCCAGGGCCGACATCCAGCAGCCGCCCCTCGGCCAGCGCCGGCCCATCGATCTCCCAGGCGTTGAGGCACCAGTCCCGGGTGTTCCCGGCCATGCCGCGCACACCATAGGGGCTCACATCATCGGGCCATGCCTCGACGGGGGCTCGACCCGGGGGAGACGCGGTGCTGCCGAGGACGCAGGCCCAGGTCGGCTCGACGTGGTCGCCCCATGGACAGCGCCGCCCATCGACTCCGCGCGCGGCCTTCTCCCACTCCAGCTCATTGGGCAGCCGCCAGGACAGGCCGTCCTGCTTCGAGCGCCACGCCGCGTAGGCCATCGCGCCGTGCCAGTCGATGAACACAACCGGCACATCGTCGGCCCAGCTCGCACTGTCGGGCAGTCGGAAGCATCCGTCCTGTCCCAGCCGGGCCAGCGGCTCCAGCCCGCTGCGCTCGGTGTAGGGCTGCGCAGGGGCGTACCGCAGCGCCTCGCCTGCCCGGCCCTGTGCGACGAGGTCGTCGAGGAAGTCGAGCCAGGCGCGGTTGGTCACCGGGTGGATGCACACCACGAGGTCGTCGATCCACACCCGCCGACGGGGCAGGGCGTCGGGGGCATCTCGGTCGCCGCCGCTGATGAACCAGCCAGCGGGGATGAACGCCTCGCTGGGTCTAATGGCATCGGCGGACGGCAGTCGCACAGGCACGGTCTGCGCGCCCCCGCGCTCGACATGAAGCGGCAGTCGGATCGATGCACGGCCCGGCTGCGACAGCGTGGCGAGGTAGCTGCCCTGCTTTAAGGCCATGGTCGCAGTCACCGGAGCCGCTGCACCGGGGACGAGCCGACGGTCGACCGACTCCAGGCGGTGAAGGACCACCTCAGCATCCGGCGGGTCGATCTGGAGGGTGAGGTGCCCGATGCCGGAGAGGAAGTCACTGTATTCGCCGCGGTCATGTGCCCGGAGCTGCTCCCGGCAGCGCACCGCCTCCTCGGCATCTCGGCGGGCCTCGGCTTCGAGCAGACGAGCGTGCCAGTGCCCCGCCAGTGACCGGTGTGCCCGCGAAAGACCAGGGCTGACCTGGAGGGCGGCGTGGGTCCGCTGGAGCCAGTCCGTCTCCAGGTGCGCGACCTGCTGGGCGGTGAGGGATGCGCGATCCTCCAGCGCCCAGCCGGGGGCCTTGTCCGACGACGGTGCATGTGCGGGCAGGGCGTCGAGGATCGCCCGGGCCTCTCCCCGATGCTCGGCGACAGCGGCGCGAAGTCGGGCGATCTGTGGCCCCAGAGCGTCGGCCTCATCCAGCAGCGCCTCCGCCCGCTCCCGGCGCCGGTCTCCATCCAGCCAGCCAGTCAGGACGCTGGCGAATTCCGCAGCGGACGGGCGCGCGGTGGGATCCTGGGACATCGCTGTGGCGCAGAGGTTGGTGAGGGGCGCAGGCAGCAGGCCGCCGTGTCGGGCGGGGAGGGCGGCGAGGGGAGTGGGGCGACCGGCCTGGGTCTGGCGGAGGCGGTCGCCGGGCTGATCCGCGAACGGGGGCGCGCCGATGAGCACCTCATACAGCACCGCTCCCAGCGCATAGACATCGCCCGATGGCCCCACCGCGTCGGGCTCTCCCCGGGCCTGCTCTGGGGACATGTAGCCCGGGGTTCCCAGGATCGTGCCGGGGGTGAGGGGCGGGTCATCGGGCAGACCGGCCAGCCCCCAGTCCATCACTCTCACCTCTCTAAATGCGCCGACCATGATGTTGTCCGGCTTGATGTCCCGGTGGGTGATGCCCTGGCTGTGGGCGCTGGCGATGGCGCGAGCGACCTGGGCGAGGGTGTCGATGAGGCGCCGGAGCGGGACGAGGGGGCGGGCGTGGACCACGGCGGTGAGCGTCTGGCCGCCGACTGCGTCCATGGTGAACCACAGCCGACCGTCAGACAGCTCCCCCATGTCGTGGATGGAGACGACTGCGGGATGGGCCAGCCGCGCGGTGATGGTCGGCTCTCGGAGGAACCGTGCCCGGCTGTCCTGTGAGGCGAAGAGGGTGCCTCGGAGGAGCTTCATCACCACGACCTGCCCGACCCGCTCGTCGCGCACCCGGTGGACCTTCGCGGAGCCTCCCGCAGCGATCACGCCGAGGTCGGTGTAGCGGGACGGGAGCGGCGCGGGCGGGGGGGCTGAGCGGCTCGTTGGGTTTGCGAGGGTCGGCTGGTGGGTCAGCCCGGATGGCCTCCGCTCGCTCACAGCTCCCCGACGGCGATGTCGGTCACTCCGCACCGCAGCTGGCGGGTGCCGCGGTGACGCTCGATGATCCCGGCCGCGCCGCGGATCCCCAGCCGGCCCAGCGCCCTCCGGCAGCGGTAGACGTCCACATTCAGGCGCATCTCGTCGATTCCGAGCATGCGCTGGAGCGCGTCGGCGTAGATCCAGCCGTCGCGGTCGGGCTCGTTGATGCGCAGGCGGGCGAGGGTGAGGAGGGTGTAGAGGTGGGCGCGAGCGGGAACCTCCTCGGCGCCCTCTCGGTGGCGGAGGGTCAGGAGGACCCGCTCCTCGTCGCTGCTGACCTGGAAGTGCAGCGCGATGTCCGACAGCTCGAGTCCCGCCCGACTGGCCTGGATGGTCGGCTCGGTGGCGCCGGGGAGATGAAGCACCCAGGTCTCATCATCGAGGGTGAGGGAGTGGCCGTCCGCCACCGGGCGGCTGATGCCCTCCTGCTCCAGGACCCAGCTCCCGGCGGCATCCTCAAAAACCAGGACCCGGGGCGCATCCTCATCGGGCAGGGCGAGGACGCCATCACGAGCGGGCAGGAGCCGTCCGTCGGCGGGGCATCGGGCGATGGGGGCGGGGGGGCTGGCATCTTCGAGGATGTAGGCCAGGGAGAGATCGCCGAACGCCAGGCGTCCTCCGACGTGGAGCGGCACGGTCTCGCCGGGACGAAGCTGCCGATCCGCCACCCAGGTGCCGTTGGTGCTGCCGAGGTCCCGGACGGTCCATCGCTCCCCGTCCCATGCGATCCGGGCGTGCTCGGAGGAGACGAGCCGGTCGGGGATCTGGAGGGTGCACGACGAAGTCCGACCCACCAGGCAGCGCGTTGGGAGGGGGAGGTGGTGGGTGCGGCTGACTGTACAGATCAGGCCCATGGGGGGATTCTACCAGCCCCGGACGACTCCAGGTGCTCCCGGAGGGCTGGTATCTCAGCGGCATCAACGTGCTGCCCGAGTGGCGTCGTCGGGGCATCGGTGCTGCGCTCACCACCCACCGGCCGGACTGGCTGCGGGCGCGGACCGGGGTCGCTCTCCGGGGCGAGGTCGGGCGGTGCCGGGCCGTGTCCTCATGGCGCACTTATAGATCGCCAGGAGGTTCCTGGTATGTCCGATTCTTCACGCGTCCGTGTCTACATGGCCTGCTCTCTCGATGGCTTCATCGCCGGTCCCGACGACGACCTCTCCTGGCTTGAGCCCCCTGCCGACGCTCCCCCACCGACCGGAGGCATCGAGTTCGAGCCGTTTATGGCGCAGATCGGGGTGATGATCATGGGACGTCGGACCCACGACGTGGTCGCCGGGTTTGGGCAGTGGGCCTACGGCGAGACGCCGGTCCTGGTCGCGACCCGCCGTCCGCTGACCCCCGCCGCGCCCACCGTCCGGGCCGTCTCCGGAGACATTGCCGCCATCATCGAGCAGGCTCGCGCGGTCGCTGGCGAGAAGGACATCTACCTCGACGGCGGCGACCTCATCCGTCAGGCGCTCAACGCCGGGCTCATCGATGAGCTGATCATCACCATCATCCCGATCCTGCTCGGAGACGGCATCCGGCTGTTCGACGGCATCGCACAACGAACCTCCCTGGAGTTTGTCGCCCACCACGCCTACGGCCACATGGCCCAGATCGTCGCCCGCCCGGTGCGCTGAGGCTTCAGTGCTGATCACCGACCCAGACGTCCTGGCTGCTGCGCCGCTTGAGACTCTGGATTCGCTGACCCTCAGTGAGCCGAACATCACCGATCTCTCGCCCCTTCGGCGGGCGGTCGGGCTGACCCGGCTGGTCCTCAATGAGATGGGACCGGTGGACATCACGCCGCTGACCGCTTGCTCGCGGCTGGTTCAGCTGTCGATCTACGACACACCGGTGGCCGACTTCTCACCGCTGATGGCCTTGCCCGCGTTGCGCGAGCTGACGGTCGGCGCCACCGCTCCCGGCCCGTCGTCGATCCCCCTGGCATTCCCGCCATGGCTGACGACGCTGTCGCTGTTTGTCGGGGAGCCACACAACGACCTCTCCGCGATCCAGCACCTCACCGGACTGGAGCATCTGAGCGTCTACGGTGGGACTGTGGTGGGCGACGGGCTGTGTTCCCTGTCGTCGCTGACCCGCCTCCAGCTCACGCACACGGCCACCCCCGACCTCTCCTTCCTCTCCGCGCTGCCGCAGCTGGCCGACTTCTGGTCCATGGAGAGCCGACTGGTCGACCTCTCTGGGCTGGCCGGGGCGACCGAGCTGCGGCGGCTCCTGCTGGGCCACAACCACATCGCGGACATCTCTCCGTTGGCAGGGCTCCTTCACCTCGATCGACTCGGGCTGCGCGCCAATCGGATCGCGGTGCTGCCTCCGCTGTCGCTGCCCGCCCTCCGGACGCGAGAGCCTGTCGCTGTCGGACAATCGGGTCGCAGATCTCACACCGCTGGCGCTTCTCAGGGCCCTCCGGGTCGTTCGACTTGACGGCAACCCGGTCACCGACATCGCCCCGCTCCGGTCCGGTCGCCCTGGTCTCGGCCTGGCTGCCTTTTGGGGTGGCGGAGGAGGCGGAGGGGTTTCGGGTGTTCGCCGAGGGGTAGGGATCAGCGTCTGAACCCGACGGCTCAGTCCGATGTCGGCTGCGACACCCAGGCCCGGGGATCGCGCCGCCCATCTCTCAGCGGCGGACACCATCACGTCCCCCGGTCACTGGTCGGGTGAAGCCGTAGAGGGCATCGATCGGCGGACCGTGAACGCCTCAGTCTCGAAGTCCTCCTGCGCGGTGCGCTTGACGTGAGCAGTCTCCGGCGCATCCTCCAGCTCCGCGTTGCTCTCCCGGTCCCGGCCGATGGTGGCGTCCTGCTGGGCGCGGCTCATGGCGTCGAGGGCGTCGAGGTCGTGGACCCACCGCTGCACTGCGACCACGCTGGAGCCGGTCCGCCCCGGTCCGCCGGACTGGAAGGCGACGGAGACGGCATCATCTCCAGTGGGATTCTCGGTGCCGTCCTCGTAGCCGGAGAGGTCCCGGCTCGCGCCGTGCATGAAGCCATCGACCCGGTCGGTCACGGTGAGCTGCGGCAGCTCGGCGAGGATCGCGCGCTCCCGGTGCAGCACCTCGCCCGGGTCTGCGCCGGAGATGCGGAGGAAGACGTCGCTGGGCGTGGACGGACTCGACACCCCAGCACCAGTCCAGGTCGGCATCGGGCGCAGGCCGGGAATCGTGCAGCCCAGCGCATCGAGCAGTGCAGGACCGAGAACAGGAAGCTTGCATGGCGCGGCACGGCAGAGAGGATGGCGGGCTGAGCAGTCATGGTGTCCTGCTATCCGCGCGGATACGCTCCAGGAATGCTCACTTTCCTGTTTCTCGCCGCCATCGCTGCGGTGTTCGGCCTGATTGTCCACGTCAACAACCAGGGCCAGATCCGCCGGCTGCAGCAGCTCGGTGGGGTGGCATGCAACGTGTGCGGCGTCGAAGGAGTCACCGAGCGGGGCGGGGGCAGCTACGCCTGCGGAAGCTGCGGCTATGACACCGACACCGAGCAGACTCCGGAGCGGGCGCGGCTGCTGAAGGAGATCCAGGATCTCGCCATCGCCATCTCCTGCCTGGAGAATGCGGACACCGAGTTCCACGAGAGCCGCCACCGCATCCGGAAGACCAACCGCAACGGACGCAAATCCACCGAGAACGTCGGCCCGTACCACGACCGCTACCTGGAGGGCATCGAGCAGGCCGAGGAAGCCAGCCGGATCCTGGAGCATCAGGTGGACGACCGCCCCACCCTCGGCCCGGCCATCGACGCCCTCTCTGGGATTCCCATCCCCGCCGATGGTCGGGAAGGCTTCAACGTCCGGGTCACAGAGTCGAAGGACTGCCTCCAGGTCGCCCTGGGCTGTACCGCGAAGGTCCGGGCCGAGATGGTGGCGTCATTTCGGAAGTAAGGCACAGACAGGGCCTGTTTTACGGTGTCATAGTTGGCCTTAAACGTGGTCAAAATCGATAGTATGAAATAGCACTTCTCATCGGACAAGGATCTGTTATAGCGAACGGTTAAACCATGTTCGTGCTAAAAACCGAATAGCGAACACTCCTCATCTGGGCGGCAATGAGCAATTTTTTCAGGCACCTCAAGGGCGATGCGTTCGGCGGACTGACCGCTGGCATCGTCGCGCTTCCCCTCGCTCTGGCCTTCGGTGTCAGCTCCGGACTCGGCCCCAGCGCCGGGCTCTACGGTGCGATCTTCATCGCGTTCTTCGCGGCTCTGTTCGGCGGAACCCCGACCCAGATCTCCGGCCCGACCGCGCCAATGACCGCCGTGAGCATGGTCATCATTGCCGGCATCGTCGGCGCCAATGATGGCGATGTCAACCGGGCGCTCCCGGCGATCCTCACCATCTTCCTGATGGCTGGGCTCATCCAGATCGGCCTCGGCATGCTGGGCATTGGCAAGTACATCAAGTACATCCCCTATCCAGTGGTCTCCGGATTTATGACCGCGATCGGGGTGATGATCCTGGTCACCCAGCTCCTACCAGCCATCGGCTACTACGCCACCGATGACATCGCGCTGATCGAGAGCTTCAAGCCCTACGCCGAGGAGGTCCTGCTCGACCAGATCATGAAGGACGAGGCTGCGGAAGGCATCCTGGTTCTGGAGGACTTCAAGGAGACTATCCGCCGTGCGGAGGGCATCTCCATGGAGGACGTCCTGGTCGAGTCCAGCGCCATGGCGAAGAACAGCGCGTCGGGTGTCCTCGGCACGCTGAAGACCCTCCCCCGGGCGCTGGGGCACATCAACCCCATCGAGCTGTCCCTGGCGCTGGCGACCATCTTCATGATCTATGGCTTCAAGCGAATCACCAGTGCCATCCCCAGCACCCTGGTCGCCCTGGTCGTCGTGTCTGGCGTCGCCTATGCTGTTGGGATCGACTACCGGCCCATCGAGCGCATCCCTGAGGGGCTGCCCATCCCTCAGCTGGGCATCTTTAGCGAGTTCAGCTGGACTGCCATCCAGCCCTACCTGATGACCTCACTGTCTCTAGCCCTGCTCGGGATCATCGACTCTCTGCTGACCTCGGTCGTGGCGGACAACCTCACCAAGACCCGCCACAGGCCCAACAAGGAGATCATCGGCCAGGGCATCGGAAACAGCATCGCCGCCATCTTCGGTGGCCTGCCCGGTGCCGGTGCCACGATCCGCACGGTTGTGAACATCAACGCCGGCGGAAAGACTCGTCTCAGCGGTATGATCGCCGGTACGCTCCTGATGGTGATCCTGCTGGCCCTCGGTCCAGTCGCCTCTCAGATCCCCGCCGCTGTCCTGGCCGGGATCCTCATCACCGTTGGCATTGGCGTGATGGACTACAAGGGCCTCAAGGCGATGCCGAGCATGCCCCGCGACATCGACGTCAAGCTGTTCAAGTTCAGCTCAGAGGTCCTCATCATGCTCATCGTGATGGTCCTCTCGGTGTTCTGGGACCTCGTCAGCGCAGTGGGCGTGGGCATGGTGCTCTCCGCGCTGATGTTCATGAAGCAGATGTCGGACCTCACCGCCCGGGACGCCAGGATAGCGCGGCTCACGGACACAAAGGAGGACGAGGTCTGGAAGGACGAGGTGAAGTTCCCCGCCAATCTGCGGGAGGAGGTCTTCATCAAGCACCTCAGCGGCCCCCTCTTCTTCGGCTTCACCAGTGAGTTCCAGGCCCTGGCAGCACAGATCCCCAGCACTGCCACCCACGTCATCCTCCGCATGGATGCCGTTCCCTACATCGATCAGTCCGGTCTCTACGCGCTTGAAGACGTCCTGCTGGAATTGGAGCAGCACAACATCCACACCATCCTCATTGCTCCCGCCGTACAGCCAATGGCCATGATGAGCAACATCGGGCTGGTGCCGAACCTGATCCCAGAAGATATGATCTTCGAGACGTTCGAGGCATGTCTGGTGTGGCTGCCAAAACATGTGGTCGACATGGATGCGCAGGCGCAGGGCTGAGGATCAGCGGATCAGCGACGCCCTCAGGTCGATCGCACCGCGTCGATGAATGAGCCCGGTGGTGTGAAACTGCCACAGCCGCTGGGCACCCTCGAATGCTGCGATCTGCGGCCCCTCCAGGATCAGCGCCACGGTGCCGGTCAGCTGGAGGGTGTCGCCGGTCTGAAAGTCGACGAACAGCAGGGCGCCCCGGGGGTTGGCCTGGAAGTTGCCCAGGGTGTTGAACAGCCGGTTGCCCGCGAAGTCGGGGATCGTGAGCACCCCGTCAGCATCGACATTCACGAAGCCGGGCTGGCCGCCGCGGTGGGACACGTCGACCTGTCGGCCGCCTGAGAGATCGACATAGGAGCCGACGTAGAAGGTGTCTGCCCGTGCGATCCAGGTCCGGGCGGCCTCAGTGAGCGTCTCGGCGTGCTCGGCGGGTGCCGGGGCGTGCTGCGATGCGGGGAGGCGGCGGACCTGTCGTCGGTGGATGTACTTCGGGCAGTTGCCGAAGCTGTGCTCGACGGTGACGGAGATGCCGTCGTCGGTGGGATGGGCGTGTCCATTCATCCGGTTGCGTCTGCGGGTCTCCAGCTCGATGCCCAGCAGTCCCACCGCATCGCCATCGCGCAGACCGGCTCCGATGGGATCTTCGGGGTGCGGGGTGGCCTTGAGGTGCAGGCTGCGGGGCTCGGGGGAGGAGGCGAACCCGGGATCGCCAGTGAGCAGGGAGGCCCACGGGTTGCCGCCGCCGTCTACCGTGGCGACCACCACGAACGGAAGCTGTGCAAAGAAGCGCCGGTGCTGGTCGGGCATGTGGTCTCGGATGAGCCGGTTCGCGAAGCCGGCGACTCTCTCGACCGCGCCGATGTGTGCCTGAAGCACCAGCTCTCCGGCGTGAAGTGGGGACGACTGAGGCGGCAGTGGCATCGGCGATCTCATCCGTCTGCGAGCAGGCCAGCGGCCGTCTGCTGGAACGGAATGAACCCGGGCAGGGCGCGGATGCGATCGAGCAGGGCCCGGATTCGGGGGTAGGCGGTGAGGTCGACGTTGCCCTCCGGGGCCCGGTCGGCGTAGCTGTATAGTGCCACATCGGCGATGGTCGGATGGTCGGTCGATGCCAGCCATGAGCGCCCCTCAAGGTGAGCCTCGACGGTTGCAAACAGGCCGTGTGCCCGGGCGATGACCTCGTCGGGGTTGTGCGACGAGCCGAAAACGGTGACCAGCCGTGCCGCTGCGGGCCCATAGGCGAGCTGCCCCGCCGCTACTGACAGCCACCGCTGCACTGCCGCGGCGCCCTTTGGGTCGGTCGGATACCAGTCCTCGCGGCCGAGCTTGCGGGCGACGTAGACCAGGATGGCGTTGGAGTCGGAGATGAAGACGCCGTCGTCCTCCAGCACCGGGACCTGTCCGAAGATGTTCTTGGCGAGGAAGTCCGGCTGCTTGTGTGCGCCTTGCTTGAGCGCCACCGGAACGATGGTGTGTGCGACGCCGGTGAGGCTGAGGAACAGCGCTGCGCGGTGGGCGTGG
>JBLHNG010000137.1:0-13010 GCA_047621685.1 Myxococcota bacterium | reverse complement strand
GACAGCTCGCCACCCGTCTGCTGTGCATCGAGGGCAAGGTCGACGCTGGAAAGGTTCGCACCGGCTACCTCTCCCGGGAGCACGACTGGCCCAACCTCACGGCGGCGGCTGAGTCGCTCTACAAGATGCCGATCTTCCTCGACGACACCCCGGGCATCAACATCACCCAGGTGCGCAGCAAAGCGCGTCGTCTGAAGGCTCAGTGCCCCGAGCTTGGCATGCTCATCCTCGACTACATCGGTCTGATGAGCGGAGATGGGAAGGTGTCCCGGCAGGAGCAGATCGCCCAGTCCAGTCGTGGACTCAAGGGGCTCGCAAAGGAGCTCAATGTCTGCGTGCTCGCACTCTCCCAGCTCAACCGGGCAGTCGAGTCGCGAAACCCGAAGGTCCCGCAGATCTCTGATCTTCGCGAATCTGGTGCGATCGAGCAGGACGCCGACATCGTCATGTTCATCTACCGGGATGACTACTACAACGAAGAGAGCCCCCGCCAGGGCGAGGCTGATATCATCATCGCCAAGCAGCGAAACGGCCCGACTGGGACGGTTGTTCTTCACTTTGAGGGTCGGTTTACCCGATTCGATAACCTCGCCAGAAACGTCGGCGGGGACCAGTACCTGTAGAGGTTTGTGATGCTTGCGCTGCTGCTGATGCCCCTGGCATCCGCCCTGGACGGAAACGACAGTCTTGATCTCACCCTGACCGGGGATGTCGAGGTCTCGGGTTGGTTTCTTCGCGCAGAGGCCGACCGGGTGGTGATCAGCAGCGAGGTGGGGATCGTGGAGGTTCCGCTTGTCCTCATTGAGTCGGTGAGCCGAAATGGGGAGCCGATGGGGGCTGCCGCATTTGCCGAAGAGCTCGCGGAGGCGTGGGGACTGCTGGAGGCTTTTCGGGCCGATCCGCCGCCCCACCCTGCTCCCGCAGTGACCTTTGGCCTCTCCCTGCTCTGGGCCGGAAGCGGGCATGCGGCGATCGGGGACTGGCGTGGATTTACGACCTATTCTATTATTGAAGGGGTCTTGCTGTCGTCCATTGCACTGAACGTCGCTACAAGCAATCCCCAACCCATCCCATCGCTCATCGCGCTCGATGTGATCTTTAAGGTCTGGTCCGCCAGGGAAAGCACGCTGGTTGCCAGAAGGAGGCAAGATGTGTTGCGGCAGTATGATACCGTAGCCGACGCCCCTTGACACCGGATAGGCGGGTTTGGTACCAAGTCTCGTAGTTTTTAAGGTGCCGCCATATAAAAACAGCCGGCAATCTCCTTCTCAAACGAACTCTCTGGATACGCACTGATGGAAGAGCTGCTTACCAAATTCTCCGGGCTCCTCGATAACTACGCCCGCCACCGCGAGTATATCAACCGAGCCCAGGCTCAGACGAGCAAGTTCTCCTCGGAGATCATCGAGAAGGTGGTTCTCGATCATGAGATCAAGTCCTCCTCACTTGCCGACGAGATCCTCCCCTTCATCCCTGAGATCGAAGGGTTCATCTCAAAGATCGACACGGAGAAGCAGGACATCCTGAGCAACAAGTCCTCCTCCGACGAGGCCATGCAGGAGATCGAGCTTCGTCACCTCATCGGTGAGATCGACGACGATGAGTTCAATGCTCTGACCGGTGACCTTCGCGGCACCCTCGATGTTGCCAACGGCCGCTTGGAGTCTCTGGACACCGAGCACGGTACCCTCTCTGAAGCCCTTGAGCGCTGGGTCGGCCTGGCAAAAGATGCCAAGCAGGACGCCGGGCTCAGCGATGCTGAGGAGGCTGAGGAGGCTGAGGAGGCTGTTGAGGAAGAGCCCGCTGATGAAGAGCTGATCATCGAGGCAGATGATGATGCGGAGTTTGAGGAGCTTGAGGAGCCTGTCCTTGAAGAGGATGACTTCGAAGAGCAGGAGGTCATGATCGACGAGCCGGACACCTCCGCGGAAGAGGCCCTCGGCGATATCAGCTTCGATCCCATCGCCACCGAGCCTGACGGAACCCACTCCAGCTTCGGCCGCACCGAGGACCTCTCCGTCATCCTTGGCGAAGACGACCACGACAACGGTGACGACGGCCCGATCATCGCCACGATGGAGGTCGACGACGAGGCGGACGAGTTCCCTTTCGATGACGACGACGACGAGCCTGCTGAGGTGATCCTCGATCCGATGGACGAAGATGAGGACGACGATGGAAGTCACAGCATCGATGACGTCGCTGGCATCGTGGTGGACTTTGAGAACGTCGAGGTCGAGCCCGAGCTTCATCCGGTCTCCGGTGAGCCCCGCCGCGCGCTCCTTCTCTACCAGGAGGGCACCGCAGAGGAGCAGATCTACCCGTTCACCGGGGATGTCCTGACCATCGGCCGTGGCCGCGACAACGACATCCAGATCAAGAACGACTCGAAGGTCTCTCGCTTCCACTGCAAGCTCTTCCGTCGCTCCGCGAACTTCTACATTGAGGACAACAAGTCCTCCAACGGAACCCTGGTCAATGGCGAGCTGATCACAGAGCGGCGGCTGTTCGGCGGGGAAGAGGTCATCATTGGTGAGACCTTCTTCCGGTTCCGGATCATGTAGAGATGGTTGGTGGTCGGGGTTCAGGTCGAGAAGGGAAGAAGAAGCTTCCATATTTGACCACACATCAGGCATCTCGGCTTCTTGGCGTGAGTCTGCCGACCATCGTCAATTGGATCGAGGCCGGTCGGCTCACGGCACATCGGACTCCCGGTGGCCACCGCCGAATTCCCCGAGAAGAGATCATCCGATTCTCTCGGGTGTTTTCGTATCCGCTCCCCGCTGAGTTCACCGCGGAATCCGGCCCGGTTCGGGTCCTGGTGATCGATGCGGATCAGGATCTCGGTGAGATGATTCGGGACTACCTGCTCATGCAGGATGGCTACGAGGTCCGCCTGGCCGCCGGGCTGTTTGAGGCGGGCTACCTCATCGGGAGCTTCCGGCCCCGAGTGGTGCTGCTCGATCTTGGACTCCCTGGACTGGATGCGCAGGGGGTTCTGAGGGTCATCCACAACGATGAGAAGGCCAGCAGGCCCCTGATCTTCGCGGTGGCTTCGATCCGAAACCTCCGCAACGACCGCTTCCTCAGCACCTTCGACGGACAGATCGAGAAGCCGATCAGGCTGGATCAGCTCCTGAGGAAGCTGAAGGAGAAGCTCCAGCCGAAGTGAGCCGGGCGGCCTGAGCCGGTCCCCCGCGCGCCGGGAGCGGTGCTTCGGAGAGCGGCACTGGCGCACGGGTGCTGCCACGGCGGATGCGGATGAGCTGTGCGACCACGCTGACTGCGATCTCCTCGGGAGTCTCCGCGCCGATGTCGAGACCGACCGGAGCACACAGCCGGGCGAACAGTGCTGGATCCATCCCGGCAACCCGCAGCCGGATGAGGAACTTCGTCACCTTGGTCCGGCTGCCGATCATGCCCACCCAGGCAGCAGACCGGGGCAGGATGTGCTCGATCAGATCCTGGTCGAGCTGGTGGGAGTGGGTCACGACGAAGTGGTAGGCGTGCGCCCCCCAGGGCAGCGTGTCGAGAATGCGCCTCGGATCAGACTCGATGAGCCGGACGTCGGGACCAAACCGCTCAGGCGTGAGCCAGTCGTCCCGGTCGTCCACGACTGTGACCGCGAAGCCCAGCCGTGCGGCGGCAGCAGCAGTCTCTGCGCCCACATGGCCGGCTCCATAGATGACGAGCTGTTCTTGTTGTTTCAGGGGCTCCACAAACGCCTCCATGGCCCCACCACAGCACATGCCGAGGTCGCGGGTGAGGTGAACGGCATACCGACGGGGCAGGCCAGCCTTGATGGCTTCGAGGGCCTGGTCGATGAGCCGGTACTCAAACGTCCCGCCGCCCACGGTCCCGACGATCTGCCCGTCGCCGTACACCAGCATCCGAGCACCGGAGGTCCGCGGTGCGCTGCCGGATATTCCGATGACCGTCACCATTGCCGCCGGCTGACCCCCGCGCATGGCGGCCTCGGCGGCTGCAAAGACCTTCACAGCCCGGCCCGCTGCCGAACCCGAATCAGCGCCGCCTTGCTCTGGGTGATGGTCTCTCTGGTTGACCAGCCCACCACCGCGCGATCCTGAACCACCCTGTTTCCACCGATAAACACATCGGTGACGTTGGCCGGGGTCATGGCGTAGACGATGGCGCTCCGGGGATCTCCACCGCCGAGGGAGTGGGGGAGGTCCGGGTCGAGGACGACCAGATCCGCCTGTCGGCCAACCTCGATGCTGCCAGCATTCAGTCCCAGGGCTGTCGCACCGTCGATGGTTGCCATGCGCAGCACCTCGGTGGCGGTCATGGTCTCCGCCCCGAGTCGCGGCTTCTGGAGCAGCGCAGCGAGGCGCATCTCCGCGAAGATGTCCATGCGGTTGTTGCACGGCGCCCCGTCTGCCCCCAGCGCCCACCGCACACCACGGGCACGAAGCTCAGGAACCCGGGCCAGTCCGCTGGCCAGCTTGCAGTTGGAGCTGGGGCAGTGAGTGAGGGTGGTGTTGGTCTGGACGAGGAGGTCGATCTCGGCATCGGTGAGGTGGATGCAGTGGGCGAGGATGACGTCTGGGCCGGTCATGCCGAGGTCGTGGAGGTAGCGCACGTTGTCGCGGCCGGTCATGCGCTTGACCATCGCGACCTCGTCGAGGTTTTCGGAGGCGTGGGTGTGGATCTGACAGCCGTGCTTCCGGGCGAGGGCGACGGTCTGTCGCAGCAGCGGCTCGGAGCAGGAGGGCACGAACCGGGGAGCATAGGAAAACGCGAGGTTGCCCTTGCCATGCCAGCGAACACGAAGTCGCTCCGCTTCAGCCAGGGCGGCGTCGGTGGTGGTGCCTAGTCCCGCCTCGTTGTCCCTATCCATCATCGCGTTGCCGATGCTCGCCCGGATCCCGGCCTGCTGAGCGGCCTCGAAGACGGAGTCGGTGTGGTGGACGGTGGCCATGTCGAGGACTGCGGTCGTGCCCCCGAGAAGCAGCTCGGTGATGCCGAGTCGGGCGGACCAGTAGATGCTCTCTGGATCGTGCGCGCGCTCCAGTGGCCAGATGCGCTGACGCAACCAGTCCAGCAGAGCAAGATCATCCGCCAGTCCTCGAAACAGGGTCTGCACGAGGTGGATGTGGGCCTGGACGAAGCCAGGGACCAGCCATCGACCGCCGAGATCCACGACCTCAGCACCGGGATGGTTGGGGCTGTTGTGGGGGAGGAAAGCCTCAATCAGACCGTCGCTGATCAGGATATCGCTGAGGAGGATTCGATCACTGGGATCGCAGGTGATGAGGTTGGCGCCTCTCAAGTGCAGCTTCATGTTCCGCATATACCCGCCCCCTCTCAGTGCGTCAGGTTGTCGGGGGTTCGATCTCTGCTCTGTCATGGATTATTCTGGGCGGACGGAGGGGTTTTGATGGAGCGTCGCGGCCACATCGGCTGGTCGGGTCTCGCGACCCTGCTCGTACTCGTCTTCCCGCAGATCGTCTTCCCGCAGCTCGCGGAGGCTCAAGAGCCTGTCGTGGGTGCGGAGGAGGAGAGCACTGAGGCTGCTCCTGCCCCAGAAGAGGCCGCCTCGGCGCGCCCCTGGTCCACCAGTCACTACTGGCGCTCCACCAGCCTCACTGCGCCGGTCAGCCGGATCGTTCGCGATGCCTCCGGTGCGCTGCTGGTCATGGGTGAAGATGGCTCGATCTACCGCCAGGAGGGCGTCGACCGGTGGCGTCAGGTCCTCGGTGGTCGGCTGAAGACCGACAACGAGATCGATGAGGAGGGAGTGCTCCTGGATGCGGAGTCAGCGGTGGAGGACTTCACCGACAGCGTCTCCGACGAGAGCGTCGAGTCCGGCGACTCCGACAGCGACGCCAGCACCTCCGTGGAGGTCTCCGCAGACATCGAGGACGCCATCGAGACCGGCATCCAGGACGCTGACACCCGGGTCAGTCGCCTCCCCGATGCGCAGGCGCTCTGGGCCTCGAAGACGACCGAGGGCCTGGTGCTCGCCAGCCGTCCCGAGGGCAGCTGGCGCTCGATCGACGGTGGGCGGACCTGGACTGCGATCCGCGCCCTTCCGCCCAGCCGTGACTTCCTCCAGATCACCGGCCGCGACCGCAGCGAGCTGCTCCTGGCGGCCACCAACAATGGCGTGTGGTTCAGCGTCGATGGTGGGCGCTCCTGGCTGGAGGGATCCTCCGCGATGCGTGGGGTCGGGGTCCTCAGCCTCGCCACTGACGGCGCGCTGGTCTTTGCCGGGACCACTGAGGGGCTCTGGCTGAGCCAGGACGGTGTGCGGTGGGCAAAGCTGCTTCCGCCCCGCTACGCCGACGTCCAGATCGACGATGTGCTCACGGATCCGTCCTGGGTTGGCGGCCTGTGGGCTGCGACTGAGGAAGGGCTGCTGCGCTCCGACGATGCTGGGCAGACCTTCCGCCCCGCGGGCCGAAACCCGCTCATCGGTACCACCGACATCACCCCCCTCGCCGGGGCCGGGCAGCTGCTCGCCTCGGGAGACGACGGGGTGTGGGAGACCGTCGACAGCGGCGTGCGGTGGAGTGCCCTGGCGAGCGGACTCCCTGGTCCGATGATCGCCGACACCACCGGCGGTGCCCAGCCCGCCATTGCGACCCGCACCGGGGTCTATGTGCTCTCCCGGCCCCTCGATGCAGTCGCAGAGGAGTCCTCGCTGTCGGGGATGCAGGGGTTGTCCGCCGAGGTGATCGTCGCCATGACCCTCCGACGCGCCGGGATGGACCTCTCGCCGCTGTCCGTGCAGCGCAAGTTCGCCCGCGCAGCCCTCACTCCGCACCTCAAGATGAAGCTGGAGCACGAGAACGACCGCTACATCTTCGCGGACTACGACGCCATCCAGACCAACCAGCTGGAGTCTCCGTTCTGGAAATTCACCACCGAGCTTTGCTTCGGTGGGTGTGCCTCCAGCACCACCGACCTCTCCTTCGATGCCGACAGCTTCGCCGATACCATTGCCTTAGGTGACGATCTCGACCTCCTCGTCATCGGCGGAGACATCTACTCTTCCACCGATCAAGCCGTCAGCATCGCGCCCGCCGCGGTCAACGTCTCACAGCGCATCTCCAAGTATCGAAACGACCTCACCGCGTACATCATCGAGCTGTACTACTCCCGCCAGCGCCTGGTCGCTGAGCGTGGTGCTGTTGGGAGCCTGCCCCTGATGGAGCAGGTGCTCCACGACCTCCAGATCCAGGAGGTCGACGCCCGGCTCGACATCTACACCGACGGCTCGTTTACCGCCTCCCTTGAATCCGAGCAGTAGAGGACCCCCATGTTGACGACCCTCCTCGCCTTCTTTTCCGCCGCACAGGCTGATGAGATCCGCCTAAACTCCGCCACTGCCGCGGAATTTGCCGCAGTCGAGGGCATCGACGACTCCATGGCTGATCGCATCATTGCCCTGCGCACAGATCGCGGCCAGCTGTACTCCGTGGAGTCGCTTCGGGTGCTCAACCTCGACGGTCAGACCCTCGATCGGCTCCGGAGCGAGGTCATCATCGACCTCCAGGTCGACACCCGTCGCAAGAGCTACAGCAGCGCAGACGAGGTCCTCGCGGAGTTCGCTGTGGAGCCGGATGTCCGGCAGGTCCAGGCCATGGCGCAGGGCTACGCGCGCACCAACCCTGAGCTGGTCGATGGTTGGCTGACGGCCTCCCGTCGGGCCTACCTCCTGCCCAAGCTCAACCTCCAGTACGAGAAAGAGCTGGAGCTGTACGACACCTTCACCTACGAAGCCGACGATGCCGGCGACGCCTTCATCGAGCCCTACGGAACCCGGGCGGACAACGACGACAAGTACGTCGTGAAGCTGGAGTGGCGCCTGGACAAGCTGGTGATGAGCTCCGAGCAGATCCGAGTCATCAACGAGTCCCAGGACATCGTCAAGCTCCGGGACAAGGTGCTCGACGAGGTCACCCGGCTCTACTTCGATCGCCGTCGGCTCCAGGTCGAGCTGCTCCTTGCCCCGGCCGGAGACCTCCGCACCCAGCTGGAGAACGAGCTTCGTCTCCAGGAACTGACCGCCAACCTCGATGCGCTGACCGGCGGCTCGTTCACCGCTTCGCTGTAGCTGCGTTCTCGCATTGGGCTTTCTCGCATTGGGCGAGCTGCCGCTGGAGGAACCGGCGCTCCGGCTCGTTGGACACAATTGCCAGCGCCGTCCGGTATGCCTCAGCGGCTTCGTCCGCACGATCCATCCGAAGCAAGAGATCCCCCCGAGCGGCTTCCAGCAGGTGGTAGCTCGACAGCACGCCTTCTTCGGCAAGCTCGTTCAGCAGCACCAGCCCTTCTGTCGGTCCCAGGGCCATCGCCACTGCGACCGCGTGGTTCAGCCGGACCACCGGCGAGCCGGTCTTGTCATGGAGCACCCGGTACAGTCCCGCGATCTGCGACCAGTCGGTCTGCTCCGGGGTTGAGGCTTCGGCATGAAGGGCAGCGATCGCGGCCTGGACTCCGTAGGGTTCCGCGGGACCAGACAGCGCCACCGCCACCAGGTTCAGGCCCTCGGTGATCTGCGCAGCATCACAGCGCGTCCGGTCCTGATCCGTCAGCCGAATCAGCTCGCCATCCTCGCTCACCCGGGTGGACCTGCGGCTGTCATGCAGCAGCATCAGCGCGAGGAGTCCAGCCGCAGACCGTGCGCCGGTCAGGCCGTAGACCAGTCGCCCGAGGTACAGGGCGTCGTCGCACAGCCCCTGACGAACGAGGTCCTCGCCGCGGGTGGCGGCATAGCCCTCGGTGAACACCAGGTAGATCACCGACAGCACGCCTGCCAGATGCTCCGGCATGTGTCGGGGCTCCGGCACCGTCGGTGCGATGCCAGCGTCTCGGATCTTGCGCTTTGCCCGAACCAGCCGCTGGGCCATCGTCGGCACCGGCACCAGAAACGCCCGGGCGACCTCGGGGGTGGACAGCCCGCCCAGGGTGCGCAGGGTCAGCGGCACCCGGGCGGTCGCATCCAGTGCGGGGTGGCAGCAGGCAAACAGCAGCGCCAGTCGCTCGTCGGGCAGCTCCGGAATCCCGGTCGGCAGGGGGATCGCCGGGACCAGATCGCGCAGCGCCTGCTCCCGCTCCTGGAAGCGACCCCGACGACGCAGCCGATCGATCGCCCGGTTGCGGGCCACCCGGGTCAGCCATGCCGCCGGATTGGGTGGCATGCCCTCACGCCCCCAGCGCTCCACCGCGACCACGAAGGCATCCTGAACGCACTCCTCGGCCAGCACCAGGTCACCGAGGATGCGGGCGAGCACGGCCAGGATGCGGCCATACTCGTCCCGGTGGAGGCGCTCCAGCGAGGGGCCAGCGCTCACCCGGCGGCGCCCTCGTACTCCATGAGCGGTCGCACCTCGATGCAGCCGTGCTTCGCTGCCGGGATTCGCGATGCGATCTCGATTGGTACTCGAAATTGCCCATGTCCAGGCTCGCAGCTCCCCAGCCGAGGACCTTCGTGTAGAAATCCTGTGCTGCTGCGGTGTCGGGGGTGGTGAGGGTGTACCAGACGAACTTTCCAATCTGACGTGCCATGTCGTTGCTCCAGTGACCCATCGGGGCAGGGGTTCATCCAGACAACGAACAAGCAGGGTCTGGATCGACAGCGATGCTCACTTTCTCGATCTTTTCTTGCCGTGCGGGTCGCAGGTTAAGGGCTCGCCAAACCAGACGGCCCGGCCGTCATCTGCACCTGGAGCACGCTGTGGAAGGCCACGATCTCGTCCTGATTCTCGACTTCGGCTCGCAGTACACCCAGCTCATCGCCCGCCGCATCCGCGAGCAGGGTGTCTACTGTGAGATCCGCCCCTGCACGGACCCGGCCCCGGAGCAGACTCTGCCCCGGCTCGTCGGACTCATCCTCTCCGGCGGCCCGTCCTCGGTGCTCGGTGAGGACGCCCCGCCATTTGACACCGGCTGGCTCAACCTCGATGTGCCCATCCTCGGCATCTGCTACGGCATGCAGCTCCTCGCCGCAGAGTTTGGCGGATCCCTCGCCAGCTCTCAGCGCCGGGAGTATGGCCACGCGAAGGTCGAAGTGGACGAGCCCGCCGGGCTGTTCAACGGGATCGCGGCCCAGACCGAGGTCTGGATGAGCCATGGTGATCACGTCGAGTCGACCCCGCCCGGCTGGCGCGTCATTGCCCGCTCGACCTCCGGCGCGATGGCCGCAATGGCCGACAGCAGCGGCCGCAGGTTTGGCATCCAGTTCCACCCCGAGGTCACCCACACTGCCGAGGGCGTCACGATCCTGCGCAACTTCCTGTTCCCCATCTGTGGGGCGCGGGCGGACTGGAGCATGGGCTCGTTCATCGAGGAGCAGCTGGTCACCATCCGCGAGAAGGTGGGCGACGGGCACGTCATCTGTGGGATGTCTGGTGGTGTGGACTCCGCAGTCACTGCCGTCCTCCTCAACCGCGCCATCGGCAGCCAGCTGCACTGCGTCTTTGTCGACAATGGGCTGCTGCGGAAGAACGAGCGTGAGAGCGTGGCGACGGAGTTCACCGACATGAACCTCACCGTGGTCGATGCCCGAGAGCGCTTCCTGACCGCCCTTGAGGGGGTCACTGAGCCAGAGCGCAAGCGCAAGATCATCGGCGAGGTGTTCATCCGGGTGTTCGAGGCAGAGGCTGATCGCCTCAAGGAGAGCCACGGCACCATCAAGTGGCTCGCGCAGGGCACCCTGTACCCAGACGTCATCGAGTCGATCTCGTTTCGGGGGCCCTCCGCCACGATCAAGAGCCACCACAACGTCGGCGGCCTGCCCGAGCACATGGACATGTCCCTCATCGAGCCGCTCCGCGAGCTGTTTAAGGATGAGGTGCGGGTGCTCGGTCTGGAGCTTGGTATGTCCGAAGAGCGGGTGTACCGCCAGCCGTTCCCCGGCCCCGGGCTCGCCGTCCGGATCCTCGGCGAGATCACCGAGGCGCACACCGCGCTGCTCAAGGAAGCCGACGCCATCTTCGCTCAGGAGATCCGCGACGCGGGCCTGTACCGGGACATCTGGCAGAGCTTCGTGGTCCTCCTGCCCACCGTCCGCAGCGTGGGCGTGATGGGAGATGGGCGGACTTATGAGAAGGTCGCAGTGCTCCGCGCCATCCACTCCACCGATGGCATGACCGCACGCATCGCCCGCCTGCCGTGGGAGCTGCTGGAGCGGACCTCCACCCGCATCATCAACGAGGTGAGGGGGATCAACCGGGTCGCCTATGACATCAGCAGCAAGCCGCCAGCCACCATTGAGTGGGAGTAGTCGTCTCTGGGCGCTGCTGACCCTCGGGGCTGCTGCCGTCGCGCAGCCGATCCACTGGCGCGCCGGGCTCCTCGCACTGCTGGCGGGCCTCATTGGCGGTCTGCTCTGGCGACGACCTCAGGTCTCTGCGGGGCTCCTTGCCCTCGGCGCCGCTCCGCTGTGGGTGGCTGCATGCAGTGCGCATCCTGGCGCCATGGTGCTCGCGGTGGTGGCTGTGTTGCTCCATCGCGACGGACTGCCCCGTGCGGTGCCCTGGCTGGTGCTCGCGGTGGCTGGGGTGCAAGCGGCTCGACTCGCGCTCCTCTCCGACGCCCTGCCACTGTCTGCCGGGCTGGTGCTGCCTCTCCTCGCTGGAGGTGCTGCGGCTGCGGGGGCTGCCTCGGCTTCTCCGGGCCGACTTCCCGCCGGTGCACTGGGGCTCTCCGGTGCGCTGCTCCTCGGCCTCGCCGCGGTGTCCTGGCGACAGCTCCCGACCACCCCGGCAGCGGTTGAGCGAGCCGCGGAATTTGGCGTGCTCACCCACCAGCCGCTGCCGAAGGGACCGCTTACTTCGGTGGCGCTGACCGCAGTCCCAGACTGGCACGACCTCGCCATGACGCTGCCTCCGGTCGACGCCCTTGCAGCGGGCTGGCGTCCCGCTGGCGCCCCGCTGGAGTCTTCTGAGCGCATCACCGTGGCTCGACTCCTGGAGCGCGATGGCGATGGAAGCGCCGGGCTCCGCCTCTTGCGTGGAGGTGATGCACTCGCGCTGGTCTGGTGGCGGGTGCTGTTCGAGCGTCTCCAGGGCCACTCTGCCCCATGGTCTGGCGGTGTGCTGCCCGATGAGCCGCTCATCCACCTCGACGGTGTCCATGTGCTCGACCTCCTCCTCACCCGGGCCGGCAGCACGGAGCTGCTCCTTCACTCGGATCGCGATGTGTCCGGGCTGCGTCTGTCGCTGAGCGGAGAGTGGTTTGAGGGACCGCCTGAGCTGGAGATCATCCTCGATCACCGCGCGAGCATCGTGCAGGTCGGTATCGAGCGGCGTGGTGTGGAGCTCGGACCGCTCACTGCTGGTCCCCACCGTCTGCTTCTTCGGTTCCTCAATGACCTCCAGGGGGCGGAGGGCGACCGGAACATCACGGTGCATTCTTTGAGGACCGAGTAGCCCTGGGCGTTGGGAGGGCGCGGAGTTTTGGTGACTCGGGCTGCGACAGCAGCCGGTCGTATACGGGCGAGCGGACGATTCGGGGAGCGGTGCGGAGACGGGCGGAGGCAGCCGGAGCCGGTCGGGTGGCTGCCTAATGCTCTTCCCACTGAGTGACGGCAGTAGCCGGCCTTTAGGCGGGATAAACTGCCGATTCGGGGAGAGGTGCGGGGACGGGGTGAGTCCGACGAAGCCGGTCAGGTGGCTGCCTTCCCCCCAATTTTGTTGATTGTATTGTTTTGGATCGCCTGATCTGGAGTCTCAGTCCGCCCGAGCGCGCGCAAGGGGACACCGCAGTGGGCCGTGTCGGAGGGCCGGGGGGCGCCCTCAGTCGGGGACGCCCCTAGTCCACGCCAGATTCTCTGGCGGCCCCGGAGGCAGCAAGCGACCCGAGGCTGGTGAGGAAGGCAGTACCAGTGAGAATGGACGCCGACAGGGAGTGAGAGGCGAAGCCGCTGGAGCGGGCACTCGCAGAGGCGGCTAGAGCCGGCACTCGCACAACGGAGCTGCGACTGCGGAGGGGACCCGTGGGGATCAGCGCCGGGGGCGCCCTCAGCCCAAGGACGGAGACGG
>JBLHNG010000136.1:0-13067 GCA_047621685.1 Myxococcota bacterium | reverse complement strand
GGTCGGGCACCAAGCTGCTCCGGGGGCTGCTCAACGAGCACAGCCGCATCGGCATCCCACTCAACGAGACCGAGTTCCTCCCCCACTGGCTGCGGAGCTGGGAGGACTTCGGCGATCTCTCCGACCCCACGGCGTTCGCAGCGTTTCATGCCGCCGTCATCGGCTCGGTGTACTTCGTGCATCGACTGGAGGAACACGGACAGCAGATCTCCGCAGCGGACTGGCACGCCCGCTGCACCGGCTTCACCCCCCAGGCGGTGTTCGAGGCCCTGATCCGCCACGACACCGGTGTGGTTCCTGGCGACATCTGGGGCGACAAGTCCCCCGGCTACCTCGCCCACCTCCTAGACCTCAAGTCGGTGTTTCCAGCGGCGAAGTTCATCCACATCATCCGGGATGCCCGGGACTACTGCATGTCGATGAAGCAGGCTTTTGGCAAGTCCACCACCCGGGCCGCCCAGCGGTGGCAGGACCGCATCGCGATCGCCCGGAAGCAGTCGGCGTCGTTCACCATCGACTACGCCGAGGTCCGCTACGAAGACCTCGTCACTACCCCCGAGCCCCACCTCCGCCGGCTGTGCGAATTCCTCGGCGTGCCCTTCGAGCCGGGCATGCTCAGCCTCTCTCGTCCCACCGAGAACATCGGCGCGACGAAGGGGGCACAGCGCATTGTCTCCTCGAACACCGAGAAGTGGCGCACCGCAATGCCCGACAAGCAGCGCGCGCTCATCGAGCGGCTGACTGGCGATGTGCTGCGCTCGCTGGACTATCCAGTCACCGAGACGGGTCGCTGTGCCGTCTCGGGGCCCCACATGCTGCTGCTCCAAGCCCACGACGGCTTCCAGCTCACCCGCCGAGAGACCGACAAGCGCGGGGTCATCGGGGCGGTGAAGTTCCGGCTGCGGTTGTTCGCCGAGACCCGGGATCGCTGAGGCTCAGACCAGCCACCCGCTCAGGTCACGATCGATCACCCCCGCCAGCGCCTCAATCTCCGGCGCCAGCTCCGCCAGCAGCAGCGCCCGCAGTGCCGGGTCCAGCGCCTCCCGCGGGGCATGCCGGGAGTTGAGCTTCGCCACCCGCTTGCGCACCCCCCGACGGAGCCCGGCAGGGATGAGTCCCTTGGCGGAGGCAGGGGTGAGCGCGATCAGCCTCCGCAGCCCCTCGCTGCGCACCACCTTGTTGGCATTGACTCGCCCGAGGTCAGGCTGGAAGTCCGGATCCACCCCGAGGAACGACAGGGTCCGCCGATAGGCCGCCGGGGTGTCCGCCTTGAGGTCGTCCTGGAGCAGCACCAGGATCTGCTCGGGCGGAAAGACGGCCTGATAGCGGCGGACCTGCTCAGAGAACCGAGCCGCCCGGCGATAGAGCAGGGCCTCCGGCAGCGGGGTGTGCGTCGGAATGCGACGACCCGCAGCCCGATCCGGCTCGGCGTCCAGGGCAGCCTGGAAGGTGGTGAGGTCCTCATCGCCCAGCCCGTTGAGGCGCAGCTGGGTGTAGAGGGCGTGCATCATGTCGACCGGCTGGCGGAGCATGATGATGATGCGCATGTCCGGGTTGTAGGCGGCGATCTCTTCGGCGGACTGCTTCGAGTAGAGATACCAGACGCTGGCCTCTCCCACCGCAGATGCCCCACCAGCCTCAGCGAAGTTCTCCGCGTACTCCGCCTCGCTCCAGCGACGACGGCGGGTGAAGTTCAGGTCGGAGCCGAAGTAGTGCAGATCCTTCCGAGCCGCGACGAAGACCTCCGGGTGGGCCTCCAGGTAGCGGGTCATCGCGGTGGTCCCGCACTTGGGCGCACCGACGATCAGGAAGTTCGCCCGGGTCATGAGCGTCGGGAGCGCCACCCAAACAGAAGGGGCAGCGCCAGCAGGGCCATCGAGCCACCGCCGCAGCCTCCGTCCAAGCCCGGCAGGCTGGCCGGGCTGCCTGAAGTGCCGGTGTTCTGGGAGTCGGTGTCGAGGACGTCGGGATCCCGGGTGTTGGGAGTGTTCTCAGTGCTGGTGGAGGCAGTGTCCTCGGTGCCCGTATCCTCGGTGCCCGTATCCTCGGTGCCCGTATCCTCAGTGCCGGTGTCTTCTGTTCCCGTGTCACCAATGCCGGTGTCCGCCAGGGCGACCGGGCTGCTCAAGGCCAGCAGCAGGACTGCAGTACGGAACATCTCAGGTCTCCTCTCACGCTTAGACTTCAGCGCATTGTAGCCGAAGAGAATGAGGAGAATAGAATGAGGAGAATAAGCGCGCCGAAGATGCGTTGTGATGAGCGGAGGTGGAGATGCCGCTGCCAGAGTCCCTGCTCGCCTGTCATCGGCTCGGCATGGGTGCGCGCCCGGGAGACTGCGAGACCGTCACAAGCGATCCTCGGGGCTGGCTGCTCGCACAGCTCACCACATCCACCGGATCTCCCCGTGAATTCCGCCGCCTGCCCACCGGTGCGGCAGTGTCGCTGGAGATGCAGGGGACCCGCGGGAAGGGCAGCACTGCGCGAAAGTCGCTGAGGCAGGAGCATCGGAAGCTCTACCGGCAGGAAGCCCTCGCCCGCACCCTGGTCGGAGTGACCACGGAGCGTCCGCTGGTGGAGCGGCTGGTGCGCTTCTTCTCCGACGTCTTCACCGTCTCGATCACCCGCATCCAGTGCATCGGGCTGGTCGGTGCGTTTGAGCGGGAGGTCATCCGTCCCAGGGTGACCGGTCGGTTCGCCGACCTGCTCATCGCCGCGACCCAGCACCCGGCGATGCTGGTCTACCTCGACAACCTCCGCTCCACCGGCCCCGAGTCCCTCACCGGGAGCCGCCATGAGCGCGGACTCAACGAGAACCTCGCCCGGGAGATCCTGGAGCTGCACACCCTCGGCGTGGGGAACTACACCCAGGACGACGTGGCAGCGCTGTCCAACATCCTCACCGGCTGGACCGTCGGTGCCGATGGCGACTTCACCTTCGCCACCCGGCGCCACCAGCCCGGCGCGCAGACGCTGCTCGGGGTCCGCTACTCCGCCGACGACCAAAAGCAGGGAGAGGCCGCACTGACCGCACTGGCCCGACACCCGGCCACCGCACGCCGTCTGTCCTGGCGCATGGCCAGGCACTTCATCGCCGATGACCCACCCGAGCCGGTGGTGGAGGCCCTCACGCGCGCCTACACCGAGTCCGATGGCGATCTGACCGCGGTCGTCGTCGCCCTGATCCGCTGCAAAGCGACCTGGAGCGGGGAGCTGGTGAAGCTGCGTCGTCCCGATGAGCTGGTCATCGCCTCGCTGAGGGCGCTGCGTCCCGTCCCCCGACTGACCACCGACCAGGAGGCGAACCTGCTCACCGCCCTGGCGGGACTCGGCCAGTCCCCCTGGAGTGCTCCCTCACCGGAGGGCTGGCCGGACACTGCAGCGGACTGGCTCGGCGGCGATGCCTTCCTCAACCGGCTGCAGTGGTCCTGGGAGGTCAGCCGGATGGCGATGACGGATCACTTCGAGCCCGTCGCCCGGGTCCACGACATCCTCCCCCATGCCCTCTCCCGCTCAGCCATCAAGGCCATCAAGGCCGCACCAGACCGGCAGACCGCAGCGGCCCTGCTCCTGGCCTGTCCTGCCTTCCAGCGGAGATGACCGATGACCTTCATGACCTCCCGACGTGACCTCCTCCGCAGCCTCGCCGCCCTCTCTGTGCTCTCCGCCCTGCCCCGCCTCAGCCTCGCCAGCCCGCGAACCGACCGCAGGCTGGTCGTTGTGGTGCTCCGAGGTGGACTCGACGGACTCGCCCTGCTCCCCCCTCACAGCGACCCCAGCTACACCACCGCCCGCCGCCGGGTCGCCCTTCCCCTGCCTGGCGAGCGCGACGGCATCCTCGACCTCGACGGCTTCTTCGGCCTCCATCCCGCCATGGCTGGCCTCCTGCCGCTGTACGCCGCCGGGGAAATGCTGGGGGTCCACGCGGTCGGCCTGCCCAACACCCAGCGCTCTCACTTCGAGGCCCAGGACATGCTGGAGAGCGGCGGGGATCGTCCCCGGGTGCTCAAGACCGGCTGGCTCAACCGCGCCCTGACCGGGATGACGCCCGACGGGGAGCCGGCAGCCGTCGCCATCGGCCAGGGGGTGCCGCTCATCCTGCGCGGCCCGTCCACCGTCACCTCGCTCCAGCCCGCCGGCAGCGTGCAGCAGGAGGCTCCCTTCTTGGAGCTGGTCACCGGACTCTACGCCGCGGACCCACAGCTCTCCGAGGCACTCAGCCAGGGCATGATGGCCCGGGCACTGCTGGAGGAGGACGAGCCGGGTCGTGGCAAGAGCGGGCGAAAGCAGCAGGCCCGGGCCACCGGTCAGCTCCTCGCCCACGCCGACGGTCCCCGGGTCGCGGTGATGGAGGTCGGCGGAATGGACACCCACGCCACCCAGAAGTCCGCGCTCAACAACCGGCTCGGCCAGCTCACCGACGGCATCCTCGCGCTCAAAGAGGGCCTCGGCGCGGCGTGGTCTGAGACCGCAGTGGTGCTGATCACCGAGTTTGGTCGGACCGTCGCGGGCAACGGAACCGGTGGCACAGACCACGGAGGTGCCTCGGCGGCGCTGCTGCTCGGTGGCGCGGTCGCCGGGGGGCGCATCATCTCGGACTGGCCAGGGCTGACAGCACTGCACGAGGACCGAGACCTGAGGGTGACCACTGACCTGCGCAGCGTGCTCTCCGGGGTGCTTCGCGATCACCTCGGCAGCGAACACCCTGGCACCTTCCCCGGCGCCCCACCACCCCTCTCCGGGCTCATTCGCTCGGTGTGATCCGGGCGATGGACAGCTCTGGGACCTGCTGACCGAGCAGCCCGTCGAGGTGATCCACCAGCTGCGGCAGCCCCATGCTTCCGTCGCGGACGCTGAGGAGAAGACGCCCGGACTCCCGGCGGATGTCTCCACGCACAAAGTCAGCGCTGCGTGCGGTGCTGGTCACCGAGAGGATCAGGAGGGGACTGAGCCGGGGGCTGCCGACCAGCATCAGCGGGAGCCCATCCTCGGCCGCAGGGGTGTAGAGGAACGGCAGCGACTTCCGGGTCCGCCCGATGAGGGTCAAGGTGCGCTTCAGCGCGGCGATCTGCTCAGTGTTCATCGGGAATTCCTACGCGAGCGCGGTGAGGATGCCAGCCAGCTCGACATGCTCCATCCGGATCCGGGGGATGGCCTTCTGGAGGCCGAGCATGGCGGTCTTCTGCTCGGAAGACAGGGCGAGGGGGGACTCCAGGTGCTGCTGAAACAGTTCCTCGACCTTCGCAATGCGGACGATCTGCGTTCCTGCGCGATCCCTGATCTTCACCCCCCTGCTGCGCTGCTCCACGAGCAACTCAGCGAGCTTCTTGAGGGTCTGCTCCAGGTCCTTCTGCGCAGCCTCCGTGACCTCATTTCGGGTCGAGAGCCGCTCCTGGAGCGCGACAGTGTCCTCGACCACCGCCACCAGCTCCCGGGCCTCGTCGAGGGGCACGCTGATGAGCGGCACCTCAATGTCGCCGATGGTCTCCACAGACTGGAGCCGGCCAAACATCGACCGCCAGCCGAACGTCAGCGGAACCACAACGAGGTCTGCGAGGCGACCGAACTGCGTCTTCTTGCTGACCAGCCACTCATCGAAGGTCTGCTCGGCGCCGGACTGGTTGGCAGACTTGAGCAGGTAGCGGGTGATGATGTCGAGGCTGGACTTTCGGATGTCGTCGTCAGACAGCCCCCGAGAGGCGACGTACTGCATGGCGAAGGGGTCGCCCTCCTGAGCCTTGAGTGCCAGCACGCCCTTCGCGAACTTCGCGTGGTGCTTCAGCAGCAGGCTCTTGGCCTTCGCATCGCCCGCCTTCGCTCGCTCCAGGAGCTTGTTTGCTTTTGAAGCCTGCTTCCAGTCGACGACATTATGGATCATGCCGTGGACCTTGCCGGTCGACCAGGCTGAGACCGACACCACAAAGCCCATCGCCGCCTGGGGTCCCATCTTCATGATCTGAGCGGCGATCGCCACCGCCTTGACTCCAGCATTGAACCCATACCGCTCCGCCAGCTTCAGCTCGTTGCCCAGCGACTCCTCCAGCGGACCGGCCAGGAAGCTCCCGTGGACCTTGGCGATGGCCTTGAGCTTGCTGTCGTAGCTGGCCTTGAAGGTCCGCGAGGCGCACTGCACGACGTCCTCGATGAAGCCCTTGCCGAGCTTTCCAGTCAGCAGGATGGGCACAAACTGCCGGGCGATGTCGATCCCGGAGTTCGCCAGACCATTGAGGGCCTCCAGCTTCTCCAGGTCCTGGATCTTCTGGAGGACCGGATCCGCCTCCTCGTTCTCCGCAGTCAGCGCCTTGCCAGCCTTGATGCCTGCCCCGACTGCCGCGATGCCGCGGTTGACCTGCCAGAGCGCCGCCAGAATCGACGACAGCTCCTTCTGACTGGTGCTCGCCGAATCGAGCACGCCCAGCATCGTCATCCAGGTCTTCACCCGGCCACCCTCCGCAGCGATCTGCGTGCCGGCATAGCCGAAGTCCTCCCGCCGGGTGTCCAGCTCCTTGAGCAGCGTCTTGACCTGATCGAACATCTCCTCCTTCGAGGTCTGACGGGCGGTCTTGATGAGGTACTCGTCTCGGTCTTCCTGGGTCTTCAGCGCCTCGATCTCATCGAACCGCTGCATCAGGGTGTTCACCGCGCCGACCTCCTCGCGGTAGGACGCCGGACGCAGTCCGTTGGGGATTCGCTCAAAGACCCGGGCCAGCTCCTCGTTGGTCGCTCCGGCCTGGATCATCTGGTAGGCCTGCTTCTCCAGCTCCGCCTCGATCTTGTCGATCGCAGGGCCGACCGCGGCGCGCACGGCACTCATGTCCGTGGAGCTGAACAGGTCCATGCCCCTCAGCTTCTCAAAGACCGCGGAGTGGCTGCGGACCGTGGCCTGTCCGTCGAGGACGAGGCCATAGACCTTCTCCTGCCGGGCCACCTCTGCGACGGTGTCGTCGGCCTTCTCCATCGCCTTGATCGCGTCGAGGTCATCCTGAGCTGAGGACGCCAGCGCCTTCTCAGCCTGCTCCAGTGCCCGATGGGCTTGAGCGAGGTCGGGCTTCTCTTCACAGCGCGTCTTGATCGCGAGCTGGAGCGCAGCCTCTCCCTCCTCCGCCCGACGGGCGCTCAGCTCCGCTTTCTTGCGCAGGTCTCCGACCGCGTCGGACAGCTTGCCGATCTTCTCCAGGTTCGCCGCAAACTCTTCGGTCAGCGCCGGATCGAGGACCTGGGAGAACCCAGCCATCTCCCGCTGGAGCGCCTCGTTTCGATGGCGCAGGGCGTTGAGGTCTGCGGTGCGATCCAGCAGGGTGTCGGTGAGCTTCTCAGCGGACTCCAGGCGGGTATTCCGGACCGATCGGGCTTCCTTGAGGGTCGGGTCCTGCTTGATGAGCCGGTTGAGGTTCTTGCGGCGCAGGTCCAGCGCCCACTCCCCCACCGTGGCCTCCTCCTCAGAGATCTCCTGGTTGACCCGAGCGAGGTCGCGATCCGCTTCAGCGGCGCGGGACTCCAGCTGGAGCCGGGCAGCGGTGGCACCTCGGGCCTGCTCCAGCGAGCCGGCGGCTTCCGTCTCCAGCTCCGTGAGCGTGGCGACCGCAGCATCGAGCTGTGTCTGGAGGGCCAGGGCGCGGGCACTCGCCTCGGGCAGGGCCTCCTTCGCCGTGGCGATGTCCTCCCGGCGGCTCTGCTTGCCAAGCGACCACTTCCCGGCGCGATCCGTGAGGTCCTTGAGGTCGAAATTCGCACTCGCCAGGGCCAACCGGAGCCGCTCGACCTCTGCGGCGGTGTCGTTGACTGCGTTGAGGGACTTGTACGCCTCCTGCTCGACCTCGACCGCACCCTGAAGCGCCAGGTGCATGCGGCTCGCGCTGTCCTCGGAGTCAGACAGCTCCCGACGCAGGTCCTCAGAGCGCTCCCCTTCGTCCCTGGTCATGAACACCTTGTCCCGGGCAACCCGGGCCGCGTCCCGCTCAGCATCCGCGCGATCCGCGGCATCACGAGCCTCTCGGGTCTCTTTCTTGACGGCATCGAGCCCGTCAGCGACCTCGCGGAGCCGATCCTTGAGGGCCTTCAGCTCCTCAGCGGTCTCCTCAGACAGCTCCTCGCCCCGGTCCAGTGCCCGACGACGCTGCTCCTCTAAGACCTGGATCTCAGTGAGCAGGGTGTGCTCCTCGCCGGTTCGGATCTGGAGGGCCCCCTCCAGCTTCGCCGCCGCTTCCTCCAGCCGATCCGCGATCTCGCTCTTCGCGGAGAGGCGGTCCATGTTCGCCTCGATCTTCACGCGCCAGTCACGGTCCCCCCTGCGGCGCTTCTCCCACTCCTGCTGCTGGATGAGCGACCACATCTCCTTGAGGTCCGCAGACTCATCCTCCGCCTTCTGACGCTCGACCTCGGCCTCGGTGAGGCTCTTGGTGAGGGCGGCGAGCTTCTCGCGGGCCTGATCGGTCTCCCACTTCCGCTGCTCCTCTTTCTTCTGGAGCAGCTCCAGCTTCTGTGCGCGGCTGCGGTTTGCCATGAGGTTCCACATGCTGGAGCCCTCTGCCTCCAGCGCCAGCCGCTCCTGCTCCGCCTCCTTCTCGCTCTCTTCCAGCTTCGCGACCTGGGCGGCGAGCTGCTTTCGGCGGCGCTTCAGCTCCTCGGCGGCCTGCACCTTCTCCGAGGCAACCTCCTCTGCCTCGTCCATCTGCATCTCAACGGAGGCCTTGTCCTGGGTGATGATCACCCGGGCACCCTTCAGCTGCGGGACCTGCTTGTAGAACACCTTCAGGGAGCGCTGGAGCTTACCCGGCGCCTTGACCGGGTGGAATTCCACCCGATTCACATCAGTGTTCAGCGAGACCATGCCCTTGATCGGCTTCTTCTTCTTCGCGCTCGCCAGCAGCACCTTGAGCCGGTCTCCGGCGACTCGGACCTTGTCGATGACCAGCACCGGGACGTCGTCTTCGCCGCGGTCAAAGTAGAGGAAGTGCAGACTCCGATTGGGCTTCAGCTTCTTGAGTGAGGCCTTCAGCGCCTTGATCTCCTGAGGAGATGCCTGCGTTCGTGCTGCCATCCGGGACTCCGGGTTTCGTCCAACTCGCAGTCTATCCCAGCACCCCCTCCCCCGAGCAACTACCCCTGTGCGATGAGTCCCTGGCGCACGACGTCGATGATGACATCGATCTCTGCGGAGGTCAGCCCAAAGTGGGGGGTGAACCGCAGCGCATTGATCCCGCCGTGGATGACCCCGATGCCCCGCTTGCGGCAGAAGGTCTCCATGCCATCAAAGCCGACCACATCGTACTTTGCCGGGTCCAGCTCCGCGCAGAGCAGCAGGCCGGTGCCCTCCACGCTGGTGATGGCGCCGGGAAGCTCCAGCGCGAGAGCCTTGAGCTTGTCGACGAACTCCACGCCCCGGGCCTTGATGTTCTCGCGAAGCGCCGGAGTGAGGTGATCCAGCACCGCACAGGCGACCTCAAGGGCACGCGGGTTGGTGGTCATGGTGTTGCCGTAGATGCCCTTGATGTACAGACCGGCAGCCCGCTCAGTGAGGGCGAGCACGGAGAGGGGATACTGGCCGGCGTTGAGGGCCTTGGAGTAGGTCTCCATGTCCGGCGCCTCGCAGTCCTCGAAGCCCGGGTAGTCGACGATGGACAGGGTGCCGGTCGCCCGGATGCCAGCCTGGATGGAGTCGACCAGCAGCAGGCTGCCGTGCTCCCGGGTCAAGCGGCGGGCCTCGTCGTAGAACGCACGGGTCACGCCCCGGCCCGGACGCCCCTCGCCCATGACCGGCTCGATGAACATCGCCTCGAAGAACAGCCCGGCCTGCTCGGCGCGCTGGAACGCCGCTTGGAGTGCGGGCACGTTGTTGGGCTCGACGGTCACGAGGTTCTGGCGCTCCTTGAAGGACGCCAGGTGCTTGCGGTAGGTGGCCATCGAGGAGTCTGAGACCTGGGCGGGACGATCGGTGCGACCGTGGAAGCCACCGCTGAGTCCGAGGAAGCAGACCTGCCGTCCCTCATGGCGACCGCCGGGGCCGGTGAGGCTCAGGGCGTTTGCATCGGCAATCCGGGCCGCGACGGTGACCGACTCCGAGCCGGAGTTCATCGCAACAAATCGAGCAAACGGGCATCCGTCAGCGCGAGCATGGCCGATCTCGGCGCGCAGACGGTTGCCCAGACGCTTCTGGCTGAGGCTGGGGGTCATGACATTGGCCATCACCCAGGGCTGGGCCATCGCGGAGAGCAGCTCTGTAGGAGCATGGCCCATGCCGAGCATCCCGTAGCCGCCGGAGTCATGGAGGATGGCGCCGTGAGCGGTGACGATCCAGGGACCGGCCGCAGCCAGGGCGATGTAGGGGTTGACGGTCTCGGGCGCGTAGAAGTTGACGTAGTCGTCCTGAACGGCCGGGACCGCAGCGGTCTCGTCCATCGCGAGGATGTCACCGTGGTCTTCGCGAAGTCCCCGGTGGCTCACCAGCGCCTGATCGACGGCGGTGCCGAGGGTCGGGTCGGACTCCAGGAACTGTGCAACAACCGCATCGGTCAGTCCCTCGGTCACCCGGGCTCCGCCATATTCACGGAGTTCCTGGAGTTTCTCGATGTGGCTCATCGACGTGGGCTCAGCCAGCTGATCTTCGGACAACATCGCACTTCCCCTGGACTGCGCCGCCAGCAGGGCGGCTGTGGAAGCTTAGGGTATTGCCCGCCCTGGGCATCGGCCATGGGGAGGATGGTGACAAAATGCAGTTCGACGAATCCCCCCACCGCAAGCGGAAGAGGCAGTGGTTAAAATCCTGCATAGTCCGCATAAACCTCCCCCGTGGTCAGCACAGAGAAGGGCGACTCGGCTCCCGGTCTGTGTTGGGCTCCATACTTTCCCCCGCTCAGTCCCAGCCTTTTTTTGGGGGTTGCCCCCCTCCTGTCTTCGACAGCCCCCGCTTGTCGTGAGCATGGTGGGATTGTGGGCACCCGTCATGTCGACCCCTTCTGGCGGACAGTATGTGTGAGAGGATGTCAGCGCGTAGCGGGGGGTTTGGGGGTGAAACCCACGTCTCAGACAAAAGCGCACCAGTCGGGCCGGATACAGTCCGGCCCGCTGACTGGTGCCGGATTGTGGACCGCTCTGGCTCCTTTGGAATACACGATAAAAAACCAATACAATTCTATTGACGCACTCAACATGGAACCATAAGGTCTCAGTGTAATCAAAAACACCGCTCGGGCATCACCGGGCACAATCTCGGAACTCAACGTGCTTCGTCTCTCCTCCTCTCGCCTTAGTCTGCTCGGTGCCCTCGCGGCTCCCGTTGCAGTCGTTTGCGGCAAATCCGAGGAAGAAGAACGAATTATCGTCATCAGCATCGAGGAAATCGAAGCTGAGCGCTCCGGAGGTCTTCACGGATAGGTCCCAAACCCTACCCCGCAAGAAGAAGACCCCCGGCTCACAACCGGGGGTTTTTTCGTTTACAGTATGCGTATCGTTACGCATACTGGAGAGTCGCGCATGCGTTTAAACAACTCGATACTGTTCGTGTTTATCGCTCGGTAGCTTCATGGTCAGAATCGAGGTGTTTTAAACTGATCAGTGAGGTTTCGAGTTCCTCCCGAGGGTGCTCCGGCAGACTGAACCTGCAGTTGTTGTTTCCTGGTCTCAGGTTCTCAATCTGAGGGGATAGAAACTGCTCTATTACCGTTGATAAAATACTACTACAGGGATGTAGCTCAGGTGGTTAGAGCGTGCGCCTGATAAGCGCGAGGTCGGCAGTTCAAGTCTGTCCATCCCTATCTTTGTGTTGCTGTCGTCTAGTGGTCCAGGATGTCGCCCTTTCAAGGCGAATGGCGCGGGTTCGAATCCCGTCAGCAACTCTCTCTGTGCAGCTGTCGTCTAACGGTCAGGACATCAGGCTCTCTACCTGAAAGTGCGGGTTCGATTCCCGTCAGCTGTTCCAATTTCCGCCTAAAACCTCAATCCTGGGGTGGGTGGAGCAAACACAGGCAAGTAACTCAGTGGTCAGAGTGCGGTTCTGATAAGTCCGTGGTCGGCGGTTCGATCCCGCCCTTGCCTATGCTTCATGTTGCTGTCGTCTAGCGGTCCAGGATGTCGCCCTCTCAAGGCGAATGGCGCGGGTTCGAATCCCGGGCACCAGTCATCGCGGTGGACCGTTATCCCGCTTGACTGGTGCGCTTTTGTCTGAAGCGGGGGCTTCACCCAAAAACCCCCCGCTTCGCGCAGGCATCCTCTCACACAGACTGTCCATTAGAAGGGGATGAGATGACCGGTGCCGAATCCCGTCAGCAACTCTCTCTGTGCAGCTGTCGTCTAGTGGTCCAGGATCCCAGGTTCTCAGCCTGGATAACGCGGGTTCGAATCCCGTCAGCTGCTCTGTTTAGCTTCGGCCTTGAGACCGACGAGACCGTCGTCGCCCATGACCGAGGCTGCTTTTTTTGATGGGGAAGCGGTATCTTCCTCACTCCCTCGTCCCTTCCTTTGGGACGACCCCATCTTTTCCGGGCGCGAGTCCTCTGGACGGATCTCCAGAGGGTCGTGTCCGGAAGCATGACCGAAGCCGTCTGTCGAACTCCGGAACCCGGTGACGGGTGCCCGGAGTTCATACGGAGCCGGTCAGGTGGCTGGCTGGACTGACCACTGAGTGGGGGCAGCAGCCGGTCGAAGGTGGCGAGCTGATCTGCAGGACACGGCACGGGGACGGGCGGAGTCCGACGAAGCCGGTCAGGTGGCTGCCTGATGTGCCAGTCTGAAGTTCGACAAGTGCCGGTCGAAGACGGGGTAAACTGCCGATTCGGGGAGAGGAGCGGGGACGGGCGGAGTTCAGACGGAGCCGGTCAGGTGGCTATCTTCTCTTTCACTGACCATGAAGTTCGACAAGTGCCGGTCGTAGACGGGCTGATTGTCGATTCGGGGAGAGGTGTGGGGACGGGCGCAGGCAGCCGGAGCCGGTCAGGTGGCTGCCTCAGTGTCCCCGCCACAGAGTTCGACAAGTGCCGGTCGTAGACGGGCTGATTGTCGATTCGTGGTGAGACACGGGGACGGGGTGAGTCCGACGAAGCCGGTCAGGTGGCTGCCTTCCCCCCTAATTTTGT
>JBLHNG010000135.1:0-13095 GCA_047621685.1 Myxococcota bacterium | reverse complement strand
ATGCGGTAGACCCGCGTGCGAGGACGGTGGAAGGCGTCGTGAATCAACTGGAGCATGGTGGTCGAATGCTTCTGCTTACGATCTGAGCAGGGGGGGGATTGCAGGGGGGTGATCTTACACTCAGGGACCTTCCGCTGCACTCCGCCCAGCAATCCGACCCGACAACAGCACCGCTGAGAGGCTACCGGTGAACCCGCTCCCGGCGTGATCGGCTCCGACGAGGCTTCCGCCCGCCATTCCGGTCAGTTCTCCAGCGGCATACACCCCCGGCAGCACCGCTCCGCGCGCGAGGACCTGTCCAGCATCATCGACCGCGATGCCGCCGAAGTTCTTCGCGAGTGTCGGGGCAATGCGCACAGCGAGGAGCGGGGCGGTGAGTCCTTTTGCGGCCAACGCCAGCCCATCGGGGTTGATGCCAGCCGCATCCGCCAGCGCCGTCAGTGTGTCGGCCTCGTGAGCGGTGCCAGCGGCGAGCAGATCGTCGATGGTGACCAGGGATGGCCCCTCTCCCATCTCCACGAGGGGATCGAAGATCTGCCCATCATTGGGCAGCCCGTCGGCGTCGAAGATGGCGTAGGCGAGGTGGTCGGGTTGGGCGATGACTTCGGCGGCGGTGGCGTAGCTGTTGGTCTGTGGCTCGACCAGGAAGTGCTCACCGTCTGCATTGACCCACAGGCCCTCGGCCAGAGTCGTCAGCACGACCTCTTCGCCAGCCTCGTGGGGATCAGGGACGCCGTGGGCATACATCCCCATCGCGCCGGGGTTGAGCCAGTCCGCCCCGAGCTCATCGAGCATGTGGTGGCCGCTCCCGGTGGCATGGGGGCCGGTGGAGAACCAGAGGGCGTCGGTGTCCAGGGTCGGGTCAGCCCATCCAACCAGGGAGAGATCTCGGAGGAACCCGCCAGTCGCCACCACCACCGCATCCGCGGCGATGAACGCCTGGGTGCCCTCCAGGATGACCCACGCCCCCTCGACCCCCTCGCTGCCCATGACCAGCGATGTTGCCTCGACCGAGAACATCACTGAGTCCAGGGGGATCTGCCCTGACAGCAGACCGACCAGACCGCCCCCTCCCCCGCTCGTGCTGTGGATTCGGGGGACGCTCTCGCCGTTGGACTGCTCCTCGGACAGCCAGAAGCTGCCACCCATGGCGGTGAGCCAATCGTAGACCTCGGGGACGTTGTCTTCGGCGTAGCGCACCACCCAGGATGAGGCGGGATCGCCACCGGTCATCGTCGGCCAGTCCGCCAGGAGGGTCTCCGGATCGTCGATGATGCCCATCGCAGTCTGCTCTGGAGTCCCCGAGAACAGGATGATTCCGCCGGAGTAGACCGCCGAGCCACCGAGCTGGGTGCTGCGCTCCAGGAGCAGGGCGTCTGCACCGCTTGCGCGTGCCTCGATCATCGCCGCCATGCCCGCCGGACCGCCGCCGATGATCAGGACGTCGGTCTGTGCGAGTGGCTCCGGTGCATCGACAAGCGGGCCGAACCGCTCCAGGGAGGGGCTCAGCCCGATGGGGGCACCGCTGTCTGAAGGACCGCTATCGGAGCCTTCCCCACCAGGAGCAGGCCCGGAGCCTGTGCACCCCAGCAGGAACGCGAGCAGCGCCTACTCCTGGACGAGGACGAGGGTGGAGAGGTGGGCGATGCCCACTCCATCATCGCTGGTGACGTTGCCGGAGGCATCTGCGGTCACCGTGCCGAGGTCGACCCACTCCAGGCCGTAGTAGGAGGCGTTGTAGGCACGGAGCTTGGCGCCCTCTTTGAGACCGAGACCATCGACGGAGAACGGCCAGGGGCCGACCTTCGCGGTGGCCGGTCCGAGATACCACATCGCGACGACATCGCCGGAGAGCATGTCCACCGGGAGCCCGGAGGCAGCAGGATCGACCCCGACAGACGCCATCCAGTCGGCATCCGGATCCTCGATGGGCCCCTCGAATGAGGAAGCATCGACGTCGATGGTCAGTCCGTTGTCGCCGCTGTGGGTGCCATCCGCCAGCGTGGAGGTGCTGGTGAAGTCGTAGATGACCACCGTGTCCTTCACCGTCCAGCTGCCCTGCCCCGGAGAGAGGGTGACGATGCTGAGCGGGGTGCCGTAGGTGTGCCCTGAGCCCTCACCGGTGGGCACGACATCGAAGGCGTAGGTGGTGGGCGCCAGGGCGGGGTAGGTGAAGCAGCCGCTGGAGTCGGGGAAGGCCGGAACACAGCCGGTGTTGTTGCACATCTGGATGCGGGTGTTCTTGTTGGACGGGGTCGTGCCGTCTTCGAACTCCATGCAGCCATCGACCGCGATGACATCGGCGTCCGCGTCGGTGTCTGCGTCCGTATCAGCATCGGTGTCGGCGTCGGTGTCGGCGTCCGCCTCATCCGTAGCGGTAGAGGTGTCGTCTTCCTTGTCGCCGCAGGCCATGAGGCCACCGATGAGGAGGGTCAGGAGTGCCGTTCGCATGTCTCTCTCCGTTGCAGATCTGATGCCCAGATTACCCCAGGCTGCCCCCAACCGCACCCCTGATACCTGGGTATGGGCTGCCCCGGTGCGGCATCTATGTCCCGCCTTCGAGTCCCACCGGGACACCCCTGCCCCACCCTGTTCGGTGCATTTCCCCCAGATGAAGCCGGTACGGTTCTTGCTCTCCCTGGATGTCCCTGGAGGTCCCCGAGATGTTCTTCACCCTGCTCGCATGCAGCCAGTCGTTCACCAGCACCCTAGATGAGGCCCCGTCTCTCAACGACTCCTTCCAGGCGGCCTCGTCGGAGTTTGGCGTGCCCCGGGACCTGCTGGTGGCGGTCTCCTATGCGATGACCCGCATGGATCACCGCATGGGCATGCTGGCGACCGACAGCGGGGTCGGCGTGATGCACCTCCGCGAAGACGGCGGCACCCCCTCGATGCAGCTTGCCGCGGACATCACCGGGCTGAGCCTGGACGAGCTGAGCCTTGATGAGGTCGACAACATCCGGGGTGGTGCGGCGCTGCTGTCGGGGATGGCGGTGGAGTATGGGGAATGGACAGGCGAGGAGGTCGACACCCTCCAGGAGTGGTATCCGATCATCGCCCGCTACTCCGGTGCCTCCGATCCGCTCATCGCCGAGGGCTTCGCCGGGCAGGTCTTCGACCTCATGCAGTGGGGAATCGCCCACACGACCTCAGATGGTGAGTTCGTCGAGGTCGCGCCGCACTACTTCGACTGGATCGCCGGAGAGCCGCGAACCGGCTCGTCGCTGATCACCCACTACGTGCCCGCCTCCAGCTCCAACTACACCAACTCCAGCCGCACCTCGGTCTCCACGGTGGTCATCCACACCGTCGAGGGCAGCTACTCCGGCGCGATCTCCTGGCTTCAGAACTCCGCAGCCTCCGCCTCCGCCCACTACGTCATCCGCTCTTCGGACGGCGAGATCACCCAGATGGTCGATGAGGAAGACGTCGCCTGGCATGGCGGGCACTGGGAGACCAACCAGAACAGCATCGGCATCGAGCATGAGGGCTACGTCAGCCAGCCAGAGTCCTGGTACACCGACACGATGTACCGCGCCTCCGCCGCCCTGGTCCGCGACATCTGCGACCGCTACGGCATCCCAGCCGACCGCGACCACGTCATCGGCCACAGCGAGGTCCCTGGCTGCGCCTACTCTGGCGGCGGCTCGTCCTGTCACACCGACCCCGGCGACGGCTGGGACTGGGACCGGTTCATGGCGCTGGTCAACGAGGACGGCACCCCAGAAGAGATCCTTGAGTCCCCGCTGACCGATGGCCCGAAGACCGGCCAGTTCTCCGCCACCGTGCACTCCTCCCGCTACGGCATCACCGACACCTGCTCCGGCACCCTCCAGGGCAGCGCCAGCAGCGGCCGGCTGTACCTCGCGGGCACCTGCCGGCTGGACAACCACGGGGCTCAGTCCGGTGACATCGCGATGACCTTCAGCGGCGAGGTCTCGGGAACCTCCATCGGCGGAGATGTCGTGGTCGAGGGTCACGCCGACACCTGGAGCGGCACCCTCAACAGCGATGGCAGCCTGATTGGGAGCCTCTCGGGCAGCGAGAACATCGGCGGAGACGTCGGAGAGCTGACCTATGAGGCCACGCTGACCGCCAACCCGTGAGGCAATCGGTCGATGCTCTGGGAGCCCGGTGAGGCACAGGAAGGCCCTTTGAGAGTGCGGTGGGTGGTAAAAGGTCTTGGTGTCATGCTGGGGCCACAAGGTGGGTAGCCCAGGGGAGCGGCCGCAAGGCGGGAACTCCCGGAGAGAGAAGCCGTAGGTCGGCTGCTGCCCCCACTCAGTGGCAGGTCCGTGAGCCAGCCACCCGACCGGCTCCGTCAGACGTCGCCGCTACTCCGTCAGCTCCCGCTCCAGCACCTCAATGACCGCGTCGTACTCGAACCGGTTGGCGGCGTAAGCGATCTTGCCGTCGGTACCGATGATCCACTCCTGTGGGTAGGCGCCGGTAGCGAAGGGGAATGCCTGGTCATAGGTGCTGTTCACGAGCTGCTTCTCGTCGCGCAGGATCGGCAGCTCCAGGGAGAAGGCGTCCCTGAATGCGGTCAGGTTGTCCCGGGACTCGTAGCCTGAGGCCCAGACCTGCACGCCGCGCGCGCTGTATTCGGGGTAGATGGTTGCGTTGATGTCCGAGACCTCGGACGGACAGACCGGTCACCAGGTGGCGAAGAAGGTCAGGAAGATCGGGCTGCCCAGGTGCTCGGAGAGGCGCCAGGTGTTGCCATCCAGATCGGTCATGGTGAAGTCGGGGGCGATCTGGCCGACAAACTCGCCGACCGCGCCAGCCCCGAGCGAGACCTCCTGGACGGGAGCGTCGGGGTCGTTCGAGGCCAGACAGAGGGTCGCATCCAGGTCGTCGCCGCCGGTGTAGTCCAGCTTGAGCTGCGCGCTCTCGCCAGGGGCAAGGGTCAAGGACTCGACGCTCACCTGGACCCGGGGGTCGTCGACGGTGGCTCCCACCAGGCTCAGGGTGTCCCCGCCCTGGTTGGTGATCGTGGTCTGCAGCGCGCCGCCGCCTTCAGGCAGGACCAACGAACCTGAGGGCAGGTCCAGCTCCCCGGCCCCGGGGCCGCGCTGGTATCCCATCAGGTAATTCCAGTCCCCGACCCAGGCCTGATCTCCCGAGGCACGCACTGCCAGGGCAAACTGGTCGGTGACTTCCCGCCCGATGGGGACCGGGGCTGAGGGTTCGGAGACGTCAAAGACCGCCACACCCTCGTGATCGGCGACCCAGAGCGCCCCGTCACTCACCGAGACCATCACCGCTGAGCCGCCGGTCTCTGCGCGGGCGACCTCGACAGGCACGGCCGGATCCGAGCGATCCATCACGCTCACTCCCCGTCCGCCGGTGGCCGCGTAGAGCCAGTCCCCGTCGATCGTGACGTGCAGCACAGCGCCGTCCAGGGCGATCGGTGGGTGCACCACAGGGGCATCCGGATCCGAGACATCGATGGGAACGACGCCCAGGGCGTTGTCTGCGGCATAGGTCCAGCCGTCGACCACCGGGGTCAGATCCCAGGGGCTCTGCAGGCCGCCGATCAGGCTGCCAGACGATGGCGCGGCGGGATCGGAGACATCCACCACCCGCAGCCCCTCACCACTGACGGTCACGTAGAGGCGGTCCCCGTGCCACGCCATGCCCTCCAGGCCCTCGTAGTCGATGAAGATGAGGCTCTCTGGTGCCGTGGGATCCGAGACATCGACAATTCCCAGTCCCACACCCCGGTGGGTCACCGCTGCCAGCCCGGTCCCGGACAGCTCGACCCGGTGGTAGCGGTACAGGCCCGGGTTGGACTCCGGAGTCACGCCCTGGAGGTGGCCGATCACATCCACCTTCGCGGGCTCGGAGATGTCGTAGATCATCAGCCCGCCCTGGCCGACGCCATAGACCAGATCTCCGTCGATCTCCAGATCCAACAGCTCGGTGAAGTAAGTGGCCCCTTTCTCCTGCCCCTTGAAGCAGCGGCCGATCTCAGTCACCGGGTCGGCGGGAAGATCCGTCGGTGCTGTGCAGGAGGCGGGCAGGTCCTGCCAGTCGATCGGCGTGCCGGTCTCACCGGAGTCAGGCGCGTCGGTTTCGGGTGTGCTGGAGTCGAGGGGGTTGGTGGAGCGGGTGTCTCTGCAGCCGAAGAGGAGCAGCAGACAGAGGGGGAGTCGAGTGGTGGGCATGCGCAGGTTCTCCACGCAGTGAGCGTACCCTGCCTGGCAACCACCAAACAAGGCGCTGTCACACGCGCCTCCAGCCGCTGGATTTGCTGTTGCGAAGATCGACAGTAAAGCTGATCGCACCACCTGCGTTCAGGCTGGCAGGGAGGGGGTGAGATGCACGCGCTGTTGATGGTCGGATGGCCTGTCGGGGGCATTGAGGTGGAGGGCTGGCTGGACAGCCACGGGGCACCGTCACCGAGGCCACCATCGGCGGAGATGTTGGAGAGCGGACCTGTGAGGCCACGCTGACCGCCAACCCGTGATAGCAGATCCTCTGTTCCACCCGGAGGACCGCCGATGACTGTCGCTGAATTTCTGGCAAGCACCTCGTACTTCTCAAGCCTCTCCGACGATGACATCGCGGTGCTGGTCGCCCGGACCGAGATCATGGTCCTCGCTGACGGCGACCAGGTCTTTGCCGAAGGCGATCCCGGAGATGCCTGGTACCTCGTGATCAGCGGAGAGGTCGTCATCACCCGGGCCAGCGAGCGCCGTCCCCCGCACGTCCTGGGCACACTGGAGCCCGGCGAGGGCTTCGGCGAGATGGCCCTGCTCGACAATTCCGCCCGCCTCGGCGCGGCCACGTCACACGGCTCCACCACCCTGCTGCGTCTGCCCCGCGAGGCCTTCGCGGAGCTGATGGAGGCCAACCACCCGGGCACCACCCGCCTGCTCAAGGCGATGGCGATGGTGCTCTCTCAGCGTCTCCGCGAGGTCACCTGGATTCTTCAGGACCTCGTCGATGAGCCCGCCCCCTCGGTTCCGGTTGATCCGCAGGGTCCGATGGGACGGATGCTTCAGGCGATGGTCGCGCTCAACTGAGCGTGGGTGCCAAGCCAAACGGTCACCCGCTCAGGAAGCGTGCTTCGCGATGAGGTCCGCCAGCCGAGGGACTGCATCACCGATGTGCTGCATCGCCGTTGGGCGGAGCTTGCTGTAGACCTTCACCAGCAGCTTCTGGTCGCTCTGTCGGCCGCGCTCGTCAGTAATAGACAGCAGGGCATTAGCAATGTCAGACTTCCGCCCGGTGAACTTCGCCTTGTCTCCCCCGCAGTCCGCCCAGATCGGATCGATCTGCTTCGCGAAGTCCTCAAGGAGGTGGTTCATCGCCATCGGGATCATGCCCGGGCGCATCTTCTTGACGGTCTTGTAGCCGCCCTTGATCGCCACCCCTGAGAAGCCGCCCTTGCTGGCGACCTCGGACTCCAGCAACATCACACAGTCGTCGACGACAGCGCGTCTGCGTGCGTCATCCTTGATCGTCTCTACAAGTGAACCCATCGGTCAGACCTCTTCTTTATCGAGTTTGTCGCGATACTTATACGCTACGGGGCCGGGTACTTGGGGCACTCGGGAATGCTCCCGCTGCCACCCAGCTCGTTGAACCAGTAACCGACATACATCCTCGCGTAGCAGGAGTAGCCGCGCTGGCTGCGGTAGGCACTCTGCACGCACTCGTAGCTCTTCTGCCAGTCGCGGTCGTTCTGGGCCTTGATGATGTCGGTGCCGGGGAGCTTGTCGGGGAGATCCTCGACGACATAGGAGCGCAGCCAGAACGGGATGGCCTCGCAGAGAATGGTGGAGGCGTCGTCGTGGGGGGAGCTCTTGAGGACCTTGAGCATGGTCTCGCGAACCGCAGCGTCTTCCTCGAAGGTCATCGCACGCTCCTTGAGGCAGGCGATGGCGGAGGGACGCCTGGTTCCCTGGAAGGCACCGACCGATGAACGACGGACCTCGGCGCTGTCGTCCTTCATCATCGCCTCGCACAGTGCATCATCGGCGGAGGAGCCGATCAGCCGCTTGAGCGAGACGAGCGCAGCGGCGCGAACCACTCCGGACTCATCCTTCGTGGCGTCCTTGAGGGCGCGGACCACCGGGGAGCTCTTGCCCGCCCCGCCCAGCGCGGTCGCGGTCGCCGCACGGACGACTTCGTCGCCATCGTCGGCGAGCACCTTGAGCATGTCATCGCGGAAGGTCTCCATCCCGCCCACGCTCTCCAGGGCGCGCACCCGCTGATCGGTGGGGCCAGACGACGCGGCGATGCCAGCGAGGGCCTTCCGGGCGGAGGGACTGGGGATCCGAGCGAGGGCGGTGATCGCCTCCATCCGGTTCTGCAGGGCCGGGTCGGCAGCGAGGGAGGCGAAGCAGGCGGTGGGCTCGTCGCGCTGCTCTCCGGTCAGCCCGAGGGCGATGGAGGAGTCCCAGTCGAACTGGGCATCCACGACGTTCTCGCAGATGCAGGCGTCCGCAATCGCGATGCCCTCTGCTTCGGTGATCGCGCGTAGTCGCTCGGTGGCGTACTGCCGGACGCTGTCGTCCTTCATGGTCAGCCCGACGCACATGGTCTTGTAGTGCTTGCGGGAGAGGGCATCGTCGATGTCAGAGGCCTCGACATAGCTGGGAGTCATGTCGCAGGAGAAGAGAAGTGGAAGGAGCATGGGCACCCGGTTGAGTCAAGAGCGAGAGATATGGCGGGCGGTGATGGCGACGAGCCTGTCGATCTCTCCCTCAGGGATCGTCGAGTAGCTCAGCCGGAGCGCACCGGGAAAGGCGACCAGTCCGACGCCGTCCTGTAGCAGACCCCGCCGAATGACGTGAGAATTTTCCACCCTCAGCAGGGCGAAGAAGGCACTGTTGAACGGCCATGCCGACAGATTGTGGTGCTCCAGCGCCGTCCGCAGCGCGCGGTATCGTCGGCGGAGGATGTCTCGAAGCACCGCCTGCTGCTCAGCGAGGTCCGGGGCCGTCAGCGCCTGCATGACCATCGCCTGAGAGGGGGCCGAGACCGAGGAGATCGTCGCTCGGGCCAGCGCGCGGGCCTTCTCTTCAAGCGCCGCACCGGCCGCACCATCGACGCCAAAGGTGATGAAGCCCACCCGACCGCCGAAGAAGAACAGCTCCTTGGTGGCACCGTCGATCTTGACCGGGAGGATGCGCTCCGGATCGGCGTCGGCAAGCAGCGGGAAGATGCCGTCGATCGCCAGGCCGTCCTCCCAGGACATGCCGTGGTAGGCGTCGTCGCAGAGGACCACCAGGGGGTTGGGCGCGGCGTTGATGACCTCGACGAGTGCGGCGGCCTCTTGCACGGTGGGGGTGTAGCCCAGCGGGTTGCTCGGGAAGTTCAGCAGCAGCACCGAGGGACCGGTGGTTTCCGCAAGGGCAGCGGCGATGGCCGGGAGGTTCAGCCGACCCTGCTCATCGACCACCAGGTAGCGGATCATCTCCGCTCCGGTTCGGGTGCCGAAGATGTGGTTGTAGTTGCCCCAGCCCGGATCCGGCAGCAGCACCTGGGTGCCGGTGTCGGTGAACAGGTCTGCGACGATGCTCAGGCCGTGGGTGAGTCCGCTGGTGACCATCGGCAGGCTCAGCGGCCCGTCGGTCTGACCTCGGAGGCGCTCCTGCCAGGCCAGACGCAGATCCTTTCGGCCCCCCTGCGGGGCATACAGGAACACCTCCCCATTGTTGAGTCTGCCAAGCCCCCCAGACATAGACGGCAGCGGAATCGCCTCGCCTCTGTCACCGACGAACTGTCCGACGGTGGCATTGAGAGGGCATTCGGCAGCCTCAGCGCCCTGGGATGTGACCCCGCTGGGGAAATATAGACGTCGCCCGAGGGCGGACAGGCAGCGCTCGGCCGCTGGGTGACCGCGCCTGAGGACGGTGTTGAGATTGTCGGCAACTTCCATCAGACGATTCTACCGGAGGGACTCCGGGGCGCGGGAAGCAGTCAAAGCTTCGGACACTGTCCGAAGCTCTGACAGGGCGATTTTTGTTTCTTGCCAGCTCAACTCAAGCAACCTCCCCAGCCTTGCCAGACGGGATTCTGGTACGTCTAAAGCAACCTCCAGCGGTTGTGCCGGCTCGCTCACGCCGTTCGATACACCGACATGATCTCCCGGGTCGGCGTCGGCGTCCGGATCTCCTCTGGGTCCACCCCCGCCGCCGCCCGGTTCCGCTCTAGCAGGGCGTGGAGCCGACCAAGAGCGTCGTGGTTGATCGCCTTACCGAACTGCGGATGCCGCAATGAAACGAGGGTGGTGTTGTCCACCTCCAGCGACTCGGTGATCGCGTCGATGGCGCGCTGGGAGATGTCGTTGTGGGACAGGTCGAGGGCCTGGAGCGCCTGGTTGCTGCGCAGCATCGTCGCCATCGCCCGGCAGCCGGTGTTGCCGACACGGTTGCCAAGCTCCCCCACCGCCGCCGTCGCCCGGGTCCAGCCCAGGTCGAGGTAGCGCAGCGTCGGGTGATCCGTGATCGCCTCCGCCAGCGCAATGGCTCCGGCCGGTCCGATGCGATCTGAAGACAGCCCCAGGCGGACCAGGGAGCGGTCGCGCTTGAGCGCCTCGGCCAGCATCTTCGCCCCCTCATCGCCGATGCGGTTGCAGGAGATGAACAGCGACTCCAGCCGGTTGGACTCCCCGAGGTAGCGGACCAGGGGCGCGAGACCGGCGGGGGTGATGCCGTTGGTGCCGAGGTAGAGGTGGCGGAGGTTGTGGTTGTCCCACAGCGCATCCGCGATCACCGCCGCCCCGTCATCAAGCAGCCCGGTGTTGACCAGATCGAGGGTCTCAATCGGGGTGTCTGCGCGGATGAGCCGGGCAACCTCGACCGCACCCGCCGGCTTGAGCGGGTTGCGCTTGAGCCACAGCCCCTCGACGTCGGTGCGCTCACACAGGGCGTCCACCACCGACACGATGCCCTCAGCGTCGATCTGATTGCCAGCGATGTACCAGACCTTCACCGGGGAGTGACCAGAGGTGATGAAGTCCGCAATCTCCGCCGCCCCGGCGTTACCCACGATGTTGTTGCCCAGCAGCAGCCGGCGGACCTGGGGATTGCCTGAGACTGCGGAGAGCAGCGGACCGATGCCAGCCGGCCCGACCACCTGCTTGCACAGATCCAGCCGACCGTCGGTCATCAGGGTGCCGCGGGTGAACGCCTTGGGGTTCGGGGTGGGGATGTTGTCGCTGAGGTGCTCCAGCAGCGGGGTCAGCTCAGTCAGCGGGCTGGGCACGACCGGCATCGGCTTGGGCTCGATGATCTCCGGGGAGATCGGGGCCGAGAACGCCGCAGCGGACCACGGCGTCATCACCTGAGACGGCAGCGACGGCCGCGCCTGGCGGGAGGACGGACGCAGCGCACTGGACAGCCGGGTGATGAGGTAGCGGTAGCCCCGGTAGGAATCGACCTTCTCATCCTCGGGGAACAGCAGCCGGGCGATGTCCCGCCCCAGGCGGCAGCAGCGATCGGTCGCTGAGCGATGCCGGGGAGCCGCGAGGGCCGCCGAAGAGATCACGGCGTCCTCCTTCAGCGCAGCCTCGTCGAGCCGGAGCTGCTCGGCGAAGAATGCGGCAATGGATGTGGGGAAGTCGCTGCCGGGGAAGTCGCTGCCGGGGAAGTCGCTGCCGGGGAAGTCCCGATGCGCGATGACCGCCAGCCGGGTCAGAGCCGACCAGCCTCCGTGGTCCACCAGCCGACGCAGCGTGTGCTCTCCGCTGACCTCGGCAACCGCCAGCCACAGCCGATACATCGCATCCCCCGGCAGCGGCTCGGTGATCGCCTGGACGGGAGAGTAGGAGTACGGCTGGTGCTGGAGGAGCGCGAGGGTGCGCAGGTCGTCGAGGCGCATCGCCCGGTCATTGTCTGAGAGCCCCGACACCGCCGCGGACACCGCTGAGACGGTCTCAGTCGGGGTGTCGCACAGCAGCGCATCGAGTCCGGGCAGGGCGTCGGGGTCAAACAGGGTCAGCGGGGCGCGCTCCAGGGGCTTGACCGCCTCGGCGAACGGGGTGAGGAACGCCGAGATGGTGTCCATCGGCCACTTCTCGGGGAAGAAGTGCCCGCCGGGATGGCTGGCGACCGCGGGCTGAGCGAACCACTCCGAGAGCGCGAGGGTGCGGGAATTGTCGACCAGAACGTCCTTCTCGCCGAAGACATGAAGCGATGGCAGCGCGATCTTCGCCTCTCCCAGCGTCCGGTGGACCTCCGCCCGGGACGGGAAGCCGGAGATGCAGATCACGAACTTCATCTGGATCGCCCCAAACGGCTGCATCGCGGCCAACAGACCGGCGACCGCACCGCCCTGAGAGAACCCGATCACCCCGTCAAACGGCCCTTGCTCGGCAAACACCCCTTCGAGGTACTCCAAGGTCTCCTCGACCCCGTCGTAGATGGCGTGGTCCTCGCCAGAGTTCCACCAGCAGCGCTGCCCCGAGATCTCCGCCATGTCCTCGCCAAAGTCCGCGACCACCTGCTGTCGGATCGCGCCGGTGGCCTGGTAGGCGTGGGGGGCGTCGACGTAGACCAGCTCGGCGAGGTCTCCGAGGGCACGCCGAAGCGCACCGGTCCGGGAGGACAGCCGTCGGGCGGACTGGCGAAAGCTGTGCAGCACCAGGATCTTCAGCCGACGGGTGGTGTGCGGCTTCACGGAGCGCACGAACTTCTCCTGGCTGTCGTGGAGATATTGAAGCTCGCGGGGGGTGGAGGTGCGGCCCAGCAGTGCGTTGCGGTGAGGATACCGGCCATAGCGATCCAGCACCGAGACGTGCTTGAACGCCGCGGACCGGACCCGCTTGTAGCGCTTGCGGTTTCCCCGGGTGATCGGATCCCTGGTGAGCTGGTGGAGCAGCTCCAGCGCCTCGCGGACGGTCGGGAGATCCTCGGCATGCTCCAGACACAGGGCGTGCACCATGATCAGCGCCGGCGGCAGCACTGCGAGGTCACCGCGATCGATCGCCGCCCGGGTGATGGCGCGGGCGTGGTCATCGGCGACGAACATGTCGGCGGTCCCACGCCGCAGGTTGCGGGAGAACTGGTCGAGGACAACCACCAGCGCCGCAGCACCCTGGGGCGTCTCGGCCCAGTGGTCGATCCGCCCGTCGATGGC
>JBLHNG010000134.1:0-13107 GCA_047621685.1 Myxococcota bacterium | reverse complement strand
CCATCCGGCTGCGGCGGGCGGCGTACACCCGGCGGCTGGTGGAGGCTGGTCTGACCGGGGTGCAGGTCTCGCTGCACAGCGCTGATGCGACGACCTCCGATGACATGACCCGCGCCCCGGGCACCCACCGGCACACCATCGCTGGCATCACCCAGGCGCTCCAGGCAGGGCTGCCGGTGAGCCTGACCTGTGTGGTGGAGTCCGCCAACGTCGACGGACTGGCCGCGCACGCCCGGTTCATCCACGACCGCTTCGTCGCGCCCACGCTGCCGGGGTCGATCATCCGAGTCACCTACGCCCACCCGACGTCCTACTTCGAGCCTGATCGGTGGATCGCCCAGCAGGTTCCGTTTGATCGCCTCCGGGATCCGCTGTCGGAGGCGGTCGCGCTGCTGCGGGGAGCGGGCGTCCCGGTTCAGCTCGGTGGATCGTGTGGGTTCGCGGTCTGTGCGGTGGATCCCGCCCGGGTCAGCCCGGCCTATGAGGTCATCCGACCCGACGACTACACCTCTCAGGAGCTGATCCACCGCCGCTACGCCGAGGTCTGTGCGAGCTGTCGGCTGCGCGAGGGCTGCTTCGGGCTGCGGCAGGAGTACCTCGACACCTTCGGCAACCGGGGGCTGGTTCCGGTCCAGGGCTGAGGCTGTCACGAGGTCGTCATGTCGACTTCAGGAAACCTTCAGGTTCGCGAGTCACAGTGGGGACATGCTCCTCACCGCACTGCTGACCAGCCTCGCTGCACACGCCGCTCCACCGCTCACCATCGGGTTCTATGCTCCGTATGGAGTCCAGCCCGGCCTCAAGCTCGGCACCGAGGTGGCGCTGCCCGGTGGGCTGTTCATGGCCCCACAGATCGCTGCCTTCACCCGCCTCGACAACCACAACAGCGCCATGCTCAACCTCGACGTCGGCTACCGACACCAGGGCAAGGGCGCCCGATACTCAGCGTTCTCCGTCGGGGTCGCCTACCTGCTCTCCGCGCAGATCGTCACCGAGTCCATCGACCTGAGCACCGGGGAATACACGACCACTCGCGAGCTGCGTCACTACGCCGTCCCCACCCTCAACTATGAGCTGGGCTGGAGCCTGCCTGCTGTGGACCCCTACCTCAAGCTGTCCATCGGGCGGAAGATCTCCCCTCAGGTCGAGGACAGCATGTTCTTCGCCGTCGAGATCGGCCTGCGCTTTGGATCCACCTCGGAGATGAACCGATGAATCGACGCGACATGATGAAGCAGTGCGCCGCACTGACCGCCACGATCCCATTCTTCTCCTGGCTGACAGGCTGCGACACCGAAGGCGGGCTGTATGACAACTTCGAGGTTAACTTCACCGGGAAGGTGCTGATCATCGGGGCCGGCGCTGCGGGTCTGGCGGCGGGCTACATCCTGGACCGCTACGGCATCGACTTTCAGATCATCGAGGCCTCGCCACGGATCGGCGGACGGGTTCGAGCGGTGGAGGACTTTGCAGACTTCCCCATCGACCTCGGCGCGGAGTGGATCCACGAGGCCCCGTCGGTGCTCTCTGATCTGATCGACGATGTGACAGTCGAGGGTGCCATCGATGTGGTGCCTTACAGCCCCGACACGGTCTACAGCTACAGCAACGACCGGCTGACCCGACTCAACGCCGGGGGGAACTACTACAGCGAGTACAAGTTCAAGAAGACGACGTGGTTCAGCTTTCTGCAGGAATACATCGCCGCGAACATCACCGACCGCATCGTCCTGAGCAGCCCGGTCGCCGACATCGACTACTCCGGTGACACCGTCATCGTAACCGACATCAACGGGGAACAGTACGAGGGTGATCGGATCCTGGTGACCGTGCCGACCAAGATCCTCCAGGGCGAGAGCATCCACTTCCAGCCCGCCCTGCCCGACGCCAAGCTCAGCGCGATCAACGCCGTGGAGATCCCGCCGGGGCTCAAGGTGATCTTCGAGTTCTCCGAGCGGTTCTACCCGGACATCACCCTGGTTGGCGGATCCGACCAGATCTACTTCGACACCGCCTTCCGAAAGGACTCCGACCGCAACATCCTGTCGCTGTTCTACGTCAGCCCGGACGCCAACCGGTTCACCGACCTGGCCGGAGACCAGGAGATCGTCGACGCGGTGCTGGCGGAGCTGGATGCGATCTTCGACGGGAAGGCCTCGGCCACCTACCTCAACCACGTCGTGCAGAACTGGTCCGCAGAGCCCTACATCCAGGGGGCCTACACCTACACCGTTCAGGGCAACGAGGAGGATGTCATCCTCGCACTCCAGGAGCCGGTGGAGGGGCTGGTCTACTTCGCCGGAGAGTCCTGCTCTCTCTACAACACCGCCACGGTGCCCGGCGCGATGCAGTCGGGGTATGCGGCGGTGGAGGCGCTCCTGAAGGGGTGAGCAGCCTGCGGATGTGTCCAGTGCTCGACGGGCTGCCGGCAGAGGCACGGGCTCAGCTCGCCGTGGAGTGGCGTCGGGCGGCGCTGGATGAGCACGCCTCAGTCGCTGCATTTGCTCGGCTGACCCTGGAGCTGCTGGCGTTTGGCGCCCCCGCGGACCTTGTGGCGGCGACCACTTCCGCTGCGACGGAGGAGGTCCACCACGCCCTGCTCGGCTTCCAGCTCGCCAGCGCCTACGCCGGTGAGCCCGTCGGCCCCGGGGACTTTCCCCTCGGCGAGACCCTCCCGCTGACCCGAGATCTGGCGGCGTTTGCAGCAGCGACCGTGCGGGAGGGCTGCATCGGCGAGACCCTGACGACCCTGCTGGCCCTGGAGTGCCTCGCAGCCAGCACGGATCGGGCAGTCCAGGCGACCCTGAAGCGCATCACTGACGACGAGCAGGGGCACGCCCGGCTGGCCTGGGCGACGGTTCGCTGGGCCATCGACGCTGGCGGGGAGCCGGTCCGGGCTGCGGTCGCCGAAGCATTCGCTGAGCTTGAAGGGGGACGGGTGCCGCTGCCGGAGCGGCTGGCGACCGGGCCGCACCGTGCCCACCTCGTCGCCCACGGCCTCCCCGATGCCGCCATGGCCCGCGCTGCGCTGGACCGGGCACGCCTGGAGGTCATCCTCCCCGCCGCCGCCACGCTGCTGAGGCGACGTACTGCGCAGGCAGACGCTCCCGGCACCGGCGTCCCCCACGCCAGCACCTGAGCCTCACCGCTTGTCGAACACCACCACCAGCTGCTCCATGTGGGCCGCGAGGCGACCATCCGGGGCGAACAGGCGACCCCGGGTGGTGCCGTAGCCGTCGGCAGCGGTCACGCCCTCGGCATCGAGCCACCACCAGCCGTCCGGGCTCTGCTCAGGCACGTCGATGAACGCGGCGGTCCAGCTGACGGTGCTGGCGGGGGCCGGGACGGTGAGCATCGGGAGGAGGGGGGCGGGCCAGGCGTCGAGCAGGGCGACCGCAGTGCTGAAGCCGTCGGTGGCCGGGGTGCGGTGGCGACACCAGCCGCCGAGGTAGGGGGTGTCGTGACCGGTGAACGGGGGCTGCCCGTTGGTCCAGCGGTAGTCGAACTTCTGGGTGAACGCCGGGATGATGCCGGGAAGGAACGGCATCGCGGGGCGCTCGTCGGGGTCGGGACGCTGGGGACGGGTCGGCGGCTGGATGCGGAGCCCTGACGGGCGGGGAGCCCCGAAGGATGCCTGGAACAGGGCGACCTCACGACCGTCCTGGGTGATGAGGGCCTGCGCGCTGGTCAGGGCGCGCCCGGCACGGATGATCCGCGCGGTGAGAGTGGCGGGGGTGGGGGCGAGCGGGCCGATGTAGCTGGTGGCGATCGTGCGGGGGGTGCGGTCGGGGTCCACGAGGCTGCGCATGGCCCGGAGAGCCGCCGCAGTCTGCACCCCGCCAAACGCCGCTCTCCCCTGCCCCCAGTCTTCGCCGACGGTGTGACTCCAGGTGCCATCGCCGTCGGGCTGCCAGGTGGTGATCTCATCAAAGCTGGACATCAAGAGGCTCCAGTGTCGGACTCAGAGCCCTGCGTATTCCACCAGAGCATCTACCCCCGCAGACGGCCCGCTGTGAGACGGGGCGAGCCAGTCGACCTCATCGCTTCGGGGCTGGAGGGTCTCCGCGAGCGCCTTGAGCGATTCTGCGGCCTGCTCAGTGTCCGCCGAGTACTTCTCGTCTGCCGGCTCCAGCGTGCCGTCTCCAGTCAACAGGGCGGTGTCTCCCATCAGCACAACCCCATCGACGAGGTACACCGCGCTGCCGGGGGTGTGGCCAGGCACTGCGAGCACCTCGACGGTGTGCTGTCCAAACGTGAGGATCTCGCCGTCGGTCAGCGAAACGTCGATGGACACCTCACCGTCCGATTCTTCATCGAGGGTCCCCTGCTCATCGGGCAGTGCGTAGAGCTGTGCGTTGGTGTAGATCTCAATCGCGCCGATGTGATCGGTGTGGCCGTGGGTGAGCAGGATCGCCACGACATCTGCGGGATCGACCCCCTGGGCTTCGAGGGCCTTTGTCATGTTGCGGTCCCGGTAGCCAGCATCGATCATCACCGGCCCGGCGTCGGTGGGCAGCAGGGCTGCGCTGGTGAACCAGTCCTTGAGGATGGTCACCGAGTTGAGCTGACGGCCATCCTCGATGTCGGCGACGTTGGCACAGGCGAGAAAGAGCATCGGGCTGAGCATGGGAACCTCCGGCTGGGGGCTATCTCAATCGAGCGCCCTCGCTCATCCAAAGAGAGGGCGCAGCAGGATCGCTCCCGCTGCGCCCCGTTGGCTCGGCTGGTGAGATGTTTAGTTGGCGTCGATCCGCACGGTGCTGCCGTCATCGAGGTGGGCGATGAGGAACGGAGTTCCCGCAGAGTCGTTGACTGCGTAGAGGTTGACGAAGATGCCCGCAGGCAGATCCGGCAGGGAGTAGGAGGCATCACAGCCATCGTCGTTGTTGACGTCGAGGCAGATGTCGTAGGCACCGGCGGGCAGCTCGGTGGTGACACCCGCACCGTAGTCGAAGTCCGGGATCAGCGCGCTGGCCTCGCCGCCGGTGATGTTCCAGACATCGACCTGGGCGAAGGCAGCATTGTCTGCGGCGTGGAAGACCTGGACCCGGAAGTTGCCGTCGGTGATGGCCGAGTAGTCATCAACCAGCGGGGTGACGGTGAATGAGGCGTTGCCCAGCGAGCCGTGGGCGACGGCGGTGTAGCTGGTGTCAGCATCAAGGGGCAGGCCTGCGACCTCGTACACGCTCTCCGACGCCGGGCTGCCAGCAGCGGAGATCTGGAAGTCGTAGGTGGCTGCGGGAAGGGTCAGGTAGCCAGTGCCGCCCTCGAAGGCGAGGTCCGGAACGGCAGCATCGTCGCCCATGTTGGCGTAGATGTCGACGGCCGGGGCGTCGGGGGAGAGGTGGATCACGCGAAGCTGCGCGTCGGTGTCGGCGTCGGTGTCGGCGTCGGTGTCGGCATCGGTGTCGGCGTCGGTGTCGGCGTCGGTGTCGGCATCGGCCTCGTCAGTGACGGCGGAGTCGTTCTTGTCTCCGCAGGCGAAGAGGCTCAGGCTCAGAAGAAGGGTCATTGCAGAAGTAAGCATCTCAGTATCCTTTGGTGGGGCAGGTCTCAGTTCAGGTCGGTCGTTTACAGGAATCGGCCAGGCGTCTGAACCGCCTTCTGCACACTGTTTGCATACTGTTTGTATAAGGAAAAAAGATGATCGCAATCCCTGACCTGTCTTTTTTCACGATCTTTCTTGATTTTCTGATCCGAATCTGAATCGGTGCTCTGAACAAGGTTCTTTTAAGGCAAGCAATTCGCCGATCCGCACGCGATGCCGCGCAGCCTCCGCCCTCACATCCCGTCCATCGCGATTAATGGGGCAGGCACACCGACCCTGGAGGAGGAAGTGAAGATCCTCGTCACCGGCGGCGCGGGCTACCTCGGCACCGCGCTGCTCGACGCGCTGAGCCACGACAGCCGCGACATCACCGAGCTTGTCGTCTACGACAACCTCAGCCGGAAGAACCACAACTTCTTCCTCGGCAATTCCCTGAGCCCGTCCGCGAAGATCCGGTTCATCCGGGGCGACATCCTCGACACCCGGCGGCTGGAGCGGGCGATGGCGGGGGTCGACGTGGTCGTTCACCTCGCCGCTCGGGTCACCACCCCGTTCTCCAGCGCCGACCCGCACCTGTTCGAGCAGGTCAACCACTGGGGCAGCGCGGAGCTGAGCTACATCCTGGAGCGCTCTGAGAGCGTCAAGCAGCTCATCTACCTCTCCTCCACCTCCGTCTATGGCTCGTCGGGCGGCGCCGCCTCGCACACCACCGCCCCGATGCCGCAGAGCTGGTATGGCACCTCGAAGCTACGCGGCGAGAAGATGTTGGAGCGCCTGAGTGACCGCATGGCGGTGCACACCATCCGGTGCGGCAACGTCTATGGCTACAGCCGGAGCATGCGGTTTGATGCGGTGATCAACCGGTTCGTCTTCGAGGCCCACTTCTCCGGGCGCATCTCCATCCACGGTGACGGCGACCAGGGCCGGGCGTTCATCCACATCGACCACATCGCCTCCGCGCTGTCCGCGCTCATCGGAGACGACCTGCCGAGCGGGGTCTACAACCTCATCGACCGCAACGCGACCATCTCCGAGATCGCCGCAGAGCTTCAGGGGCTGATCGGCGACCTGGAGATGATCTACATCGAGCAGGACATGCCCCGGCACAACCTCATGGTCCGCCCCGACCCGCGCATCCTGGCGAAGGGGTGGTTCACCCAGCGTCCGCTTCGCGAAGAGCTGGCGGCGTTTCGGGAGCAGCTGGCGTTTACGCCCCGGTAGTCAGCGGAGGCTCAGGAGAGGGTCGGCAGCCATGCAGACAAGCCCTCCGCCAGCTCCATCGCCCGGGACTTCACGCTGGCGTGTCCTCCGGTGGGCCAGGACAGCCGGGGACCGCCGGGCACCGCCGCCGCCAGGGCCGTTGAGATCGCCGACTCGATGAGGCGGTCGTCTTCCGTCCAGGCCACGAGGGTTGGCGCTCGCACTGCAGCGTAGATCGCCTGGTTCTCGGCGAAGTCAATCGCCGCCGCGCAGCGCAGCGTGTGCTGCATCGCCGACCAGGACACCCCCGGTGGGAAGCCGGCCTGCCGGAAGCCCTTCGTGATGAGGGGGCGCACCAGGGTCGAGATCACCGGGGCAGTGGCCAGGGCACAGGTCAGGCCCGGCCGGAAGCTGCGGAAGCCATTGTGGATGGAGAGTCCGATGGAGGAGACGAGCCCGAGGCCCGCCACCCGCTCTGGCTGCCGTGCTGCGACCGACGCCGCGAGGACACCGCCCATGGAGTGTCCGACCATCACGCAGCGGTCGATGCCCATCGCATCCAGCACGCCAGACAGGAACCGCCCGCGCCCATCGACAGAGGGGTCGGGGCCGCTCGACAGCGGGGTCGCATCGAGGCCGGGAAACGCGATGCCGATCCGGCGGACGTCCGGGAGCAGCGGGACGAGCCAGCGGAAGTCCTGGGGGCGGCCGGGGTAGCCGTGCACGAAGACGATGGGCAGGCCCTCGCCGACATCGAAGACCGCCGCAGGTCCTGAGGCGGAAGAGACGGTGTGCAGGGTGAGGTCTGCGGGCTGCATTCCCTCCCCTTATCCCTACTTCGTCGGAGTCGTGGTGCTCTGGAGGGTGGTCACATCGAGCAGCTTGTCCCCGGCCCGGGCCGAGACGGTGTAGCTCGACCCGCCGTCGGTGACGCTCAGCAGCACACTGGCGTCGACGATGTGCTCGGTCTTTACCGTGCTGTCGGCCTGACCGTCCTCGGTGATCCAGACCTCTCCGCCGGCCAGCCGGGCGTGGAGGCGATCGAGCACACCCTGATCGACTGCGCCGAGGTAGTGCTGGTTGGCGCCGACAATGGCCGTGCGGGGCTGGCCGTCGTCGGGCATCACCCAGTCCACCCAGTCCTCAGTGGTCGCGGTGGAGTGGCCGTGGTGGTTGATGTGGAGCACGTCGGCCTGACCCGAGGGCATCGCCGGCTGTCCGTCGTCGGTGATGGTGTCTCCAGCGGACACGATCAGCTGCTCCACCATCGGGGTGCCCGCGCCGCCCCCGGTCAGGTCGCCGCCGAACAGGTAGAGGAAGTCGCCGTAGCGGATGAAGCCGCCCATGCTCCGGGCGTTCTCTTCGTTGAAGTGGTCATACCGAAGCACCACCCCCTCCCCGCTGCTCTCCAGGATGCCGTCAGACGTCGCCAGCCAGCCGTTGACCCAGTACAGCGCCAGGGTGGCGTCGTCCCCCAGCGGGATCCGGGAGAGGCGGCCCTCGTTGTCATCGGTGGCATCGGAGAGATCGCCGAGCAGCAGGCCGTCGCAGTCGGTCGCCGGCCAGGGCTTGCCGCTGCCCTTGAGGTCACAGGGAGCCAGCTTGGGACCATCGCAGAGCTCAATCTGGGTCAGGCCGCTCTCAGACAGCGCGGTGCAGGCCGCGGTGGTCTCGTCGGGGTGGGCAGCCCGGTCGTCGAGGTCGACCAGTCCCCGGGTGACGACAGCCTCACGGACGACCAGCTCCGGGTTGTCTCCCCCGATCAGAGCGGCGAGGCCGCCGACGTGGTCCCGGTGCCAGTGGGTGAGCACGACCCAGTCCACCGCCCGCTCGCCGAGGTGGTAGTCCAGCGCCGCCAGCACCGCGTCGGTGTGTGACTCTCCGGCGACGTCCAGCAGCACGGTGGTGCCGTCGGGGCCGATGATCAGCGCCGCCTCTCCGATGCTGTCCCCGGTGACCTGGATCTGCTCGATCCGCAGGGGCTCGGGTTCAACGTCGGTGTCGGTGTCGGTGTCGGCGTCGGTGTCCGCATCCGTGTCGGCGTCGGTGTCGGCATCCGTGTCGGTGTCGGTGTCCACATCCGCCTCGGGTGAGGTGGGGGTCACACCAGTGGTGGAGGATGGGGTGTCGGCGCAGGAGAGCAGGAAGAGGGTCAGCATTGCGGTGATGCTACCGCGTCTGCCCCCGTGGCCCTACAGCCCGTCGACCGTGGCGGTGGCGTCGATGGACTGCGCCCGACCCAGCGCAGCAGTGGCGGCGTCCCGGTCACCGGTCGCCAGGGCCAGCTCGGCGGCGAGGGTGTGGATGTCGGCAGCAACCCACGGTGAGGCCTCGGCGATGGCGAGCTGCTCGGCGGCGGCTTCGAGCTGACCGGCGGTGAGCAGGGCAGCGGCGAGTCCGATCCGGGCCTCGGTGTTGGGACGGGTGTCGAGGTTGGCCTGTGCCAGGGCGAGGGCCTCGGCGGGGGAGGCATGGGCGAGGTAGTGATCGAGGGCGTGACCAGCGGCGGCCTCGGGGAACAGGGCGAGCCGGGCGTCGTGGGCCTCTCGGGCACGGGCGACCCACTGCGGGGCAGAGGCGTCCTCGCGCTGTGCGAGAATCTCGGCGACGGCGTCCATGAACTCCGGGTTGCCAGTGCGCTCAATGACCGCGCCGTAGACCCGCAGGGCAGCATCGGCCTGATCGGTGGCAGTGAGGACCTCGGCGATGTGCTCCTCGATCAGCCAGTGGCCGGGAAGGATGGACTCGGCGGTGCGGTAGTGGGCCATCGCGTCGTCGAGTCGACCGTGATCGAGGTCGATGAGACCGCGCTGGAGGTGCAGCCACGCCCGTCGGGTGGCCGAGTCTCCGATGAGCATGTCCTCAGCCTCGTCGAATCGCGCCTCGGCGGTCTTCGTGTCGCCGGTCTTCCACTCAAAGACGGCGACCGAGCACACCGCGCTCATGGAGCGACTCAGGGCGAGGGCTTCGTCATAGCCGTTCTTCGCGGCGGCATAGTCTCCCCGCTGGAGCGCGAGGTTGGCCCGCAGCAAGGCGATGGAGCCCTGCTCGTGGTTGTTGAGCAGCAGCCGCTTGCTGGCCTGCGCGAGATCTGGATCGACCGCGTCGAGGCGGTGGAGGGTGTAGTTGAGCTGCGCACGGGTCATGAACGGACCCGATCTCTCCGGAGCCAGCGAGAACGCCTCGGTCAGCAGGGACTCCGCACGGGCATAGTCGTTGTAGTCCCCGGAGAGCCGGGCGCGCTCCATCAGCAGCCCGGCAGCGCTCTCCAGCACCAGCCAGCTCCCACCGAGGGTCTCGGATCGCTTGAGGTTCCAGGCGATCTTCTCATCCAGCGCGGCAAGCTCCGCGTCGAATGCAGTGGGGGCAGCAGGGGCGGCCTCAACGGCTGCAGGTGGCACCGCCTCGACTGTGGGGGTGGGGTCTGTGCTGAAGCAGCCAGCGAGCAGCAGTGCTGAGAGAACGCGCATCATCGTCACTCCGGGGCTCAGAGAGGTCTCAAAAAGGTCGCCCGACGCGGAGGCATCGGGCGACCAGTCTAGTCATTTAGTCTAGCAGTCTCGTGGGACGTCTAGTTGGGAGCAGCGAGGTACGGGAAGGCGTCCAGGAAGTCCACGTCGTTCGCATCGGGGTTGAGGACCCCGACGAGATCGGTGGCGCCGTGGGTGCCGTCGGACAGCTCAAGGAGGACCACCGCGAGGGTGACGTCCATGACCGGGTCCCGCAGCAGGCGACCGTTGGGGAAGCCGACCGGGTCGTTGAGGCTGAGCTTGAGGGTGTCGGGGAGGACCAGCGGGGCCGCGACCGCCACGCAGGTACCGGTTCCGTCGCCGACCATCGTGCAGGGGGTGAGCCCGAGGCTTGTGAGGTCGTCGTCGAGGGCATCGTGCAGACCAGTGAGGTTGGCGATGATCTCACCAACGAAGACGCCTGCGATGTCGTCGGTCGGGTCGGAGGCGTTGTAGGTGTCCTTCGAGGTGATGACCGCCGTGTTGATCGCAGGCATGCCCATGCGGTCGACCCGGTCGTACTGGCTGGAGTCGGCCTGGTTGAACTGGTAGTCGGCATCGGCGTCGGTGTCGGCGTCGGTGTCGGCGTCGGTGTCGGCGTCGGTGTCGGCGTCGGTGTCCGCATCCGTGTCGGCGTCGGTGTCCGCGTCAGCTTCCTCGGTGGAGGTGTCGGCGTCCTTGTCCTTGCATGCTGCGAGGGAGAGTCCGAGGGCGAGCAGGGTGATATTCATGAATCTCATGTCATTCTCCTCAGTTGAGCCGGCCGGTGGTGGCCCAGATCTGGATGTCTTCGCTGCTCTCAGCGACGGTCGACGCGCTGATCTCGAAGACAACCGCGGTGACATGGAGACCTGCGAAGAAGTCCGCGCCGGTGAACGCGATGTCTCCAGAGCTCAGGGTGTCGAGGTAGCCCTGGAGGTCGAAGAAGAAGGGGTCCTCTCGCTGTCCAGCGAAGACCTGGAGGCCGTTTCCGGCGTCGAAGGCCTCATCGACCGGACCGGATGCGACCGCATCGCCGCCGGGGAGGCCCGTGATCTGAACCCCCCACTCGCCGCTGTCCTTGTCCTGACCAAAGCGCACAAAGCACTCGTGGTCGGCGACACCGTCGGCGTCGTTGTCGATGTGGACGCCGTAGATGACGTCGGAGTCATACACCGGGCCCTTCTCTGAGGAGCCGGCACCAGCAAAGGTGATGGCGACGACGAGGGTGTCGTTGACTTCCTTGCGACTCCACGCATAGAAATCAGCGATATCGGCTGCCGGGTCGGCGATGGCTCCGGGCGCTTCGACATGGTCCGCCGCGAGGGCAGTCGTCGGAAAGGCGCACAGTGCGGTCAAAGCAACAGCGGACAGGGTCTGCCTCCTGCTCATACACTACTCCTGATATCAGGGTTTGAATCCCTGATGTTAATTGATTGGTCCCAGCGCGACTCGGGGGACGTTGGAGCATACGGGACAGCACCCATTGGGGATCACTTCTGGTGTCGTTTTCTGGAAGATGGAGACCGGATCGTGGCCATTTCCGGCACCAGCCACCCGCTTCCAGTAGACCTCCGCAGAGAGACGGAGTGTTGTAGAGTCCCCTCACCATGATCGAGATCCTCATCGCCTACCTCACCCTCGGCGCCCTCACTGCGGCTGCCCAGGGTCGGTGGCGTCTTCAGGATCTCGCGCGGGCCACCCTGATCTGGCCTGCGCTGCTGCCGGGCATGGTCCGCGGCGATCCCTCCCCCCTTGATGCCCCCACACTCATCGCCTGGCAGACCCGGATCCGAGCCGCGCTGACCTCGCTGGAGTCGGCGGTCAAGCAGAGCGAGGCGCTGCCGGATGCCCAGGCCAGCCAGCTGCTGCTGACCACCGCCAGCGACGACCTCACCGCAGTCGCCCGGCGGCACTCGGAGCTGGAGGTGGTGCTCGGCAAGCCGGAGAACGACCTCGCCGAGGCCCGGTCGCTCGTGCTCGCCGCCCCGACTCACCGTCAGCCGGCGCTCGTCCATCGGGTCGAGCACATCGAGCGCCTGTTCGCCGCCCGGGAGGCCCTGGAGACTCAGCTGGAGTCCGGACTCGCCCGGGTCATGAACCTCGCCGCACGCCTGCACCTCGCCCGGGCCACCGACGCACCGGTCGATGCCCTCAACCAGCGCCTCGAAGAGATCTCGATGACGATCGAGGGGGTGGTGGAGGCCGAAGAAGTCCTCGGCGCAGACCTGTCGATGCCGCTGGACTGGTCGCCCGAACCTCAAGCACAGCCTCAGACCGCACCGCAGCCTGCCCGACAGACCGCCACCCCGGTCATGGAGGCCGACCGGTCTGAGCAGCAAGCCTTCGAGGAGGCATTCACCCCGCCCCTTGAAGACACCGCAGTGGTCCGAATGAGCGGAGCGCCCCTGAGCGTGGGGGCGGCCGAGCGGGAGGCCAGAAAGACCTCCACCACCTGGCCCCTCATCGCTGCGATCCTGGGGCTGACCACCGCGAGCCTGATGTATCGGGTGCTGGTGATGGGCGGCCTGGAGCAGTCCTCCGCGCTGTTCATCGGATTGCCGGCGATCCTGGCGGTGTTTGTTGCGATGCTGCCGCCCGGGCGCAGCTACACCGGTCTGCTGCTGAAGGTCACCACCCTCCTGCTGCTGCTCTCCGGGGTGCTGCTGGCGGAGGGCTTCATCTGCATCGTCATGGCCGCGCCGCTGTTCTACGCAGTGGGCACCTTCTTCGGGGTGCTGCTCGACCTGCTCAACCCCAAGAGCCCGACCATGCGGGTGCTGCTGCTCTCGCCGCTGCTTGTGATGTCGATGGAGGGCGTCCACCCGATGCTGGACACCGACCGCAGCGAGGCGGTCACCGTCAGCCGCA
>JBLHNG010000133.1:0-13113 GCA_047621685.1 Myxococcota bacterium | reverse complement strand
TGGCATTCGCTCCAGGTGGCGCTTTACCCTGATTTCTGGACACTCGGGGTTTGCACCCGGCACCCATCATCATGCCGACCGTCCTTGGTTACCAGACCTCGGACTGCATCGACTACCGCTTGGGATGACCCCACTCGCCTGGCTGGATCGGCTGGTCTCCAGGTGTCCCCACCCGGTGTTCTCCGATGCCTCCTTGTGTCCTCACGGACTGGCTTGGCGAACGGATATCACAGACCAGCCGCCTGGCTTCCGTGTGGTTCAGCCGATGTGAATCGACTGGCCCTACCTGTGACAACAAGCGGGCGACCGGCGGCTTGCATGGGTGGACTCTGCTTGCGCGAGAGCACCGGATCGTGAGGCCCGACTTCCCCCCGGTCGCCCGGGAGTTTCCTGTAGCGACACCATGCTGCCGCTTGTGAGACCCGTCCCCGAAGGGTTGATTCACACGGATTCGTACATTTAAAAAGAACGACTTCTAAAGAGAAGCGATTGCGTATCTTCACACAAAATAAACGCCGTCTCGACCGGTTTACCCGATCAAGAAACCCCGGCGCGCTTGCTGGTGGGCCGGGGCTAATCCTCCCTCTCGGGAGTGGTAAAATGATGCTTTTACCGGATGAATACCAGCGTTCCACCAATGGGTACTGCTGCTGCAAATGTTACAACCTAATTTTTGGGCATCTCCTGACAGATCCTCCACAAGACCTGTGCGAGGATGAGCACGATGTCTCAACCCAAGCCGAACACGTCCTGGTCCCACCTGCTGATTACTGCGTTCCCGGCGGTGTTTCTGCTCGGCGCAGGCTCCTGGCCGATCGTCAGCCACCCCCACGCCGACGCCTACCAGCCCTGGCTGCTCATCGGCCTCGCGCTGTGTGCGGTGATCGGCGGCTCAGGGGCAGCAGGCTCACCGCTGTCGACCTCGGTGACCACAAAGCGACTGGCCCGGGGGGCGATGCTGGCGGCGCTGATCGGGCTGGCGGCGCTCTCCGCGCTGGTCCTCACCGACGGGCTTTGCCTCAGCGGCTACCGCATCGCGGACGGCTCCTGCGCGTGGGAGTGATCCACCTCGGTCGCGGTCACCCCTCCTCCACCCTGCTGCCCGACGCCCTGCTCCGCGCAACCCTCGCCACCCTGGATCCAGCGCGCTCGCTCGCCGCACTCCAGTACCGGGGCGCGGCCCTGGACACCGACTTCCGCACCGCCCTCGCCGCCTTCCTCACCGACCGCTACCGCCACCCGGTCACCCCCGCCGAGGTCCTGCCCACATCGGGGATATCCCTGACCCTGGGCATGGTCTGCCAGGTGTTCGCCCCCGCTGGCGCCACCGTGGTCTGCAGCGACCCGACCTACTTCCACGCCACCTCAGTGCTCCACACAGCCGGGATGAAGCTGCACCCGGTGCCCGTGGATGGGGAGGGCATGGTGGTGGATGCTCTGGAGGACGCCCTGAGAGCGGGACTGCGGCCCGCGCTGGTGTACTGCATCCCGGCGTTCCACAACCCCGCTGGGGTCTGCCTGTCACCGGCCCGGGCCGAGAAGCTGGTGGACCTCGCGGTGGCCTATGACTTCCGGGTCGTCGCCGATGAGCCCTACACCCTGCTGCACTTCGGCCCCACACCCCCGCCGTGTCTGATGGCCTTCGATCAAGGTCGGGGTCGGGTGATCGGCCTGGGCAGCTTCTCCAAGCTCCTCGCACCGGGCCTGCGGGTCGGCTGGCTGCACGCCCACCCCGCACTGATCGAGGCGTTCTGCACCCACGGCACCCTGCGCTCTGGCGGCGGACTCAACCCCTGGATGGCCGCTGCGGTGACCACCCTGATGGAGAACGGGGCGCTCTCAGACAACGTCGACCACCTGCGCGCGACCCTCTCCGCCCGAATGCATGCCCTGACCGATGCCCTGCGAAGTCAGCTTCCCGACTGCACATTCCACACCCCTGAGGGTGGATACTTCCTGTGGGCGTCCCTGCCTGGGCCGGTGGTTGAGGGGGCTGGGGTCACATTCCTTTCTGGTCAGCGCTGCTCACCGGCGGGGGGCTGTGGCGACCGGGCGCGGCTGTCGGTCTCGCTGTATGACGCCGAGGTGCTCCAGGAGGGCATCGCTCGGCTGGCTCGGAGCTACCGGATCTCGCGGACGTCGAGCGAGCAGTAGAACGCATCGCTGGTCAACACTGCTGCGATGAGGAGGAACATCGAACCTCCAGTCGCAATGGTACTGGATAGACTTCTTCACAATGCTGAAAAAGCTGACTGCCGGGATCCTGGTTGCTGTCGCTGCCCTCGCCATCGTTGAGGGCGGTCTACGGATCATGCTCGGTCCACCGCCTCCGCCGGTGTCTGTCTTTCAGGTCAGGGGGGATGTAGAGACCTACCTGGAGCTGTCTCAGGAGACCGCAAGCCCGACCTACCAGCTCATGGAGAAGACCCCGCCGTTCTCGCGAACCGATGGCGGAGCGGCGGTGCTGGGGGGCAGCAGCGTGCATGTCGGCGGGAAGCACGTGAAGACCCCCGATGAGTTCGCCAGCCTGCTGTCTGACCGGCTCGGGGTGCCGTTCCACAACCTCGGCGCGCCGGGACTCGACTCGTTCGACCTCACCAGCATCGTCGATGAGCTGTCGGCGGTGGAGCTGGACCTGCTGGTGGTCTACACCGGGCACAACGACCTCGGCAACGTGATGTTCCAGCAGCGATACGGAGACCTTGTCGGCGGACTCTCGGCTTCCATGCTTCCCGTCCTTGAGCAGACCCAGATGTTCAGCCAGCTCCGCCGCGCCCTGAGCCCACCTGCGGGGACCGCACACCCAAAGAAGCCCAGCACCATCCGACGAGACCGGAGTCTGCGCCCCACCGCAGCCCAACACCGCGTCGCAGTCCGGTTCTTCACCGCCAACCTCAAGCACATCGTCTGGGCCTGCCAGCGTCGAGGGCTGCCCCTGATCCTCGTGGTCCCGGCCAGCGACCTGCTCGCCCCACCAGTCCGGGATCCCTGTGAGACGAATGCCCCCTGCGCGAAGGCCCTCTGGCTGAGCGGGACCCAGGCCAGCCAGCGCGGTCAGGCTGAGAAGAGCCTGGGGCTCCTCCGGCGAGCCCGGGACCTCGATCCGGCGACCGTTCGGGCGAGCGGATCGATCGAGGCCGCGGTTCGCTCGTTTGCCGATGCTCCCGGAGTGACCGTCATCGACGCCGCCGCCGACCTCCCCCGAATGGACGGAACCCTGGTGCCGCACCGCGGGCTGTTCGAGGACGCCATCCACCTCAGCCTCAAGGGACATGTGGCCCTGACAGACCTCATCGAGCCGGCAGCGCGGTCAGTCCTGCACCCCTCACCCTGAGGGCATCTGGATTATGGTCTCCGGCATGCGCATATGGCTCCTCCCCCTCCTCGCCGCGACCACGCTCGCCTTCGTCCTTGCCTGCAGCGGCATGACCGACGATGTCCTCGAAGTTCCCCCGCGCGGGGCCACGGAGTCCGAGGCGGCGGCCTCTCAGTCCTCGGTGGTGAACATCCCGATGACCATCACCTGGGCCGCGATGCAGCAGTCCGTCGAGTCCGGGCTCCCGACCCCCCTCTACAGCGAGACGGGCCGGGAGCTGAGCGGACGAATCGAGATGGACACCAAGGTCAAACAAGACGGCGAGACGCGGGTCTTCAGCCGTGGCGATGCGATGGTCATTGAGGTGCCCACAAAGGTGAAGGTCAAGGTGTACCGCCGCAAGATCAACGGCGACAAGGGCACGAGCCTGGGCACCGGTGATGCCGCCCTGATCGTCCGGATCTCCACCACCCCGGTCATTGAGGATGACTGGTCGCTGGTCGGCAACACCGAGATCACCTGGCGCTGGACGGACTCCCCGAGCATCACGGTCGCTGGCGTGGGCATCTCGCTCAGCGACCGCCTCGACGACAAGATCGACGCCGCACTGGTCGAGGCCGCCGCCGCAGTCGACGCCGCGATGCTCGAAGAGGCTCCCCTGCGCACCGAGCTTGAGGCGATCTGGGCGGACCTCGGCACTGCCCGCCAGCTCAAGCGCAACCCGCCGGTCTGGGTGCGGTTTGCTCCTGAGGCCCTCTTCTCCACCGACCCGGACATGACCGGCACCGGCATGCTGGTGACCATCGGCGCGAGCGGGGTGCTGGATGCCTCGCTCTCCCAGCGCATGAGCAACGCGGAGGTCACCCCCCTCGCGAACCGGCAGCCACCCACTTCCGACAGCAGCGCCCGCCTCCATGTCCCGGTCAAGCTGGCGTGGGACAACCTCAAGTCCACCCTCGCCCGGCAGCTCGAGGGCACCGTCTTCGAGGGCTCCGGTGCCTCCGCGACCATCACCGAGCTGGTCGACCTCTACCCCTCCGGTGACAGCGTCGCGGTCGGCCTGAAGCTGAGCATCGAGACCCCCGCCGGGAGCACCGAGGCCACCGCATGGGCCACCGGTCGCCTGGAGGCCGACGCCGCCGGAGATCGCATCATCATCGCCGACTTCGCCTACGACGCCGCCACCGGCAACGCCGTCATCGACACTGCCCACGACGCCCTCAAGGAGCAGATCACCAGCCGGGTCAAGGACCTCCTCACCATCCCCATCTCCGACGAGATCAGCACCGTGGAGTCCACGTTCACCGAGATCCTCGCCGGGGTGGAGCTGTCGGAGGGCGTGGTGATGTCCGGTGCGGTCAGCAAGGTTCGAATGAACGGCGTGCGGCTCAGCGACAGCCACCTCATCCTCGACGTCGCGGTGGTCTCTGACCTCTCACTGAATGTGACCGCCACCGGAGACTGAGTTTCAGTTATGGCATTTATGGAGATCAAATGTCCGGGTTCGCGCTTGAAGATCAGCATCGACTCGCAGTGGAGTCCGCGCCCACCGGGATCATGATCCTCGACGCCGATGGCAGCGTGCTGATGGCCAACCCCGCCGCCGCCCGCCTGCTGCGCAGCACCCCACAGGACATGCTCGGCCGCCAGCTCACCCTCCCCGATGCCACCAATCGCGAGCGCCTCATCACCCCCGACGAGCGGGTACTTGAGATGCGGACCGCGCCGATCCTGTGGGACGGACAGCCAGCACTGGTTGCCACCCTCCTCGACATCACCGACACCCTCCAGGTCAACAAGCTCCAGAAGGCCCTGGACCGCGATGTGGAGATCATCCGGCAGCTCCGCGAGCTCGACCGGGCCAGAAAGCAGTTCATCGAGATGGCCACCCACGAGCTGCGCACCCCGATGACCCCGATGCGGTCTGCCATTCAGATGCTCCTGTCGGGTCAGCTCGGCACGCTGTCTGACCAGCAGCAGATGGTGATCGAGGTGATGTCACGCAACGTCGAGCGTCTGTCCCGGTTCTCGACGGACATGCTCTCCCTGTCCCGACTGGACTCCAAGGAGCAGACCATCCAGCGGGCGCCGGTCAACCTCATGATGGTGATCCGCAACACCGCCGAGCTGTTCCAGCAGCGCTTTGACGAAGCCGGCGTTCAGCTTCGGGTGGTGTCCGGCCCGCCGCTGCTGGTCTGGGCGGACGCCGATGCGCTGTCGCAGGTGCTGGTCAACCTCCTGGAGAACGCCCTGGTTCATGCCAGCCCCACCGAGGTCAAGGTCTCGATAAAGGGCGTGGACGACGTCTGGGCCGAGCTGCTCGTCCGCGACAACGGCTGCGGCATCCGGCGCGAGGACATCTCCACGATCTTCAAGCGCTTCCGGCAACTCAACCGAAAGCGAGGGCCGGGGTATCAAGGCTCGGGGCTGGGCCTGGCGCTGTGCAAGGAGCTGGCGGAGCGCATGGATGGGCAGATCGTCGCGGAGTCCACCGTCGGGAAGGGCACCCGCTTCCGGGTCCGCCTCTGCCGGGTGTCGTCGGGTGGAGATGACCTTGATGAAGGCCAGTCCATCGTCTTAGAGCGTCCCAGTCGGGAAAACAAGCGGCAACGAATGCGCGAAATATTACTTCGTTCCAAGAAAAATCGTGACAAACCGAAGGGAAATTGAAATGGCAGAGAGCCGGGTCTTGATTGTTGATGATGAGCCGGACATCCGGCTGATGCTGCGTCTCCTCATCGAGGGGCAGGGCTACCTGGTCGACGAGGCCGCCGATGGGCTGGAGGCACTGGAGAGCCTGCGCACCCAGCACTACACAGCGATGTTCCTCGACCTGCTGATGCCCAACCTCGGGGGACAGGAGGTGCTGGAGCGGCTGCCGCCGGAGCTGAAGGACGCCATGCCGGTGGTGGTGCTCACCGCGCTCGACACCGACCGAGACGTGCTGAGTGGCTACCAACAAGGCGCGACGATCTACCTCACCAAGCCCTTCTCCAACGACAACGTCATCGACATCCTCAACTACCTCACCGCAGACCTCACGGATGAGGAGCGGACTGTGATTGAGACACGCCTATAGACCGTGTCGACCAGCCACCCGGTCCACCACATCCCACAGCTTGCGACGGGGGAGAAGTCGGGCGGCGACGAGGTTGTCGGCGACCTGCTGCGGACTCCGCATCCCGGCGATCACCGCGGTGATGCCTGGTCGAGCCGCCACCCAGCCCAGGGCCACCGCCGCAGCGCTCGCACCCACCCGCTCTCCGACCCGACCGAGGTCCGCGGCGAAGCGGGCGATGGCTGTAAACTGAGCCCCGGAGAACCTGGGATCCCGGCTGCGGATGTCGTGCTCGGGGAAGCGCGGCGGGGTGGTGTACTTGCCGGTCAGCAGTCCCCGGCACAGGCCCTCATAGGCCAGCACCGACAGGCCCTCCCCGGCCTGGGCCAGCCCATCCTGCTCGAAGCCCCGGCGAAGCAGGGAGTACGGGGTCTGGAGGCTGACGACGGGGGCGATGGCGCGGATCTCAGCCAGCGCCTCCGGTCCGTAGTTGCACACGCCGATGTGGCGGATCTTTCCGGCATCTCGCAGGGCCATCAGAGCGGCGAAGCTCTCGGTCAGCGGGGTGGAGCGGTCGCAGGGCCAGTGGACCTGGAGCAGGTCGATGGTCTCCACGCTCAGGCGGCGCAGGCTGGCCTCACAGTCGGTGGTGATGTGAGTGGCAGAGAGGTCAGATATCGCCCGGCCGCCGTCGACCCGGGCGCCGACCTTGGTGGCGATGATCGCGGAGCGTCCCCTGAGTGCACGGGCCACGATCGCATCGGAGCCGCCATACAGCGGGGCGGTGTCCAGCCAGCTCACCCCACCATCCAGCGCGGCGTGGATCGTGCGGATCGCCTCGGACTCATCCACCGCTCCCCACGCCTCTCCACCCATCGCCCAGCATCCCAGCCCGATCACCGACAGCGCCAGGTCCGTCCCGGCCAGACGGCGGGTGATCATGGCGCGCCCGGTCCGCCTGTGTAGCCCCGATCGTTGGTGGTGCCGTCGGTGTCCGTCCAGTCGCTCAGGGGACCGCCCGTCGTCGGGCCGGAGTCGATCGCCGGGCTGCCCTTGGTAGGGGTGATGTCGGTGTCGGAGGGCTCCTGAGTGCCGGAGTAGTCCGCCAGCAGCAGGTCAGAGGTGAGGTTCTCCGTTGCAGCACCGGTGGCGGAGAGGTCGTAGGCGCCGTTGCCATAGAGGAGGCTGTAGGCAATCGTCGTGTCGGGGCCGCCCAGGATTCCGCCGCCGGTGGCGTACCCGACAATGCTCGACCACACCTCGGCGTCATCGGTCGCAGCCACCCCGCCGCCGCTCAGGGCAGTGTTGTCGAGCAGGGTGGCGTTGGCCAGCACCCCGCCCCCGCCCAGGGCCACCCCGCCGCCCTGCCCCAGCGCGGTGTTGCCCTGGATCCAGAGGTTGGACAGCAGGGAGTCGCTGACGCTGGAGACATAGAGACCACCGCCGTTCTCTCCGGCGGTGTTCTTCCACACCCGACCGTCCTGCACCATCGCGCTGCCGCCGGAGACCCACAGCGCGCCGCCGGACTGTCCGGCCTCGTTGTTGAGGTAGAGGGAGTCGGTGTCGGTCAGCGCCACGTCGATGAGCGCAATGGCACCGCCGTCGGTGCCGCAGACGTTCTCCTGGAGGTCGCAGTCGGTCAGCGAGAGGCTGCCGCCCTCCATCCAGATCGCCCCACCAGAGCCGGTGGCGGCATTCGCGATGAGGATGACCTCCTCCAGGGCGATGTCGGCGTCTTCCGCGTAGATCGCGCCGCCGTCTCCGGTGACGTCTGCGCCGAACAGGGTGAGGTTCGCCACCTCGACCTGCCCGCCAGAGACATCGAGGATGCGATCCCCCGCCCCGCCGTAGGTCTGGAGCAGGACGTCGTCGGGGAAGCTGCCGCCGCCCTCCAGCCGCAGTCGCCCCTCCGTCCAGATCAGGCTGACGTCGTGAGAGCCTTCGGTCAGTCGCACCGTCCGGCAGACCTCATCGAGGTACTCAACCGCAGTGGTCACGTCAGCGAACGGGGCCGCGAGGGTGCCGTCGGCTTTTTCATTGTCGCCGTCGCGGTCGACGAACACCGGCCAGGCGTCCGGGTCGAGGTCGTCGCAGTCGCCGTCGCAGATGGTGACCCCGTCGCGGTCCTCATCGACCTCATCGACCTCATCGTCGCAGTCGTTGTCGATGCCGTCGCAGATCTCCTCCGCCCACGGCCATGCGGTCGCTTCGTCGTCGTTGCAGTCGCCATCGCAGAAGGTGTAGCCGTCGCCGTCGTCGTCCCGGCGGTCGGGAATCTCCTTGTCGCAGTCGTTGTCCTTGTCGTCGCAGATCTCCGGCGCGCCGGGGTAGACGTCGATGTCGTCGTCGTCGCAGTCGCCCTCGCAGTGCCGCAGCCCGTCGTAGTCCCGGTCCTCCTCCGTCTCAGGCAGCGAGCCGTCGCAGTCGTCGTCGATGCCGTTGCACAGCTCCGTGACGCCGGGGTGGATGCCCGGGTCGCTGTCGTTGCAGTCGCCATCGGAGGGCGAGAAGCCGTCGCCGTCTTCGTCTTCGAGGGAGGCGGCGGCGTTGGCGAAGAGATCGACGTAGAGGGTGGGGTCGTCGATCTGGTCGGTGCGCAGCTGGAGCCGGGCGGACTGATCGCCCCGGATGGTGGGCTCAAAGCTCAGGGAGAAGATGATGAACTCCCCAGCCTCCAGAAGATCCTCGCCCTCGCGCTCGATCTGCCACTGACTGTCGTCTCCCTCGAAGATCGTCGCGCTCAGTAGCTCGACGTTCCCAGGTCCGAGGTTCTCCGCCCCGAACTCCATAATCTTCCAGGTTCCGACAGGGACGTCGCCGAACTCAAGGAACTCATGGGTCAGGATGAGGTTCCCGGGCTCATCAGCAGCGGGGCCGCACGCCAGCAGCCAGGTCAGCAGCATGAATCGCTCCGGGGTTGGCAAAAAGGTGCATGGGGAAGAGCGCACGGACACCGTCCGAAGCTCTGACTGGTGTGCGGATTCTACCCGAAAGACGGATTCTACCCGAAGGACATTGACGCTGAGGACAATCGGGGCAAGAAATGGAACAGGCGGCAGGCGCGTAGTGTCCTGTGTCCTGGGAGGTCCATCATGCCCGTCGCACAAAAAGAACTTGAGTCCATCCTTGCAGGTCGAGATCCGAAGCTGCTGGAGCGTGTCCTCGATGTCGGTGAGGTCTGGTTCCCCGAGGGCGCCGATGCCCCGGAGCTGGCGAAGCGTCTCACCAACGCCCTGTGGCGTCGCACCCACTCCCCGCTCGGGCGCATGGTCGTGCCCGATGCACTCGACGACATCGTCGTGACCACAGCGAAGAAGCTGAAGGTCGACGTGGGCGAGGGCGAGGTCTGGGATCGCCTCGATGTGCTCACCGACGCCCTGCTCACCACCGATCGCATGCTCACCTATGAGGAGCTGCCGGTGAAGAGTCGCAAGAAGCTGGAGAAGGCGTTGTGGATCGATCTCGCTGGCGTGAGCACGGCGGGCAGTGCTGCGGCGAGTCGCTGGGTGGCCCGCGGGCTGCTGAAGTGGACAAAGGGTCCGCTTTGGGATCTCATCAAGTTCATCCCGAAGGTCGGCCCGGCGCTGGGTGCCATTCGCGGAAGCGCGGGTGCTGTCGCGGCGGTCTCTGGTCCCCTCGGCGTCACCATCGCCCTGCTGACCCTCAACCACACCTTCGGCCCCGAATACGACCGCGCCCTGTCGTTGCTGCTCGGTATTGGTCTGGTGTGTCGCAACCCGTTGGTGAATGCGTAAAGCGAAGTCGCTGTACTTCAAACGCGTTACTCTCCTCTTCCGGCGCAAAGTCGGAGGCTTCGTTGCGTTTGTTTGCAGCGATGTTCAAGTCAAAAAGAGAGAGGCACAGCAGACACAATGCAGGTTGAACGTGGATCGATTCCGCACACTGTTCTCGTATACACGGTGAGCGAGCCCGGAGACTGGACGATCAAGACCATCGTGGAGGATCTTCCTGATGCTTCGCCAGAGAGCATCCAGAGCGCCACCAATGAGCTGTTTCATGCGGGCTACATTCACATCAACAGCTCCGATCACCGCCTGTGGCCCCGACGGGCCGGAAAGGCGATGATTCGTCCCTGAGCGGCCTCCCTGAGTGACGCCCCTGAGCTGAAGCCCGTTCGTACTCGTTGACCTGTGGATATGCGTACAGGTCTATGGAAAAGCCAGCCCAAGCGGTGCTGGTTTTCACTGCTTTCAGCTATTGAATTGCTGACGGACAGGATCGCGTCTCGCATCGTGCTGTATCCAAATACATGATCTATGGATACAATGCCTGACGGGAGGAGCGAGATGAAGAGCGGTGAGGCACCGGATGTGTTTGCGTACCTCTCCTATCGGACGTACCTCCAGGAGTGGTTCACCGCACAGAAGGCAGCCGACCAACGGTACAGCCACCGACTGTTCGCCCGCCGGGCCGGGGTTCGCTCCCCGTCGCTGCTCGGTGAGGTGATCGCCGGGCGTCGCAACCTCACCGCCATCACGCAGGAGGGCTTCATCGAGGCCATGCGTCTGTCGCATGTCCAGGCGACGTTCTTCGCCGATCTCGTGCGGTTCGACCAGGCTGAGACCACCGACGACAAGCGCAGGGCGTGGGACCGCATCGCCGCCAGTCGCCGCTTCCGCAGCGCCCGTCCCATCGACGCTGGCATGGTCCGCTACCTGTCGAGTTGGTACTACCCGGCGGTCCGGGAGCTGGCCTGGCGTTCGGATTTTCAGGCGGACCCGGCCTGGATCTCTGTCCGCATGCTGCCGAAGATCACCCTGGGACAGGCCCGGGATGCGCTGGCAACCCTCCGAGAGCTGAACATGCTCGTCGAGCAGGACGGGCGGCTGCGACCCCAGGATGTCTCGCTGGTCACTCCCCACCAGGTCGCCGACATGGCTGCCCACAACTACCACCTCCAGATGATCGAGCGCGCCCGGGATGCGGTCACCGCCATCGAGCCGGAAGAGCGCCACCTCTGCGCGGTCACCGTCGCCATCCCCATCGAATTGATACCCCGACTGAAGGCAGAGCTGGACGCCTTCCAGGAGCGCCTCCTGCACCTGTGCGACGAGCATGTCGCCGACGCGAAACAAGTCGTGCAGCTCAACCTCCAGCTCATCCCCCTCTCCCGAGGCGACCTGTGATGCTCTTCGCTCTGCTCCTCGGCGTCGACGGCGGCTGCGCCCGAGACGGCACTGCGGTCGGCAACCCCGGCCCCACCAAGCCCCCGTCCTCCATGGAAGATGGCCTCCTCCGCATCATCGCGCAGACACCCCCAGCCGGCATCACCCTGAGCAGCGCCGAGCTGGCGGTGACCGACCTGTCCCTGCTGGCATGCTCGGGAGATGACGATCTCACTGAGGTCTCCGCGATCCTCGATCTGCTGACTGGCGAGGTCTTCGCGCTGACCGCGGGGAGCTGGTGCGGTCTCCAGGTCGCCCTGGAAGCCGACGCCCTGGTGCTCGTCGGGGCCACCGACAGCGGCATCCCGTTCACCGCCACCCTCGACCTCGAGGCGATCTCCGAGGACAGCACCTTCACCGTCGACGGTCAGACCGTCACCCTCACCCTGCCCACGGACTTCCTCGACGCCGACGCCATCGAGTCGGTCTCTAGCAAAGAGTCCGCCGTGATCATCGAGTCGGAGGATGCCCTCGCAGAGCAGTGGACCGACGCACTCATCGCGGGCACCGCCCCGGCTGGCCTCCAAGACAGCGGCGAGATGGCACTGGCCGACGCCGACGGGGGACCGGACTGCGGCTGCGCCACCGGCGGGGGCGGCGGGTGGTGGCTCCTCATCGCACTGGTTGCCCTGGTCCGCCGACGCTCTATACTCCCGGGAGACCTCGTCACGGAGTAGAAATGAGCGATCAGAAGCCGGAAGGACTGGTTCAGATGGTCACCGCCCTCCAGTCGATCAACGAGCAGATCGGTGGCCACGTCATCGGTGCCCTCCAGCGCCCGAACACCGCGGCGGTCATCTCAATGGTTGTGCCCAGTGTCGGGCCAGATCAGATCATCTCCGTGCCCCTGGAAGCCAAGCACTTCCAGGCCATCCAGGGCCTGCTCGCCACCATGTCCGGCCCCAGCGATCTGTCCAAGGCCGCCCGTCAGGCCATCGGGTTCGGTCGCGAGGGCGAGGAGTGAGGCCGCACGCTTGAGTGACTCTGGTCTTGAGGGTGCATCGCGATAGACTGCCGCGATGGAATCCACAATCGAGACGCTCCTCCAGAGCGGCGACCTCTCCAGCGCGCTGGTCCAGGCAGAGGCAGACCTCGCCGCCACCCCCGACGCACCGACCCTGCACTTCCTGATGTTCGAGCTGCGGGTGCTGACCGGCGACTTTGACGCCGCCCAGCGCCACCTCGACGCGCTCCAGGGCGATGAGTGGGAGAACGCCAGAGAGAGCTTCAGCGGACTGCTCTCCGCGGAGCGAAAGCGCGCGCTGCTGATCGGAGAGGGCAAGGGCGTGCCGGCGTTCCTGATGCCGCCGCCGCCGTCCCTCAAGCTGCACTACGCAGCCGTGATCAAGCTCCACCACCACGAAGATCCGGAGATCCCCGAGATCCTCGCCAATTCCACCCCGCGTCGCACCGGAACCATCGACGGCGAGCCGTTCCTCGCGCTGCGGGACTGCGACGGCCTGCTCGGGCCGGTGCTGGAGTTCTTCGTGCCGGACGCCTACGGCTGGCTGCCCCTCGCACAGCTCAAGCGGGTGCGGCTGCTGCCCCCCCAG
>JBLHNG010000132.1:0-13145 GCA_047621685.1 Myxococcota bacterium | reverse complement strand
CGAACATCAACCATCAGCTTCCCGCCGAGGAAGAAAAAAACAACCGCGCAGGACAGGACGACGAGGCCCCACTCCATCGGGCCGAGGACGATGGGTGGAGAGGTCATGAGGGCTCCTGGTCGTCGAGAAGCCCGGCGCGGGCCAGCTCCTCGCGGGTGTGATCGTCAGGTTGAGGGGCGGGGCGGGTCATCAGATCCTCACAGCCGGCAAACGGCGGCCGGACCCTCAGCGTAGCCCCTTCCCCGACCAGGGAGCGGCGGTGGACATGCTGGGGATGGTCCGCCAGCTCGTCCAGCTCCAGCATCGGGTTCACACAGGCCCCCTCCAGCAGCGCCGCCCACGCATCCCGGGTCCGGGTGGCAAACAGCGCGGTCAGGGCCGGCTCGGTCATCTCGACCGCTTCGCCGACTGCTACACAGAGCGCCTGCTGGAACTTCGGCTCCAGCGCAGCGAAAGCGACCACGCCGCCATCCAGGCAGCGGTAGAGCCGATAGAACGATGAGCCCCCGGTCAGCGGGGTCTGACCCGGCTCTGGGCGCTCACCACCGGTCGCGGTGGCGGCGATCTCCAGGGAAGCCAGGGCCATGACGCTCTCGGTCATCGAGATGTCCAGCCAGTCGCCCTCCCCGGTCTTCTCCCGGCCATACAGTGCTGCGGCGATGGCCATCGCGCCGGTCATCGAGCCCCCGGCGATGTCCGCGACCTGGAGTCCGGGCATGCCCGGCAGCCCGTCGGCATCTCGCGGCCCCACTGAGAGGGAGCCTGCGAGGGCACGGTAGCCGAGGTCGTGCCCCGGTGCTGTGCGCATCGGCCCGTCCTGACCAAACCCGGTGATGCTGGCGATGATCAGCCGGGGGAAGCGCTCACGCAGCATCGATGGCTCCAGCCCGAGGCGAGCCATCACGCCGGGCCGGAAGCTCTCCAGGAGCACATCGAAGCCGGGCAGCATGCCGAGGAGATGCTCCCGATCCACAGGCTGCTTCAGGTTCAGGGCGACGGATCGCTTTCCGGCATTGACCGCGTGAAACCACGCCCCCGTTCCCGAGGCATCCGTCGGCGGCACGAAGCGCATGTAGTCGGGGTGGCTGGGATGCTCGACCCGCACGACCTCAGCACCGAGGCCCATGAGGTACCAGGAGCACATCGGCCCGGGAAGGAGTCGCGAGAGATCGAGAATTCGCACACCGGCGAGCGGCTGGGGCATGGGACCTGCTCAGAAAGCGGAGATGAACATCCGGCGCAGCTTCAGGATCAGCCCGATGTCCCCGGAGACCACCAGTCGACCATCCCCGAAAGCGTCCAGCGGCTTGAGTTGGTTGCGGAGGATTGCCATGAAGTCGTCGCTGCTGCACCGCATGATGCAGTCCTTCGGGCCTTCGGTGACCGGTCCGATGGTGCGATCATGGCGGTTGGAGACCTGCCAGGATCCCCCACCGAGGCCGTCGATGTGGAAAACCACCACGACATTCTCAGGCAGCCCGGCACGGATGCGTTCCGTGGAGCGCGGGGCGCGATCGTCGAAGAAGGTTTGGGGATCTTCTGCCATCACCAGCCTGTCAGCGGGGTGAGCCATGGAAAGTTCGTTATACCAGCCTGGTGAGTGGCCCTGCGACCCGGCTGAAGTGACAGCGGGTTTAACCGGGTCCTGAAGGATGCGCTGATGACGCCTCGGGTCAACCCCATCTTCATCATCTCGGACGGCACGGGAGACACTGCGGAGAATGTGGTTCGCGCCGCCCTCCATCAATTCCAGGGCTACCTCGTCCACGTGCGGGCTTTTCCCAACATCACCGAGCGGGATCAGCTGGAGCGTCTGGTGCGGCTCGCCGCCAAAGAAGACGCCATGCTGGTGACCACCCTGGTCCGCACCGACATGCGCGCCGCCGCCGCAGAGCTGGCGAAGCACCATCGCGTGCAATTCACCGATCTGATTGGCTCTCTCCTCTCCCAGCTCACCATGTTCCTCGAGACTCAGCCCGAGGAGATGCCGGGTCGGATGCACAAGGCCGACAGCGCCTACTTCCAGCGCATCGAAGCGGTCGAGTTTACGGTCAAGGCAGACGACGGCAAGGAGCCGCGCATGCTCTCAGACGCCGACATCATCCTGGTGGGCGTCAGTCGCACCTCAAAGACCCCCCTCTCCGTCTACCTCGCGCACAAGGGCTACAAAGTCAGCAACGTCCCGCTGGTCCTCGATCGCCCGCTGCCCCGGGAGCTTAAGCTGGCGAACACCCGCCGTGTGTTTGCCCTGACCATCGATCCCGAGAGCCTCCAGGAGATCCGCCGGCACCGCCTGGTGACGATGCAGGTCGCCGGGCGCAGCAACTACTCGGACATGGACTACATCCTCTCCGAGCTGGACTGGGCGGAGGACCTCTACCGACAGAACCCGACCTGGCCGGTGATCGACGTCACTCGGAAGGCCGTCGAGGAGACCGCGGCGATCATCATCAAGATCATGAACGACCGCGGACTGGGCAAGGAGCTGGCCGGTGCGATCCGAGAAGCGGGCCAGCTGTGAGTCTCCAGGCTGCGATCTTCCGCCTGCCGGGGTAGAATCAACCTCGCCCCGGACTCCTCGACAACCCTCTGACACAGGCGCTTGAACCCTTGATCGGCAGCGTCCTCGATAAATACGAGGTCCTCCAGAAGCTTGGGGAGGGCGGGATGGCGACAGTCTACCGAGGCCGTCACCTCACGCTTGGCCGTGAGGTCGCCATCAAGGTGCTCCACCCACACCTCTCTGCGACCGAGCGAAACCGCCAGCGGTTCGCCCGAGAGGCCCGGGCGATCGAGCACATGGATCACGAGAACATCCTCAAGATCTTCGACTACTCCGGCTCAGAGGCCGATGACTGCTACATCGTCACCGAGTATGTCGACGGGCTGACCCTCCAGGAGCTCATCTCCGAGCGCGGTCGGCTGCCCAGTGAGGTCGCCACCCTCGTCGGAATCAAGCTCTCCGAGGCCCTCAGCTACGCCCACGGGATGAACATCATCCACCGGGACCTGAAGCCCGAGAACGTCATGCTCCGCCGAGACGGAACCATCAAGCTGATGGACTTCGGCATCGCGCACTTCCTCGACGAGATGCACCTCACCCTGACTGGCGCCCTGGTTGGAAGCCCGGCGTACATGAGCCCCGAGCAGGCCATGGAGCGCACCCTCGATCAGCGCAGCGACCTGTTCTCGCTGGGCACCCTGCTCTTCCACCTCGTCACCGGCCAGCTCCCGTTCACCGGCAGCAACCCCAGCATCATCCTCAGGAACATCATCGACGGGAACCGCCCGCACGTCATGGAGCTGGTGCCGGACATCTCCGGTGGCTTCGCAGACACCATCGAGCGGCTCCTCCAGACCGACGTCGGAGATCGACAGGTCCGCGCCTCCGACGCCCTCGACGAGCTGCTCGTGGTGCTCGATGATGTGAAGATCGACCCCGAGGACAAGCGGTGGGGGCTCCAGCGCTGGATGATCGACCCAGACACCTACGAGCAGCAGCTCTCTGAGCACCTCCTCGGCGAGCTGCTCCTGCTGGGTCGGGCGCGGCTGGTGAACCACAACCACCTCGAAGCCCTCCGGCTGTTCAACCGCCTGCTGTCGATAGACGAGGACAACGAGGAAGTCCTCACCCTCATCCAGGGCATGCACAGCCTCCAGCCCGAGGAAGATCCGTCGGGTCGCAGGCCGTGGTGGCTGGCCGCACTGGCCGTCCCCATGGCCGCCGGGCTGCTGACCTTCGCCCTCTGGCCAGACCCACCGCCGCAGATTGTCGAGCCCATCATGCCGCCAATCATCGACGTCGAGCCCCTGGTTTCCGAGCCGCTTCCGCCTCCGATCGAGCCGGTGTTCACGCCCCCCGATCCCCCGATCGAGCCAGACATTGAGCCCATCGCCAGAGTCACGCTCAATCCCACCCCCCGAATCAATCCCATCACCACGCCTTCCGCCCCGATCGCAATGGTCGAGGATCTCACGCCGGGAGAGGTCACCGTGTTGGTCCGTGGTGCCTGGGGCTACATCTACATCGACGACAAACGTCGGGGGCGCACCGGTCAGGTCGGCACCATCCCCCTGCCGCCCGGCCCCCACACCCTGCGCGTGGAGAACGACTACTCCCTGCCCCACATCCAGGAGATCACCGTGGTCTCCGGGGAGCCTCAGACCGTCACCATCTCCGACCTCAAGCGAAAGCCTGCGACCATCCAGCTCCCCGGGCTCGACGGGAGCTGCGAGGTGTCCCTGGATGGTACATCGATGGGAACGGCCGCCGGGCTCGGCTACCGCTTCCAGCTCTCTGCGCCGGATCGAGAGCACACCGTGGAGTTGAAGTGTCCCGAGGGAGAACCCCAGACCCACACCCTCAAGGATATCCAGCCTGGCTCGATGGTCCCGCTGGGACAGCGGTAGCGCCCTGACACAGATGTCCCGATCCACCACCCATCCCTGGCCCCTCCCTGCCGACACGCCCCGAAGCTGTCGTACTCCTGGGCTGTGGCACGTCTCTTGCATTCTCTTCAGGGTGACCGCAGCCGCCACGATCTTCTCGCTGGCAAACGGCTGCTTCTACTGGCGCCCATTTGAAGAGATTCCCGTGAACGAGCCCCCAACCATCGACGCCGTCTCCAGCACCATCGGTGAGCCCATCGTGCTGGATCAGTCCTCAGTGAAGGTCTTCGTCATCGTCAAGGATCTCGACGACGTCGAGGCACTGAGCTTCCGCTGGAGCATCACCTCGTTCGGGCTCCAGGAGAACTGGTCCCTCATCCCCGACGCCGGGGCCAGCGCGGTCGCCAGCCAGCTGGAGCTGTTCTACAACGACGCCTACGACGGCAAGACCCTGACGTTCTACGCAGAAGACGCAGCCGGAGACTCGGTCCGGGCGGAGTGGCCGATTCAGGTCGGCGGGGAGGCACAATGATGCGCGCAATGATGCTCACGTCCGCTCTGCTCGTCGGCTGCTCCGACATGGCGGTCAGCGAATCGCTGGACATGAACGCGGGCGATGTCTCGGACTCCGATGGATACACCGAGGTCGACTTCGACGGCCGGCTCCGCATCGACGTCCTGCCCACGGTCGCAATCAACGAGGAGCTGGAGCCCCAGTCCTTCTGGCTCGACGAGCAACCCAGCTGGCAGGACATCGACGCAGACCTTCAGCCCACCGTCGAGATCACCGGCTCAGTGATTGGATTCTCCGCGAACCCCTACGGCGTCCAGGTCCCCGGCACAAGCGACGTCCCGGTTCTCGGCAAGGTCACCGTCTACCAGCCAGACACCATCGTCTCCTCGACCGTGCAGACCGACGACAATGGAGAATTCAGCATCCGCCTGCCAGCCGGCGAGGGCTACCGGATCGCAGCGCTTCCCACAGAGCCGCCGGATCTGCCGTTCTACATCGAGAGCGACATCGCGATGTTCGGCAACACGGACCTCGGTGACATCTCCCTCGGCTACGGCGACCCCATCTACGGGAACGTGCACAACAGCGCCGACGAAGCCATCGACTGCACCGTTCGGCTCATCGACGCGGTGACTGGCATCGAGGGCGGCGCCACCCAGACCGATGCCTCCGGCTTCTACATGCTCCGGGCAGAGCCGGGCGCCTACATCGTCCAGATCGAGCCCGCGACTGGCAACACCCTGCCGACAATCCGGGAGCCGGTCAGCTTCGAGGAAGGCACCGGCGGCGCTCAGGTCGACATCAGCGTCGGAGAGATCATACCGGTCCTGGTCAGCGGGATCCCCCACTCCGCCAGCGGCCAGACCATGTACAACGCCATCGTGCGGCTCACCTCGGTCGCGCTTGCACAGAGCACAGGCTCCATGGTCGTGGAGACCGAGACCAACCAGAGCGGTGAGTTCCTGGTCTACGCCCTGCCCGGCGAGTGGACCCTGGAGATCATCCCGCCCGCTGAGATCAGCGATCTCACGGCCCCCCTGGAGCAGGCCATTCAGCTCGACGGGTCGGACACCAGCCTCGGAATCATCCCGCTCACCGAGCAGATCAGCCTGCTGCGTGAGGTCCTCACCGCCGATGGCTACCCTGCCGCGAATGTCCTGGTCACCTTCATCGAGCGGGGCTTCAACAACGCCACCTACACCGGGTACACCGACGAATCCGGAATGCTGGAGATCCTCGTCCCAGACGTGCACCTCGATGTCCGGCTCACCCCGACTGCGACCACGGCATCGGCTGTGACCCGGCGCGAGCTGCTCAACCCTGCTGCGGACACAGAGAGCATCTGGTCGCTGAGTCCAGGCGTCTCCATCGCGGGCCAGGTCAGCCGGCCCGACGGCGCCACCGGCTTCTCGGTCATCGAAGTCTACAATGACACCGGTGTGTTTTACGGCTCGGCCCTCACCGAAGCAGACGGTTCGTTCAACTTCAGCATCTCACCCTGACTCTGATTACCACCCTGACCCCATTTACCACCCTGACCCCATTTACCACCCTGACTCTGGTTGCCTGTTGTAGAGACGGGGGGTACTTTCGGAGTCAATGCGTTTGCTGATTCTCCTGCTTGCGGTCCTGGTCTCCCCAGCGCTCGCAAACCCGACCGAGCCGGCCGAGCCCACGGCCGGCGACGAGGACGACCAGGATCCAGCAGAACCGACACCAGCAGCACCCGAGCTGCCACACATCCCCACACCAACCGAGAAGCTGGAAGAGGCGGTGCTGAACTACCAGACCAGCCGACACGGGCTCGCCATGCAGCAGCTCGCCCTCCTCTCCATCGATCCAGAGATCGAGTCCAGCGTGCGGCAGGATGCCCGGGTCTACCTCGGCGAGCTGCTCTACATCCAGGGCGACACCGAGGGCGCCAAGCAGCTCTTCGAGCAGGTCCTCACCGAGGATCCCTCCTACGAGATCGACCGGTTCCGCCACCCCCCGGATGTCTGCGGCCACTTCGAGTATGTGCGGACCTACATCGTCCCAGAAGTCGAGCCGACCAACCCGATCATGGTCCTCCGCTCGATGCCTGCGGCAGGATACGCACCATTTGCCGCCTACCAGTTCAAGTACCGCACTCCCCGGCGCTGGCCGCTGCTTGTCGGACAGCTCAGCACGGGTGTCGCCAGCCTCGTACTCTACAGCGTGATCTGGGCCGACCCCAGCTACCTGGAGACCGACCCCGACACCCTCCAGCGCCTTCAAGCCCTCCGTGTCGCCTCGTTCGCCACGACCGCTGGGTTCTATGGCCTGTGGGGGCTCGGCAGTCTGGACGCCCGGCAGCACTGGCGGGTGAACATGGCCGTTCAGCCCGCTGGGGACGAAGTGACCTTCATCGGTGGTGCGACGTTCAGGAGGTGATCACGATATGCTGACCTCCCCTCCCTGGGAGCCGCGATGGCCTACCTCCGATGCTCTGACCCGATCCGAAAGACCACCCAGGACTTTCCGCTCCGCAAGCCGCTGATCTCGATTGGCCGGAAGCAGGGCAACGACGTGGTGCTCGAAGACGCCACCATCGCCGCGACCCATGCCAATCTCGTCCGCAACAAGGACAAGACCTACACCATCTCCGTGGTCCAGCGCGGCAATGAGGTCTACATCAACGGCAAGCTGGAGCGCACCGCGAAGATCTCCACTGGAGATCGCGCACTGATTGGTCGGTTCGAGCTGACCCTCATGGATGGTGAGCCTGCGGCCAGGGTGCCAGAAGGCGGCGCTGGACTGGGGGTGGAGAACCTGGAGCAGCTCGTCGAGTTCTCCTCGCAGCTCATGAAGGAGACCTCCCCCGAGACCCTGTTCAAGACCCTGCTCGAAGCAGTGGTCAGCATGACCCGTGCGGAGAAGGGATTCGTCATCTTCTTCAAGGACGGCGGACGGCACCTCGCCGCCAGCCACAACGTCGGCACCGAGACCCTCGACATCTCCCGGGTCTCTGACACCATCATCGACCGGGTCATCGCCCGCCGCCGGCCAGTCATCGTCTCGGACGCCATGGCCGATCGAACCTTCGGCCGCTCCCGCAGCGTGGTGGACCTCAAGGTCTCCAGCGTCATGTGCGTGCCGCTGCTGTACCGCAACGACCTGCTCGGGGTGCTCTACCTCGGCAACGATGCGGTCACCGGGCTGTTTACGGAGTCCAATCTCAAGGTCCTCTCCGTCTGGGGCACCCAGGCCTCCATGCTGGTCCACAACGCCCTGATGCTCAACGAGCTGAAGATCAGCAACCGCAACCTCCGCGACCAGCTCCGCCGCAGCTCACAGGGAGACATCATCGGCTCCTGCGCGGCGATGAAGGAGCTGTTCCGCATGGTCCGGCGCCTGGCTCCCACCGACCTGAGCGTCCTGGTCCTCGGCGAGACGGGCACTGGCAAGGAGCTGGTCGCCCGAGAGCTTCACCGGCTCTCCGATCGGGTCAAGGGTCCGTTCATCTCCATCAACTGCGGCGCGATCCCGGAGAACCTCCTCGAGAGCGAGCTGTTCGGCCACAAGAAGGGCAGCTTCACCGGTGCGGTCTCCGACAAGCTCGGCAAGTTCGAGGCGGCAAACGGCGGCACCATCTTCCTCGATGAGATCGGTGAGATGCCGATGAACCTCCAGGTCAAGATGCTGCGGGTGCTCCAGGAGCGGGTCATCGAGCCGGTCGGAGAGCTGTCCCCGCGGCCAGTCGACATCCGGGTCATCTCCGCGACCAACAAGGACCTCGACGCCGAGATCAAGGAAGGGAACTTCCGCGAGGATCTCTACTACCGGCTCGCAGAGGTCACCGTTCAGCTGCCGCCCCTTCGCGATCGCGGAGACGACATCCACCAGATCGCAAGGTTCTTCCTGAATAAGTACGCCGAACAGTACGACAGCAAGGTCAAGGGTTTCACCAACGAGGCGATCCGGGGGCTGCTGAACTACTTCTGGCCCGGGAACGTCCGACAGCTGGAGAGCCGGATAAAGCGCGCGGTCATCATGTCCGATCGTGCCCTGCTCAACCCCGACGACATGGGCATCCCCACCGGGACCAAGCGCGACATTATGCCGCTTGAGGAGGCCACGGAGGCGTTCAAGAAGAACTACATCCGTGAGGTCCTGGAGTTGAACAACTGGAACAAAGCGCAGACCGGCCGAGATCTCGACGTGGATCCGCGCACGATCTTCCGCTACATCGAGAAGTTCGAAGACTGATGCTGCGGAGGATGTCTTGAACCGGAGGACGCCTTGATACTGCTGTGGTCCCTTGTTGCTGCCGCACAGACAATCCAGGAGCTGATCCCGCGAGAGCGTCCGGACACTCCCGAGGGGCTGATCGCGGATCTTCAAGATGGTCGTTCACCAGACCAGCTCTACGCCGTCCGAGAGCTTCGGCGTCTGGCTCGGATCAGCCTCTCTGACGTCAAGCATCGGGATCCGATCCGCTCGATGGAGGCCCGGCAGTTCCTGGTGGTGTTCGATGACAAGCTCGCCCCGATCTGCATCGAAAACCTCCCAGACACCAAACTCACCCGCCCATGTGCGGACATCCTCGGTCTGCTGGAGACCGAGTCTGCTCTCCCCGCTCTCAACGCCGTCCTCCCCGACACCAGGCGAGGCACCCGACGTCATGTTGAGCGGGCCATTCACGCGATCGAGGAGTCGTAATGCACACCGTTGGCCTCACCGGAGGCATCGCATGTGGGAAGTCCACTGTCGCCGGGATCCTCCGAAACCGTGGGGTGCCGGTGATCGACGCCGATCAAGTCTCCCGGGAGATCGTCGCACCCGGTGAGCCTGCGCTCGCCGAGATCGTGGCGGCGTTCGGGGTCGAGATGCTCCAGGCAGACGGCACCCTGAACCGCAAGGCGCTGGGGGCACTGGTGATGGGAGGCTCTGAGGAAGCCCGAGTGCAGCGCCGACGACTGGAGGCAATCACCCACCCCCGCATCTTCGGGCGAATTGGGGAGAAGCTCCAAGCGCTGGCGAGGGAAGAGACGCCGGCTGCGGTGGTCGAGGCTGCGATCATGGTGGAGTCGGGAAACCACCGGCTCTACAGTGCCCTGCTGGTTGTCGCGTGCTCTCCCGCCGTTCAGCTGAAGCGCCTCATGGATCGTCAGGGGTTTGATGAGGCGACCGCGGCAGGATGGATCGCCACGCAGATGCCGATTGCGGAGAAGGTCGCGGTTGCGGATGCGGTGGTGAGCAACGACGGGGATCGGGCCGCGCTGGAGGGTGAAGTGGATCGGGCGTGGGCGGAGATTCAGCAGAAGCTGAACGGGTAAAGAGCCAGCGCCTGAAGGGCGCTCACGTGGGGCTGACTCCCCTGGATCGGGTTGGCGTGAGGTTGGTTTTAAGAAGAGATGAATCAGCATTATGTAAAGTAAAGACTGTACAGGGATGGTTTTGCATTATGTAAATTACTGGCATAAAAAAATCACCGAAGGGCTGGCCTCCGGTGAACTCAAGCTGTGTGACGGATCAGAAGGTCGCGATGCTGTAGGAGTCCGAAGTAAGAAGTGAGCGGCCTCCGAGGAAAGACAGCTCGACCACAAACACACAGGAGACCACCTCGCCGCCGAGCATCTCAGCGAGCTGAACAGTGGCCTTGGCCGTGCCGCCGGTCGCCAGCAGGTCATCAACGATCAAGACCTTCTGTCCGGCCTCGATGGCGTCGGTGTGGATCTCCAGCCGGGCGGAGCCATACTCCAGATCGTAGTCCACGCCGATTCGGTCGTAGGGCAGCTTCCCAGGCTTGCGAGCTGGCACGAATGCCGCGCCAAGCTCCATGGCGACCGGGACGCCGAAGATGAAGCCGCGCGACTCCATGCCGATGACCACGTCGATGCCCTTGTCGGAGAACTCCTGAACGATGGAGTCGGTGATGCGGCGCATGAGGCTCGCATCGGAGAGGATCGGGGTGATGTCCTTGAACAGGATGCCCGGCTTGGGGAAGTCGGGGATGTTGCGAATCGTCGCCTTGACGTCTGCTTCCAGAGAGCTCATCGCGCTGCCTTTGTTGATGGAGGAGGTTGTTGCAAGCGGGAGCATATCAAACGGCTGTCCCTCCCCTGTCTATCGGTTAACGGGGGCCATGTCTCAGACCTCGGCCACTCCCGATACCCGGCTCTCCGCCGAACTCAATGACTTCCTTGAGCAATTGGAGGGCAAGGACAGCACGATCGATGATCTGATCAACATGATCGGGGACCGGGGCTTCGGGCTGCTCATCCTCCTGCTCGCGCTTCCTGCGGCCCTGCCGGTCCCAGCAGTTGGCTACGGCACCCCGTTCGGCATCCTGCTCATCCTCCTCGGTGCCCAGATCGCGATCAGCCGCAAGACCCCCTGGGTTCCCCGTCGGCTGGGCGGCATGCGGATCCCCTTCAAGCTGCTGAGCTTCAGCATCAAGAACGCCCGCCTCCCCCTGAGAGCCGTCGAGATGTTCATCCGTCCGAGGCTGTCTGGTCTTGCACGGCACCGCATCTTCCTGCCCGGCGTCGGGGTGATGATCATGCTGCTGGCGGCGATGATGTCGCTGCCGATCCCGCTGACCAACACCGCGCCGAGCTTCGTCATCTTCATGCTCGCGGCGGGCATCCTGGAGGAGGACGGTCTGTTCCTCCTGTTCGGACTCATCCTCGCCCCGGTCGCGGCAGCCATCGCGGGTGCGGCGATCTACTACGCGATCAACTACGGCCCGGAGACGGTCGAGACGGTCCTGAAGCCGGAGATCAAGCGGCTGCTCGGGCTGGAGTGACTTGTGGGTCGCTGCCGGGCTCATGGTCCCCGCCGCTGAGTGACGGCAAGTAGCTGGTCAGGGCTTCGGACATTGGGCGCTCTGGGTGGTGCAGGACGGTCCTTTGAGAGTGCGGACGGTGGCCGCAGGGCGGGGATTCGCCAGCGGGTGTCCGGCTGGGGGGTCGCAGGGGGAGCGATGACTGGAGAGAGCCGACGTAAGGCGGCGAATGGAGGAAGTGCAGCCCCCCTTGAGCGAGTGGACGGATCCAGCCCATAGGGTCTGGATCCGTCCACGAAGTGGCCAGAAAAAGCATGGCGCCGACGATGGCGAACCTCAACTCACCGGTGAGAGAGCACCCGCCGTGATCCCATCGCCCCGACGCTGCGAAGCCAGAGGCAAGCAGAACAGGTAGGCAACATCAAAACCCACGATTCGAGAGCCGTCGGAGTGAGGCGGTGATTCCAACGCTGCGACACCCTCCATGCTCCAACGATTCGAGAAGTCTCGACATTGATGTTGCCGACCTGGACTGCTCGCCCTTCGGGCTTCTCAGCGTCGTGGCGATGGGATGACGGCGGGTGATCTCTCCCCGTGTGAGCTGAGATACGCCATCGTCGGCGCCATGCTTTTTCTGGCCACTCCGCACCAACGCTGGCCTAACGGCCCGCTCATGGCGCTGCGCTCAAGGGGGCTGCACTCCTTGCATTTCACCGCCTTACGTCGGCTCACTCCAGTCCCCGCTCCCCTGCGACCCCCAGCCGGACACCCGCGGGCGAATCCCCGCCCTGCGGCCACTCCCCACATGCGCAAAGGACCATCCTGTGCGTCATCGGGTTCCCAAAGTCCCTACTTGAGCAGCGCCCCAACTTGCTCCATCAGCCGATGCGCAGTGACATCCGTCAGCAACGGAGTCAGCGTGGCATAGCCACGAGCAACGAGGGAGCAGTCGGTGTGGGACTCCTCAGTCGGCACGATGGGTGGTCCGCCGATCCAGTAGTAGGGCTTGCCTCGGGGATCGCGGTCTTCTCGGACCATCGCGTTGTAGGCACGGTCTCCCATCGGCGCACAGACCAGTCCGACGATCTCAGACATCGGGCGGTTGGGGACGTTGAGGTTGAGCACGATGCCAGCGGGCATGGGGGTGGCGAGCATGCGCTCCAGCACCTGGGCGGCCAGGGCCCCGGCGGTCTGCCAGTGCTTCTCTGAGCCACCGACCTCTGTAGCAAGGCTCACCGCGAGGGCAGGCACTCCGGACAGGGCAGCCTCTCGGGCAGCGGCGACGGTACCGGAGTAGTGGACGTCGTTGCCGATGTTCCCGCCGCTGTTGATTCCCGAGATCACGGCCCGGGGTGGGGTCGGACAGAGGTGGTTGAGCGCGAAGTAGACGCTGTCGGCGGGGGTACCAGAGACCGCGTACCAGCCCGGGCGCTGAAGCTTGACCCGGAGCGGGTCGTGCATTGTCAGCCCGTGGCTCTTGGCGGACTGCTCCGT
>JBLHNG010000131.1:0-13203 GCA_047621685.1 Myxococcota bacterium | reverse complement strand
CCGGTCGCTGCCAAACGCGGTCGCCTCCGGGGTCAGCATCCACTCCAGGCAGTGCTGCGCGGCGGGCAGGTAGCGCTCGCGGGTCTCTGGGTTCTGCTCGATGACCTGGGAGAGCCCGATGACCGCCATCTGGCAGGTCACCAGCGACCACTCCCCATCAAACTGTACGCCGCCCGGTGAGTTCGACGTTCCTGGCCCGCCATCAAGCACCCACGCTGAGACGGCATCGGCCAGAGCGAGCTGGGTGTCGGGGTGGCCGTCGTAGAGCCGATCCGCCCGGCGCTGTCCGAGCAGGGCCAGGGAGGATGCCGTGAGGAGGAGAACGATGAGTCGCTTCTTCATGTCACTGACGTAGCCACAGCCGGTGAGTGTGGGCGTGAGATGCCGAGCGAGCCGTCGCTGCGGCGGGCTGAGCGGTCCGAGGCGTTACACTCACGGCCAGGATGGGGGCTGACGTGTACCTGCCGGATCTGGACTCACTGCGCTGCTTCATTGCCGCCGCCGAGCAGCGACACTTCCGCTCTGCGGCCCGTGCGGTCGGGCTGTCTCCGGCGGCGTTCAGCGATCGCATCAAGCGACTGGAGATCGGGCTCGGGGCGCCGCTGTTCTCCCGGACCACCCGCTCCGTCGCCCTGACGCCCGCCGGGCACCGCCTGCTGCCCGAGGCCCGGCACTGCCTGGAGCAGGCTCGCCGCTGCGTGGAGGTGGTCTCCGAGGAGGGCGAGCTGCCCCTGGAGCTGCTCATCGGTACCCGGTACGAGCTGGGCATGAGCTGGATGGTTCCCGCGCTCTCCACCCTCCGGGCCGCCCACCCGCAGCGCGAGATCCACCTCTACTTCGGCCAGAGCGACGACCTCATGACCCGGCTGCGCGATGGCCGGCTCGATGCCTTCATCTCCAGCACCCGCCTGACCCTCTCCGGGCTCACCTACGCCACCCTCCATCCCGAGGACTACGTCTTCGTCGCCTCGCCAGAGCTGATCGCGCAGAACCCGCTGACCGGTCCGGCGGAGGCCTCGTCTCACCGGCTCCTCGACATCGGCACATCGCTTCCGCTGTTCCGCTACCTCCTCGACGGACTCGGGCAGACCGAGGACTGGCCGTTTCTGGGCGTGGAGTCCCTCGGCTCGATCGCCCCGATCCGCTACCGGCTGCTGGAGGGCGCTGGAGTCGCCGTCCTGCCGCGCTACTTCGTCCAGGAAGACCTCGACGCCGGCCGCCTCGTGCGCCTCTTGCCGGACGCCCCGATGCGCACGGACGCGTTTCGGCTGATCTGGCGGATTAACGACCACCGGGATGCCGCGCTGCGGGCGCTGGCGGGGGAGCTGCGGGAGCTGCCGCTGCGGTGAGGTCGCTTGGGAGGATGCGGCGCCCGGTGAGGTTCAGGACGGTCCTTTGAGGGTGCGTGGGGTGGTGGGTTGCGGGTGTCAGGCTGGGGGTCACAGGGGAGCGGTGACTGGAGAGAGGAGCCGTAAGGCGACGAATGAAGGGAATGTAGCCCCCTTGAGCGAGTGCCACAAGCGGGCCGAAGGCCAGCGTTGGTGCGGAGCGGCCAGAAAAAGCGCCGGTGAGACGATGGCCAACCTCAGCTAAAACCTGAGACGAGCACCCTCCACATCCCATCGCCCCGTCGCTGCACAGCCAACGGCAAGCAGTGCATGTAGGCAACATCGAAAACTGCGATGGGAGAGTCACTGGAGTGGGGCAGTCGCGGCGTTGGCATCACCTCCTGACTCCAGCGATGCGAGATGCCTGGGCATTGAGCTTGCCTACACTGCTCACCCTTCACCCTTCACCCTTCGCCTTCAGCTTCGTGGCTCTCGATCCCGAAGGGTGCTGCCGAGCGGCAACCTACAGGGGGTTGACGAAGATGGAGACGATGCCGGCATCGTAGTCGAGGCTGCCCTCGCCTTCCCAGTCGAAGCCCTCGCTGACCTCGTGGTTGCCCGCGACGAGATCGGGAAAGCCGTCGCCGTTGAGGTCGGGGGTGAGGAAGGCGAAGCCCTGATCCGGTTCGTAGTAGGTCCATGCTTTGTCGCCCGTGATGGGATCATCGTATCGGATGCTGTTGTGCCAGTTGAACAGGTCGAGGTGCCCGGTGAGAGGGAGCTGATCGAGGGGGACAAACCCCAATCCATGCCCCCCCATCACCACCAGGGACTCCCCTGCACCAAAGTCCACCGGCCCCTCCATGCCCGAGATGCTGCTGCCGGTGCTGTAGACGTTGGCGTTGGCAGCAGTCCAGTCTACCTGTCCTCCGTCCAGCAGATCCAGGAACACCCCGATGTGACCGTTGGGGGTGAACCCATCAATCTCCAGGCGGTTCAGGTCGTCATATAGCAGCACATCCCCACGACCGTCTCCGTCCAGATCCCCCGGTGAGATCGCCGCATGCACATCGTCGGTCTCGCCATGACCGAGGATGGTGATGGCGACATCATCGATGGTCTGGTGCTCCGCCTGGGTGAGCAGAGCCCCAGAGAGCAGGGCGGAGGTGCTATCACCCGAGACGAGCAGTTCGTCGTAGCCATCCCCGTCCAGGTCTGGGAGGCCGTAGACCTGCTGACCGAAGCGCAGGGAGGTCGAGCTGCCTTCCACCAGCCAGTCATTGTCGGTATCCAGAAGCTCCGCACCCACCACAAGAGCCTCGCCCGAGAACACTGAGATGAGACCAACATTCTCATCCTGAGCATTGTTCACTTCGTACTGGCCAAACACCATGTCGATGAGGCCGTCTCCATCGAAGTCCCGATCCCAGATGAGCTGGCGGCTGTAGGAGCTAGACTCACGAGCATGAGCGATGGTCATCAGAGGCGGGTCTCCGAACATCGTGCTTCCATCACCAGGAGCCTCAGCGATGAGGCTGTGGGAAAGGATCATGACTGCCCCGACCATCACACCGATGTCTGCCGCCCCGTCGCCATCGATGTCTTGGCCTCGTGGTGCCAGCGTTCCGACCCCATATACGCTCCACCAGAAGTTATCCTCGCCACCGATGAGGTATGCCCAGATGTCTTCGTGATTTGCGGCATCGGTGGTGCCGATGGTGCTGCTGGAGAGGACGGACATCCCGCCGTAATCCGTCGCCAACAGATCCTCTCCTCCATCTCCGTCGATGTCATCGAGGATTGCCAGGCCGCTGCGCCCCAGCAGCATCCCAGACTGCGGGTAGGTATTGCCATACCAGTATAGGTCGGCCTGCCATCCCGTCATGCCGTCCCAGTCGATGTAGCCATCGCAGTCCTCGTCCTGACCATTCTCAGCGATCTCAGGGGAGCCCGGAAAGACATCGGGGTTGGTGTCGTCGCAGTCCTCCCCGCCGGTCTCCTGCGCGTCCCAGCCGTCGCCGTCGATGTCGGTGAGGTCGGCACCATCGCAGTCCTGGTCGATGCCGTCGTAGGGGATCTCCTCGGCATCCGGCCTGACATCGGGGTTGGTGTCGTCGCAGTCCTCGTCGGCAGGCCAGCCGTCGCCGTCAGCGTCGAGGGGGGGGGCGGGGCCGGTGTCTTCGGGGGTGCTGTCTTCGGGGGGGGAGGCAGTGTCGATGGGGGTGGAGGCAGCGTCTGTGCAGGAGAAGGGGAGGAGAAGCAAAGGCAGCATCATTCGCTGTCGTCCGTTGGGCTATCGCAGTCAGGGTCTGCAGTGTCTGTGGTGCTGTCTGCATCGTTGTCGGTGTGGTCAGAACACTGAAACCCGCTCCCCGCAACGTAAATCTCAGCGTCAACATTATAGAACATGATGTACTTATCGCTGGACCACTGCAGGACGGTTGGGTCGGTGACCTGATCGTTCTCGCTGGGGTCGTCGTCCTCACACTGGGCCGCGTTTCGGTCAAGGAGCACGCCATCGGTGCCATCAGCCTGGACGTTGCTGACCAACTGCCAGAGCGGAGGGCTGGATGGGTCAGGGTGAGCAAGGGGAGTCGGCGAGGGCCGTGTCGGAGGGCCGGAGGGCCGGAGGGCCGGAGGCAGCAAGCGAGCCGAGGCTGGTGACGTTGGTAGTCCGGTGAGAGTGGACGCCGACAGGGAGTGCGAGGCGGAACCGCTGGGAGGCGAAGTGAAACGGAGACGGCTCAGAGCCGGCACTCACGAAGTGGAGTTGCGACCGTGGAGGGGACCCGTGGCGATCAGCGCCGGGGGCGCCCTCAGTCGGGGGTGCCCTCAGTCCAAGGACGGAGACGGGGTTGGCAGTACCGCCGTACTTCAAGGATTCGCCTGTCTCTGCTTTCGATGTTGCCTACCTGGACTGCTCGCCCTTCGGTCTTCTCAGCGTCGTGGCGATGGATTCCGAAGGGTGCTTCGTCACCGGATGGTTGAGGTTGGCCATCGTCGGCGCCATGCTTTTTCTGGCCACTCCGCTCCAACGCTGGCCTGACGGCCCGCTTGTGGCGCTGCGCTCAAGGGGGCTGCACTCGCCTGCTTTCGCCTAAGGCTCTCTCCGGCTCCCCGCCCCCTGCGACCCCCAGCAGGACACCCGCTCACGCACCACTCATCGCAAGCTCACAGGACCGTCCTGCACACCTCAGAGCACCGCATTCGCCGCCACTCATGGCCCCGGATCCACCGGCTCATTCACCACCAGCTCATCCAGCAGGCTCACCCGCGGTCCCAGCAGGTCCCACAGGTCCTCGACGATCGGATCCTCCGCACTGTAGAGGTTGATCGCCTCGGTGGGGTCCTCCGCGACGTTGTAGAGCCACTTCTCCCCAGTCCCCCAGCGGTAGATCATCTTGTCATCCCCGCGCCTCACCGACTGAACAATGCCGAGGTTGGCCTGAGTAAAACTAAAGATCGCCCGATTCGGATCCGCAGTTCCAGCAACCTTCCCGCTGACCTCATCAGGAATATCCACCCCGAGGATGGACAGGATGGTGGGTGCGATGTCGGCGTGGGTGGTCGGCTCTTCCCAGGCGACCGGGATGATGTTGTCCGCCCACATCAGCGCGATCGCGGCGTTTTCCTCCTGGTTCAGCCCCCGAGCATGCGCCTGGTAGTCGTGCTCCCAGAACTGCTCGCCGTGGTCGGTCCAGAACACCACCAGGGTGTCCTTGAGCAGCCCCCGTGCGGTCAAGTCGATCCAGATCTGCTGGAGGAGGTCGTCGAGGTAGCGCAGCTCTCCGGTGTAGCGGACGGTCAGGTGCTCCAGCAGCAGCGCCCGCCCCTTGTCGGTGAGCGAATTCCACGCTGAGGCGGCATCGTAGTGCTCATCGAAGTCGTCGAGGTTGTAGGGGACGGGCGTGAGGTCGTCGAGGTCGTCGAGGTAGCTGTCCGGCGGGCTGTAGGGTGTGTGTGGCTCCTTGAGGTGGATGTGGAGGAACCACGGATCCGCGCCGTCGTCGATCGCCTCCAGCAGCAGGTCCCGGCCGCCCTCGTAGATCCCAATGGCCCCATCCCCGCCGGGATGATTGGCGTAGTCGTAGCCATAGGCGACGTTGGTGTCGTCGTACAGCCAGCCGTTGGAGGTGATCATGATGGTGTGGTAGCCCGCCCCCGACAGCCAGCTCGCCAGGGTTCCCCGATCCGGGACCGGCTCCCGGGCGAACGATGGCACGAAGTCGTACTCCAGCGGAGAGCGCCCATCCATTGCGCAGATAACCCCGGGAAAGGTCCAGTTTGAGCAGCTCTGGTGGTCGTCGAGCGCCAGGCCATTGTTGGCGATGCTGTCGAGGAACGGAGTGAGGTTCCGGGTGTCTCCATACCGGGCCATGTGATCCCGTCGGAAGGTATCCAGCGAGATGACCAGCAGGTTCTTCGGCGCGGAGCCATAGAACGACGGGAAGGAGTCAGTCGGGACGGTGCTTGCGGAGTCATCGTCCGGGGTGTTGGCTGTGCAGGCCAGCAGTGTCATCAGAGCGAGCATGGTGTCTTTATAAACGCCAGCCTGTCGGAGTGTCGATCAGCTTCGGTCATGCTTCGGGACACGACCCTGTTGAGATCCGTCCAAGGGCTTTGCGCCCGGAAAAGATGGGGTCGTCCCAAAGGGACGAGGGAGTGGGGAAGAGACCTCTTCACCATCAAAAAAAGATGCCTCGATCACGACGGCGCGCTGGTGCTCACTTCCCGGTGTCGACGGCTCCGGAGTCTGGGGGGCTGCCGGTGTCGTCTGTGGGGAAGTTGTCCTTGATGGAGGCCTCCCCGACGACGTTGTCTTCCCCGATCGCAGCGAGCAGGTTCTCTCCGGCGACGTCTCCCAGCGCAGTGTTGTGGGTGACCTTCAGATCACCACCCACTGCGGTCACCCCGTGCAGCCCTTCGACGCTGAGCAGAGACTCGCTGTAGCGGATCGAGAGGGTGTCGCTGATCTCACGGACTGCAGTGAGGTCATCGAGGTGGAGGAGGGCGTCGTTGTCGTGGATCTTCAGCGCGCCGGGCGTGGTCAGGGCGGAGAACCCGGAGAGGTCGGTCAGGGCGTCGTTGTCGGTGATCAGCAGTCCGCTGGTGGTGGTCAGGGCGGAGAACCCGGTGATTCCAGTCAGCGCCGAGCTGCTGCACACCTCGACGGTTCCCGCGCTGGTGAGTGCGGTGAGCCCGGAGATCCCAATGAGGCTGTCGCTGTCGCACAGCAGCACGTCGCCGCTGAGGCTGGTCAGCCCGCTGAATCCGGAGAGGTCGAGCAGACCATCGCAGCGCTCGATGGCGAGGTCGCCGCCGAGGGTGGTCAGGGCAGCGAGGCTGAGGTCGGTCAGCCCGTCGGCGTCTCGGATGGTGAGGTCGCCGCCGATGCTCGACAGCACCGCCAGCTCCGCCTCCGACAGCCCGCCGCCGCTGATCAGCAGGCTGCCGTCGATGGTGGTCAGGGCGGAGAACCCGGAGAGGTTGTCGAGAGCGCTGTTGTCCACGATGCTGAGGCTGCCGGAGAGCGCGGTGATGCTGGAGAGCCCGTCGGTGCTGGTCAGGGCATCGTTGTCGTAGAGGGAGAGATCGCCGCCGAGGTCTGAGAGTGCTGCGAGACCGGCGATGCTGGTGAGCACCGGGTTGCTCTGGATGGACAGCGAGCCGGTGATGCTGGAGAGCCCGGAGAGCCCGCCGAGGCCAGTGAGGCTGTCGTTGGTCGAGATGCGGACATCGCCAGCAACGCTGGAGAGCGACGACAGTGCATCGAGTCCGGTCAGGGCCGCGCACTCCTCGACGGTCAGCCCGGAGAGGTCGGTGAGGAGTGCGAGACCGGAGAGGCCGGTGAGGGCGTCACTGCCAACCAGCGACAGCCGACCGGCGGCGGTCAGGGCGGAGAGTCCGGAGATGTCAGACAGTGCGGGGTTGGCCGAGAGGCTCAGCAGGTCTTCGATCGCGGGGAGGGCGGTGAGTCCGGAGATGTCAGACAGCGCCGGGTTGTCGGTGATGACCACGCTGGTGGCGGTGGTGAGGGCGGCGAGGCCGGAGATGTCGGCCAGCGCGGCGTTGTCGGCGATGTACAGCTCGCCGCCGAGGCTGGTGAGGGCGGGCAGTGAGATGTCGGTGAGGCCGGGACTGGAGATCACGGTGAGGCTGCCGCCGACCGCAGTGAGGCAGGAGAGGCTACCCAGGGTGGCCACCTCGATGCCCTCAAGACTCAGGTCACCCTCGACCGTTGTGGCGGTCTCGCAGAACAGGGCCATCTCGGCATCGCTGACCAGGGTGATGTCACCAGACCAGTCCACCGTGTCCTTGCTGCCTGTGCAACCCCAGAAGATGAGCATCCACATCATCGCCGGCCTCCATCGCTTCCCTTTTACCCGATCCAGGCGAGCATCCGTTCAGCGAAGGTGATCTCCAGGATGATGATCGGCAGGTTGCCCAGTGCTGTGCCCAGCAGGTAGTCCCGCCACCGCACTCCGGTCAGGCCATACATCAGCTGGACAAGGAAGGTGGTGAAAAAGATGAGCCGCAGGAACAGGACTGTGCGGAAGCCGCGCTGCTCCAGGGCTTCGTCCCAGCGACGCAGCCGGGGCGGGATGCGAGACTGGATGAAGTCGCGGGCCAGGGTCCGGGAGACCACAAAGGCGACCACTGCCGAGAGCATCGAGCCGGTCCAGGACAGGGGGAGGGCGACTTCTGGCGGCCAGGCCATCGCGGCGGTGAGGATGAAGATGTGGGCGGAGAGGCCGAAGGGCTGGACGAAGGCGAACAGGAGCAGGAAGATGACCGGCCCCATCGCACCGGCGTCCGCGACCAGGGTGCGCACGGTGTCCACCTCGAAGTCCGACAGCACGCCGCTCCACCACAGCACCGCCGCTCCGATGACGAGGGCCATCGGGATGAGGATCCGGGCAGCAGTGCGGGCGCGGCTCATCGTGGATGCGTAACGGGGCGCTGCCGCTGCTGTGGTTTTAGGACACCGGTCATCTCATCCCCTTTTAGTGGACAGTCTGTTTCAGAGGATGCCTGCGCGAAGCGGGGGGTGGGGGTGAAACCCTCTTCTCAGACAAAGAGCACCAGTCAAGCGGGATAACTGTCCACCGCGATGACTGGTGCCGGTTTTAGATTGCTCCATGGGCGTGACTCACGGTAGCGTTACGAAGTCTCGGCTCTCCGCCATCCCTGAGGACCGTGTTCGAATGTCCGCCGCCAAGAAGCCCACCGTCAGCCACGACGATCTCGTCGCACAGCTCACCGCCAGCGGGCTGACCCGAAACGAGGCGCTGGCCTACCTGACCTTGCTGGAGGATGAGTCTGACCAGGGCATGAGCGGCTACGAGGTCGCGGCGCGCTCGGGCATCCCTCGGAGCGCGGTCTATGCGGTGCTGCGCAAGCTGGAGAGCGCCGGGGCGGCGTTCTGCTACGGCGAGCCTGCCCGGTTTGCCCCCACCGAGCCCACTCGCTGGATCGAGCAGACCCGTCGGGAGACCGTCAGCCGCCTCGATGCCCTCGCCACCGGGCTCGCCTCGCTGCCCAAGCGCACCCACCCCGAGCCGGTGTGGATCCTCAACCGCTACACCGAGGTCATGGACCGCATCGACGCCATGATCCGGCAGGCCCGGCAGTCGATCTACCTCTCGCTCTGGCCGAGGGAGCTGTCCTTACTCTTGCCGGCAATTCGGGCGGTGGCGGATCGAGAGCTGCACCGGGTGCTGCACAGCCCGGCATCCGTCACCGAGCGGCCCGCGGGCTTCTCCTGTTGGCTCGGGGACATCGCCGGAGATGCCGCCCGGGCTGCGTGGTCGCACAAGGCGCTGGTGGTGGTCGACCGGGAGTTCGCCCTCATCGGCGGCACCGAGCCCGATGCGGACAACCACACCGTCTGGACCGCGAATCCCTCCCTCGTCGATGTCGCCACCAACCACATCATCCTCGACATCACCCTCATGGCCAGTGCCCAGGGCATCGATCCGGTCGGCGTCGTCTCTCCGATGATGCGACCCCACCTGCAAGCACCGCGCAAGGGGTAGCACCTCCGCGCCATTTGGTTTAGTAAGTTCAATACAGACTGAACGATGGGTGCCTCATGCTGCTGCTGACCCTGCTCTCTGCTGCCTCTGCTCAAGACGCCTCGGCCAACATGGGCGGGCACCTCAAGACCTTCTTCGTCTCGACCTTCCCGTATGAGGCGCTGTCGATGGACCCCACCGGGCAGGGGGTGGTCAATGCTCGCCTCAACCTGCGTCTCCAGGCCGGCGTCCTCACCCTGGACGCCCACCACACCGCGGTCGCCAGCGCGCTGTCGGGTGGAGCGGGGGTCGGCTTCACCGACACCGGGGCGGCTGGAGCGGCGGCGGAGGTGATCGGTCTGTCGTGGAGTGCCTGGGATGGTGCCGCGGAGGAGGGGGTCGTAGAGGGCAACCTGGTGGCCGAGGGGCGCATGGACCGGCTGCTGCTGAAGGCTCGACTCCCCGGGGTGGATCTGACCATCGGACGGCAGCCGGTGAGCTTCGGCTCGGGCTTGTTCTTCACTCCGATGGACCTCGTCAACCCGTTCACCCCCGCGACCATCGACACCGAGTACAAGCCCGGCGTCGACTCCGTGCGCGCAGACGCCTACTTCGGCATGAGCCAGGTGACCGCAGTGGTCGCCTATGTCGAGTCCGACGCCACCCTGTCGGAGTACCTTGAGACCGACGGTGCGCTCGGGGATGCCCTGGCGGCGGCGCTCTATGGGCAGACCACCCTCGGGGTGACCGACCTGTCCATCCTCCTCGGCCAGATCCACGGCGACTCCGTGTTCGGCCTGGGGGCTGCCGGGGGCATCGGACCGGTCGGTCTGCACGGCGAGGGCACAGCCACCCTGCCCGCAGACGATGCGGAGGATCCGTTCGCACGCGCGGTGATCGGCGCGATGGTGGTGCCCATCGAGAACCTCAGCCTCTCCGCGGAGGGCTACATGCAGACCCTCGGGGCGGACGACGCGGCGGACTACCTCACGCAGCTCTCCTCGGAGCGCTACCTCCGCGGTGAGCTGTGGGCCGCGGGTCGCTTCTATGGTGCGCTGTCCGTCGGCTACCAGATCACCCCGCTCATCGGCTCCTCCGTGGCGATCATCGCCAACCTGGAGGACCCCTCAATGCTGCTCTCACCGGGGCTGTCCTGGTCGGTGTCGGGCAACGCCGATGTGTTGGCTGGCGCCTACGTCGGGATCGGCGAGCGGCCGGAGCTGGAGGGCTTCTCGTTTGTGACCAACAGCGAGTTCGGCCTCTACCCGGCGGCCGGCTTCCTTCAGATGAGAAGCTACTTTTAGGGCGAATCAGCCGTCCGTTCGGGTGTAGTTGGTGTCCCAGCGCAGCGGCACCTCCAGGTGCGCGTTGCTGATCACCTTGGAGACGATCATCCCATCATCCGTGAACCGGTAGGTGGTGATCTGGGTGGCCTCTTCTCCGGTGAAGGTGAACACCACCCGGTCGGCGCTCTCCTTGATGGTGACCGAGAAGGTGGTGCCTTTGTCGTTGGTGAACGGAGTGGTCCCGCCGGTCCGGGAGCCGTTGATCGGGGTCTTGTTGTCGCACTGGACCTGCACCTGCGCATCGGCGGTGGTGAAGGTGTAGCGACTGCAGGTGGTGAGCGCCGCCGCTAGCCGTCCCTCCGCGATTAATTGCACGGCGAAGTTCATGGGCGCGAGGGTGGCCTCCAGGGCGGCCTCAGTGCGTGCATTGAGCGCTGAGGCGGAGTCCGACAGGGTGTAGGAGGCATTTCCACCTTCAGACACCGTCGGGGCGGCAGCGGCGATGGCGATGGCAAGGATGGATGTGAGCATGGAATCTCCTATCAGGGATGAAATCTACTTGTTGAAACCCCCAGTGAGCACAAGATCACACAAACCGCCGACAAAAAAAGATCGCTAATGTGCACAAAGGTGGTTGCCAGAGTTGGGTACTTAAAGTACATATAAAACAAGAACGCAAACGAAGGAATGCTCATCCCGTGCTGAACACCGCCGCCACCACCGTCACCGTATTCGGGCATCCCGCCGCCATCGGCGTGGTATGTACTGGAGCCGCGGGTACGGCCGGAGCAGGCGCTGTCGGCACAGGTACTGAAGCGGATACCGATACAGAGCCGGGAGGCTCATGAAGTAGGCAAACAACCTACCAAATGAGAACCCTGGCTCCCAAGTGGACGCCGGGGTTTTTTGCATTCTGGGCTCACCTTGTCCCCTCAACGGACAGGGAAGCCTGAGCGGATACGTTTATAGAGAATCGTAATCGTACAGTCTACTTGTTTAAGACGCCTTGTCTCTAAATAAGCCTGTGCGGACTGGAGAGGTCCCATGTTCAACTCGACTCATCACACCTGTACGGCTCATGCCAGCGGCGCCTGCGCCGACGGGACAGTCGGGGCGGCTGCGAATGCAGACGCACAGGGAGATGGTGTAGTCGGTTGCGATACGGGACCGGTGGCCTCATGAGGGAGCAGAACAGCTCACCCCCATGAGGCCCCGGCGAGACCCGCCGGGGTTTATTTTGAGACTTCTACAGAGTCTACGAAACGTAGTACCAGCCATCATTAGTAGATAGTCTTCCCCTCAGCAGAAAAGCGGGCACCGGTCACACGGTGCATCATCAACGTTAATGCAGCGCATCCTGTGTTCGCAATGCGAGCCATGGTGATTTGCGTGACAAAACCAGTCTGTACGAGACTGGTCTGATCTCTGACATCACGAATATGTAATGCGTTGTGTGCTGTACTGGCAGCACCGATCGGGCCGAGAAGCGCCCGGTCACCTGGCTACGGGCCCCATGGTGTGGGACTCAGATTGCAACCCTGAGCGTTCGAGTTCGAATCTCGACGTGGCCTTAGATTAAAGCGTTCTTCAATCGCTTTGAGTCAAACCTGTGGCAACCATGCCACCCCCACCTCGCTTCCTGACGGCGGCGCGGTGGGCAGTCCAAGAGCCGTCATGGAGCGGTTGTGTTGAAGCGGCTGGCTCGATCTGCAGCGGGAGGCAGGTCTGAGCCGCTGACTCCCGACCGACTCCTCTCAGGGCACGCATGTACCAAGGGTGGCGAGTGAGGCTGGCAGCCTCGCTGTGATTGGTTCGATTCCGATCGTGTCCATTGATCCTCACACCTCGGCGGTGGTGTTTGGATGACTTCCTAACCGTCACTCAGGTTCCGTAGCTCAGCTGGAAGAGCACTGGATTGTCGATCCAAAGGTCACGGGTTCGAGCCCCGTCGGTTCCGTCCGAGTCCCCTCGGTCCCGTTTATGGGCGCGCATGTACCAAGGGCAGGCGAGCCGGTCTTGCAAATCAGCTGTGATCGGTTCGATTCCGATCGCGTCCATTGATCCTCACGCTTCGACGGCGGTGTGGGGTGAGTCTGTAGCCGTCACTCAGGTTCCGTAGCTCAGCTGGAAGAGCACTGGATTGTCGATCCAAAGGTCACGGGCCTGAGGGCGGCCCCGTTCGATTCCCGTCGGTTCCGTCCGAGTTCCCTCGGTCTCGTACTCCAGCGGACATAGCTCAATTGGTAGAGTTCCTGCCTTCCAAGCAGGTTGTTGTGGGTTCGAGTCCCACTGTCCGCTCCAGTGCCCTTGTAGCTCAGCCAGGCCAGAGCACTTCCTTGGTAAGGAAGAAGCCACCGGTTCGAATCCGGTCAAGGGCTTGATACATTTCGGCTTATTCGGGCCGATGTATCCTCACACTTCGACGGCGGTGTGAGGTGAGTCTGTAGCCGTCACTCAGGTTCCGTAGCTCAGCTGGAAGAGCACTGGATTGTCGATCCAAAGGTCACGGGTTCGAGCCCCGTCGGTTCCGTCCGAGTCCCCTCGGTCCCGTTTATGGGCGCGCATGTACCAAGG
>JBLHNG010000130.1:0-13228 GCA_047621685.1 Myxococcota bacterium | reverse complement strand
TGAGGAAGATGCTCATCCACCTCAATGTCATCAGCAGAAGGCAACGAAGCGCGCTGACTCACACGGCGCTTCAAAAAGCCGCCTGAAGACGGTTGCTATTTTGTTGATTGTATTGTTTTGGATCGCCAGTTCAGGAGTCTCAGACCGCCCGGGCGCGCGCAAGGGGATCCCGTAGTGGGCCGTGTCGGAGGGCCGGGGGGCGCCCTCAGTCGGGGACGCCCCTAGTCCACGCCAGATTCTCTGGCGGCCCCGGAGGCAGCAAGGGAGCCGAGGCTGGTGAGGCGGGCAGTTTCTGAACAGTGGACGCCGACAGGGAGTGCAGCGCGGACCGCGGAGGGGACCCGTGGCGATCAGCGCCGGGGGCGCCCTCAGCCCAAGGACGGAGACGGGGTTTGCAGTACCGCCGTACTTCAAGGATTCGCCCATCTCTGCTTTTGATAGTGCCGACCTGTCCTGCTCGCCCTTCGGTCTTCTCAGCGTCGGGGCTGTCGATTCCGAAGGGTCCTCCCTCACCCATGCGCTGAGGTTCGCCATCGTCGACGCCATTCTTTTTTCTGGCCGCTTCGCTGAAGTCTCCACTCCCTCTGGTCTGGATCCATCCGCTCGCTCGAGGGGGGCTGCACTCTCTCCGTTCGCCGCTTTACAGCGACTTCTCTCCAGTCGTCGCTCCCCCTGTGACCCCCCAGCATGACACTGGTCGCTGCTCCCCCTGGACTACCCGCCCAGCGGACCCACCCAGGCACCAGCGCACTACCGGGAAATCACAACCCACGAGTGCACACGCATCGTCGCACTCCCCGCATAGTCCGCCCCCTGATACAGTGCCTTATAAGCGAACTCATTCGCCGCTCCAGCCGTCACCTGATCGGTAATATCAAACACCACCGTCTCGACATCCTTGCCCGGACACCACCCTGCGCGGCCATACCACCAGGTGCCGTACTGGTTGGGAACCGTGCCGACGGCGACCTTGTCCATGCAGTCATACGTGCCGGTGGCCTCAGGGAAGCTGCGCACGATCTCGTTGCTCTCATCCCCATTCATCGTGAAGTGGTGAGAGACATCGCAGAACTCACCGCAGTTGTTGCCGTCCGCGCCATGCTGGCTGATGACCGTCGCCAGCTCTACCTTGACCGCATCAGCGGGGATGTCGAGGGTAACGGAGGGGTGGTTGTCGTTGTAGTCGGGGTTGAGGGTGCCGCCGCCGAACAGGTACTCGATCTCCTCGGGCCGGGCGTCCTTGCCCTGGTTGGAGAGGTGGAAGTCCATGTCCAGGTTGTAGGGGCCGCTGGTGTTAAACCGGAAGGTCTGGGTGCCACCTCGGGCGAGGTAGGGCAGCATCGCGGAGTTGTCGTACACCCACCGACCCTCTCGGTGGTAGGTCGTAATCCACCGGCCAATCTCGGTGTCGCAGGCACAGGCGATGTCGCCGTAGCCGGAGCCGTCGGAGAGGCAGGTCTGGACGGCATCGGCGGAGATTCCGAGCGGATCGGCACAGGTGCCCGGGAGGGTGTCTGCCGCGATGGCGTCCTCGTAGCCCTCACAGGTCCAGGCCGTCTTCGACTTGTCCTCGCAGTCCTTCGCCGTCCGGCAGGTCGCCGCCTTGTCGTCCACCACCCCGTCCGCCGCACAGGAGCCCATCACCTCAGCGACCGCTGGCTGGCAGGTGGTGGTGGCGTCGGTGTTGTCGGCGTCGGGCATGTCGCAGGCGTAGAGGTAGGCCATGTAGTCCCACGCCGGGCAGTCGCCGTACTCGCCCTCCCCATCGCAGCCCATGTAGAGGTCGATGGTCATCGAGTCGTAGCCGGCCATGGTCGCCGCATCGGGCAGCTCGACATCGACGTAGGCGTTGCCGGCACAGTACTCAGTCTCGAAGATGGGCAGGACGTCGGCCCCGAGCGCCTCCAGATCGGCCTCCCGGGGGGCCTCGAAGTTGTAGAAGACCGCCTCGTTTGCCGCCATGCCGAGGTTGGGCTCAAACCAGCCCTCGCTCTCCAGGTAGCGAGTGGGATCGGCGTAGCTTCCGACGTACCGGATGCGCTGGAAGCGATCGATGCCGATGCCCCATCCCGGAGAGATCATCACCGGCCCCACCCAGCCATCGATCTCAGAGGCCCGGTCGGTGACGTAGTGGATCTGCGCCTTCCAGGTCTCCTGCTCAGCCTCCGAGAACGAATCCGCCAGCTCCGCCTCGACGAGGGCCTGCATGTCCGCGAGGATCTCAGCCCGGTCGCTGGAGCTGGAGTCGGTGGACATGAACAGCACGGTGGTGTTTGACGGCAGGGTCTCGAAGAAGTCGTCGTGGTCGCGCTCCCAGAGGGGGGTCGGCCAGCCAGTGGCCTGCCGGGGCTCGTCCTGGAGGAGGAGGATGGGGCCGCAGCCGGTCCAGGACTCCGACAGGGTCCAGGTGCCCGTCGTGGTCTCGACGGTGAAGTCCGCAGCGGTGGCGTACAGCGCCTCGCTGTCTTCGGCGTCCTCGAACGGGCGCACGGCCACACCATCGCCACAGGTGGTGGACGCGGCGGTGTCCGGAGTGCCGGTCTCCGTGTCGGGGGTGGTGTCCGCTTTGTCTTTGCAGGAGACGAGCAGGGTGAGAACGGAGAGCAACATCGGGGCACCTCGGGAGAGCCACAGTATCCGCCGAAACCATCTCTGCGGCTACTCCTGCCATACAATCGCGTCCATGAAGAACAAGACGCCAATCATCATCGGTACCATCCTCACCCTCGCCGCCGGGGCATGGTTCAAGATGCAGCTCGCTCCCGGGGTGGCCGACCGGTACGAAGCGGAGGTAGAGGCCGCCCAGACCGAGCGCGCCCTGCCCGAGCAGACCCGACTCGACGCCCAGATGCTCGGCAACCTGCTCACCGAGGTCGACGCCATCGAGGCCGCCATGCGCCAGATGAACGCCACCCACCTCGTCTCCGAGAACGCCAGCGGGATCTACACCGTGGAGCAGGAGCAGGACATCGCGGAGTCCTACAGCCACTACCTCACCCTCCGCCGCGCCCTGTTCCACATCGCGTTCCGCCACATGGACTACGCCGAGCTGGAAGAGCAGACCGCCCAGGATGAGTCGTTCCTGCTCGCCTATGCCTCGGGGCTGTCGCTGTATCGAAATGCAGTGCTGTTCGTGGTGTTCTTCAAGGACCAGCCCAACGCCCGGCGAAAGCTCAACGAGGCCGACCCGGTCCTGGGCATCCCGGCGGGCACGTTCGACGAGATGTACGCCAACATCACCAGCCCGGCGAACGTCAAGCTGGTGCTCAACGGGGTGGAGGAGCTGGGTGAGCGCCGGGAGCGCCTGGAGGACTCCACGCTGCTGGAAGAGCCAGGAATGGCGGGGCTGATGGCACTGCTCGACAGCCACGAGGCGGAGCTGGCGGCGGCCTATGAGCAGCTCGCCGAGGGCACCCGGGATGTCCTGTGGAGCCGGGTGAAGTCCGGGGTCGCGGAGCCGGCGTATGAGGCGCAGTCGTTCGTCTCGGTGATGGTCGGCCACATCCGCACCCCGCTGCACGCCCCCGGGTTCAGCGAGGAGACCATCAACACCGACATCCGCCCGCTGCTGCTGCCCGGCGACATCCTGCTGACCCGCAGCGATGGCTACCTCTCCAACACCTTCCTCCCGGGCAACTGGGGACACGCCGCGATGTACCTTGGCTCTCCCGACCAGCTCCGGGCACTCGGGGAGAGCGCAGACCTGGAGGCGGTCCTCACAGAGTCTGGCTACGACGGCAACGACAAGGACGGCCAGCCGTTCTCGGCCATCGAGGCCATCGGTGAGGGGGTGCGGCTCTCCAGCCTGGAGTTCGCCCTGCACACCAACCTCCTCGCCGTCCTCCGCCCCACGCTCTCTGACGCCGACAAGCAGACCGCCGCGATCCGGGCGATCAAGCTGAAGGGCACCCCCTACGACTTCTCCTTCGACGTCTCCAGCCAGGACAAGATCATCTGCACCGAGCTGGTCTATCGGGCGTATTCACCGCACCTGAATGTGTCGTTTGAGGAGGTCATGGGCCGCAAGACCCTCAAGCCCGACGGCATGCTCAAGGAGCTGTCTCCAGCAGCAGAGGTGCCGCGGACCGAGCTGGTGGTGTTCGGCTCTTCTGACGAGGGTGCCCTGAAGATCGACACCCTGGAGGCGCTGGTCGCGACGGTGGCAGACGCACCATGATTCGCCAGGTGCGCCCCGATGTCCGCCGAGCTGTAGGTTGCCTCAGATGGTGTCGGTGGTCAGCGCCGGGATCGGTCCGCTGTCTGGGCAGTGCTCCGTCCAGTCCACCCCGCCCATCGCCAGCAGGGTGGCCCCGAGGCCCTGGCAGGTGATCGGCTCGCCGTCCTCATCGGGGTCACCGGTCTCGGGATCGATGGTCTCTCCGATCCAGTCCGCATCGTAGCCGCCGATGTTCACCCCGCCGCGCACCCCCGAGCCGATCAGCATCACGCTGGTGTAGGGCCAGTGATCCTTGCCCCCGCCGGTGTTCAGCCAGGGGGTCCGCCCCATCTCGGAGAAGACGACCACGCAGGTCTCGTCCAGCAGCGAGCCGCCGAATTCGCCATCCTGAGCCTCCAAGCCGAAGATCAGGCTCTGGAGGTAGGTGAACAGGTCGCCGAACAGCACGTTCTGGAGGTCGTCGTTGGTGGTGTGGGAGTCGAAGCCCCGCTCCCCGCTGACCGGCTCGCAGAGCATGACGCAGCGGGAGATGCCGCTGCTGAGGGCCGCAACCGCCACCCCGGTGGCATCGCCGAGGTTGTGGATGCTGGAGAAGTCGATCTCCCGGGCATCGGCCTCCAGACCGCTGGCTCGGCTGAGTGCGTTCTGGAACGCGGCGGCCTGCTCGAAGGCCCGGCCCTCTGGAGCGGACTCCAGGTAGGCGCTGGCGCGCTGGCGGAGGTAGCGATCGAGCACCTGCCGGGAGGGCAGGGAGAGCACCTCGCCGTTGGACTCCGCCGACCAGCTCCGGTAGTCCCCGCTCAGCAGATCCGCGAGCTGGCCGCCGACGCCAGACTGCACCACCGCCTCGCGGCTGGGACCGGGGAAGCTGGGACCGCCGAGCACAAGGTTGGGCGCGGTGTAGCGAGACTTCTCAGCGAGCCCGAGGATGCTGGGCCAGTCCGAGGCGCTGTCTGAGGCCCCTCCGGTCAGCACCAGCTGGAAGCAGGCCTCATGGGCGATGGAGGGCACAAGCATGCCGTCGATGATCGCGATCCGGGAGGCATACTGGCTGAAGAAGGCGTCGATCTGGGGTCGGTTGGGGTGGGTGATGTAGGAGAGTCCTGCGGCCGAGGCACGCTCTGCGGAGGACTCCATGTCCACAATCGTGTGATCGAAGCCGTCGGAGAAGACCCGGGTGGGATCCCACCCGCCGATGTTGAAGATGAAGATGAACTTCCGATCAACAGGAGAGATGCCGCCCGCGCGCGCCGGACGCCCCAGCAGCGCCGCGCCGCCGAGGGCTGCGGCCGAGCCGAGCAAGGCACGGCGGGTGGGCTGGTAGATGGGAGAGCGTCTGGACATGTTCGGCTTGGAATCTCAGTACAGGAGGTAGGCGGGGTCGCGGAGGAGAGCCTCAAGCACGCCCTGCCACGCGAGGATCGGGACGCCCTCGATGGCGAGCAGCTCCACCCACAGCGCCAGGCCGGCATCGACCTCTGGCCCATCCAGCTCGACCTGCTGGGAGAGCACGCGAAGGTGGAGAGACTGGAGCTGCGCGCGGAGGACGGCCTCGTCGGCTTCGAGGGACTCGGTGAAGTCGACCTCTCGGAAGAGCCTGCGCTCCTCGGGGTCGAGCCCCGTCTCGTTCCGCAGCGCGTAGGAGGCGGCTGTGGCCGCGATGGCTTCCTGGACCAGGAGGATGGTGGCGTCGGGGGCCACGGCGGGCTGCTTGATCATGACCCCCTCCACACCGCCAGCCAGCGCACGCACGCCGTGCAGGTCGGTGTAGAGCGCCGGAGCGGTGTAGGCCATCCAGGTCAGGCCGGTGATGGCCTCGATGCTGGTGGCGAGCACATCGGGGGCCATCATCTTGAGGGGCAGGGCGCCATCGTCGGTCTCATCCCGGGCGGCCTGGTACACATCGAGGTCCGCGATGGCCCGGTAGAGCGACTTCAGGCGGAGGTCATCGGCAAGGAAGACCTCTCGAAGCGCGACGAGATCGTCGGCATCATCGACCGACACCGGGCGCCGCATCATCAGCTCAAAAGCCTGCTCCACCGCGCAGGTAGGGAGGCGTGGGTCCGCCGCGATCACCGCACCGAGGCCCGACAGCCCGGTGGTGGGGGTGCCATACCAGCCCGGGGAGGTGCCGGTCAGCTCTCGCCAGGTCTGCTCCAGGCCGGGGGAGTAGGTTCTCCCCTCTGTGACGCTGGTGAAGTTGGTCCAGTAGAACCCGAACAGGTTCGATGCGATCGGATCGAGGGCGACATGACAGTTGATGCAGGCGGGGTTGTTGTGGATCGCATCGTTGATGGCCGCTTCGTCCTGGGCGTTGGCGGTCTGGTCGAAGGTGATCGGGCGCTCCAGGAAGTCCTCGCAGACCAGGATGCGGGTCAGGGCGTTGGCCCGGCGGCGGTTGGCGTTGGCCTCGGTGGTGACGTAGCGCCACCACAGCCCGTTGGTCGCGATGACACCGGCTGCCGGTCGCCCGTCGGTGTACTGCACCTTGTGCCAGCCGGTGTCGCCCTCCGTCCAGGTGACCGGGAACCACTCCGAAAGCTCCTCATTGGCCATCGTCCAGTCGGCGGTCACGATCTCGGTGTAGGGCAGATCCTCTCGGACGATCTGGGCGAGAAGCTGCAGCGGCTCCTGGCCCACTGCCCAGTAGAACAGCCGGGTGTCTGCGAAGGGCAGGGTGTTGGGCCGCAGGTCGATGTTCTCGGTGTTGGAGAGGTAGATCTCCTGGTACAGGGCGATGATCCGATCTGGAAAGCGCTCGTCGTCGATGAAGGTGTCGATCATCTCGTCGAGGGCATCGGGCTCGTCCGTGAGCCACTCGACCTCCTCCCCGCTCGGACGGACACCGCGGAAGTCGAGGCTGGCGCGCACCAGGAGCTGGAGCGGTGTGGCGCGCTGCATGGGCTGAGATGCGGTGTCAGGCTGCGGATCGCCCGCGCAGCTCAGGAGGACGACGAGCGGGCTTACCATGGCGGCATCTCGGCTTGAAACGGGGGATCCACGTCAACGCATACCGGCCCGAGGTTCTCCCCGTCGTACCAGAGGGTGCCGCAGCCATCGCAGGCGCCATCCCCAATGGTGTAGCGCTCTCCCTCCAGCTCGACGTCGAAGACCACATCCGCCCACACCCCTTGAGAGTCGCGAATCGAGATCCGTCCAGAGGGCTCCATCGGGCAGGGAAAACCCTCTGCCTTCGACAGGACGAAGTCGTCCATGTCCACCGCGGTTCCCGCGCCCGCCGCAGTGGTGATGCTGCCGTCGATGACCGCTTGAAGCAGCTCGTCCTCCGGGGAGAGAGACAGGGTGTACTCCAGGGTGATGTCGGAGGCGTCCTCCAGCCAGGAGCCCACTGAGGCCGGCCCGTTGTAGTCGACAACACCGGCGACGCTGGAGTACCAGGTGCGGTTGACGAGGTTGACGGAGGTGTGGATGTCTCCAGCGATCACCAGCTGCTCGTCCGACGGGGTGGTGATCAGGACCTCCGCCCGCAGATCGCCCCGCCTCTCGAATTCCGTCTCGGACTCGAAGAGAGACATGAGGCCGGAGTAGGTCGCGCCGCTCTCCGCAGTGCAGATCGTGTCCCAGAAGACATCGCCCTCGGCGGTCGAGGTGTTCATGGGACAGGCATCGTCGGCGTATGCCATCACCTCATCAAAGGCCTCAATCGCCACATGACCGTCGTAGTCGACCGCTGTGGCGATCACCTCGTTGATGGCCACGACCACCTGATCGGCGGTGAGGCTGAAGGTGGCGGGCTCGACGTCATCCACCAGGTACGGCGAGGGCTCGGTGTCGTCGTCAGTGTCCACCGTGGGGGTCGCGGTGTCGTCTGTGGGGGTGCAGCCCGCCAGCAGTCCGACCGAGGCGGAGAGGCTCAGGAGGAGGGGGGATAGCATTGCAGCCAGGCCTTGACGTAGTAGCGGTCGTCGTCGGTGATCCCACCCTCAGGGGGCATGGTGGGATCCTCGTCGGTCACGGCGGCCAGGATTTGGTCCGTGAGCAGCGCGGCGTCAGCTTCGGTGTCGAAGCTCATCGACTCTGGTGCACCGTAGCGCTCGGTCACCGCGGAGCCATGGCAGGGCTGGCAGTTCTGGATGAGGAAGCCGTGGCCGAAGCTGTTCCAGGTCGTGACGGGAGCGGTCTCGCAGAAAGGGTCGGAGGTACTGTCCGAGGCGCTGTCGGGCGACGGGGCGGTGTCTTCAGCAGCATCGCCTCCACAGGCACCGAGCATAAGCACGGCGACAAACATGGAGCATTGTTGCATCGAGGCCGGTCGCAAAGCGGATTCTCCGATGGTGAAAATGGCGAATTCTCAATGAAGATAGCACGCTATCCGCCCACCGGAGGTTTGGTCATGAGCGGCTCCTGGAGCACCACCTGTTTCCCGCCGTGCCGACCTGCAACCTCAGCACCTCGCCATTCTCGCGATCATCGACTGTGAGCAGTCCCCTGCTGTCACCCCAGCGCATCGGCCTCCTCCCACGCCCGATGCCGCACAAACCAGCCGCGATGCTCCAGCCAGTAGGCGACAAACACCACCGGCTGAACCGCGTAGTACACCCAGAACCAGCCCCCGAGGTCCACCGTCAGCGACGCCACCCACACCGGGTAGAACAGCACGTCTACCAGCCCGACAAACAGCAGCCCGGTGACCGTGCCCGGGTAGTACCGCCGCTCGACGAGGGTCTTGGCGGCATGGTGCCACTCGTGCAGTCCCTGTCCCAGCCAGATCAGCATCATCAGCAGCACCCACGGCGGACCGCGCATCACGAAGTACGTCAGCAGCAGCCCGCCGAGCACCGTCGGCACGAAGCCATGAAACAGCAGCCGGCCGGGCGCCTTTCCGCGCTCGTTGTGCACATTGGTCAGGTAGACCGGGCAGCGCTCAAACTCACCGGTCCGATACGACTCGACCTTGTGGACGGTCATGCCGAGGATGGTGATGAGGAAGGCGTCAAGCAGCCCGGTTGTGGTCGGCGCATCGAAGATGGCGTGGCTGGAGGGCACGAAGAAACCGAGAGACAGCGCGAGCGCCGCGGCGAGCCCGGTGATGATCATTCCGCTGAGCAGACCATTCTTCGGAAACACCGGCACTCTCCCTCCAGGTTGCCCGCGATTCTACCCAGAGTTTTGGCGACCGCTGTAGCCTTGGGCACCTGGAGGCTCCATGCTGCACCGTTCCATCATCCTCATTCTCCTCATCGGCTGCCGAAGCAAGGACGTGGAGGTCATCGACACCGGCGTCGTCACTGAGACCGGTGATCCGAGCGTCGATGCAGATGCGGATGGGTACGACGAGTCTGAGGACTGCGACGACGCCAACTCAGTGGTCAACCCCGGCGCGGAGGAGATCTGCGACGGTGTAGACAACAACTGCGACGGTGAGGTCGATGAGAGTGTGACCACCACGTTCTACGCCGACATCGACGGCGACGGCTTCGGCGATGCCGACAGCAGCACCGAAGCCTGCGAGCCGCCCGAGGGCTACGTCGCGACCGGCACGGACTGCGATGACTTCAACGCCGAGGTCTACCCCTCCTCCGCCGAGCAGTGCGACGAGCTCGACAACGACTGCGACGGCGAGATCGACGAGGACGTGCGCTACGACTGGTACGCCGATGCCGACGGCGACGGGTTCGGCGACCCCGACTCTGCGTATGAGACCTGCGACCCGCCCCCCGGCTACGTCACCGACGACACTGACTGCGACGACACCGCGGACACTGCGTTCCCCGGCGGCGAGGAAGTCTGCGACGAGGTCGACAACGACTGCGACGGCGAGACCGACGAGGACGTCACCACGACGTACTACCAGGACACCGACGGCGACGGCTTCGGCATCGCCGATGTGACCACGTCCGCCTGCGACCTGCCCACCGGCTATGCCGCCGATCCCGGCGACTGCGACGATGCTGACGGCGCGATCTCCCCCAACGCCACCGAGGTCTGCGACGACCTCGACAACGACTGCGATGGCGATGCAGACTCCGACGCCATCGACCAGGCCACCTTCTACGCCGACGACGATGGCGACGGCTTCGGGGATGCCTCCGACACCACGGACTCCTGCGACGCCCCCTCGGGCACCGTCTCGGATGCCACCGACTGCGACGACACTGACTCAGCAGTGAACCCCGACGCTGCAGAGGTCTGCAACAGCGTCGACGATGACTGCAACGGCTGGACCGATGCCGATGATCCGGGTCTGACCGACGGCACCACCTACTACATCGACTACGACGGCGACGGCTACGGGGATGCCTCCTACACCGTCACCGAGTGCGACGTGCCGACCGGCTACGTCGACAACGCCGACGACTGCGACGACACCGAGGAGACCGCGCTGCCGGGCGGCTCGGAGATCTGCGACGCGCTGGACAACGACTGCAACGGCACGGTCGACGATTCCGCCTCCGACGCGCCGACCTGGTACGAAGACGCCGACGGCGACGGCTACGGTGCTGCGGGGACCGACATCGAGGAGTGTGAGGCTCCCTCCAGCCACGTCGACAACGACGACGACTGCGACGACACCGACGCCACCGCCTACCCCGGCGCGGACGAGACCTGGTACGACGATGTCGACTCCGACTGCGACGGCACCCTCGACCCCGACCCCTGCGACGGCCTCCCCGACGCCGCCACCACCGAGCACGACGACACCTGCGGCTACGACTTCGCCGACCCGGCCGACTGGAGCGTGAGCGTGGAGTGGTCCAGCGACGACGTCGGCTACTCAGCGGGCACCAGCTACGTCGAGGTCATGATGACCCCGGTGGTCGGGCAGCTCACCGACGACAACGGCGACGGCGTGGTCGATGAGAACGACACCCCCGACATCGCCTACACCACCTTCTCCGGCAGCGGCTACGCCTCCACCGGCTACCTCCGCGTGCTCTCCGGCGACGGCACCGCCGAGCACCTCTCCACCTACACCTCCTCCGCCGCCAACATCCACGGCTCCGGCGGGGTGGCGATCGGCGACATCGACGACGACGGCTGGCCGGACCTGCTGACCACCTCGACGTCGGGCTACCTGCTGGCCATGGAGGGTGATGGCACCGCCAAGTGGATCTCCGACACTCCCAGCTACGCCGGCTACTGCCACCCGAAGATCCACGACCTCGACGGCGACGGCAGCGTCGAGATCCTGCTGTGCGATGACGTCTACGACGCCGACGGCATCTGGCAGTACTCCGTCGGCAACATCGCCTACTACAGCCCCGCAGTAGTCGACCTCGACGACGACGGCGAGATGGAGATTGTCACCGGGGATGCGGTCTATGACCCCGACGGCACCGAGCTGTTCTCGACCGGCTACAGCTCCGGCGCCCTGGCAGTCGGCAACTTCGACTCCGACGACGCCGGGGAGATCGTCCTGCGAGACGGCACGACCATCTACCTCATCGACGACGACGGCAGCCTGCTGTGGAGCACCTCGGTCCAGGGCTACGGCTACCCCTGCATCGGCGACCTCGACGGCGACGGCGAGATGGAGATCGCGGCGGGCGGTCACAGCACCTTCACCGCACTCGACACCGACGGCAGCCTGATGTGGACCGCCTCCGTCAGCGACCTCTCCAGCGGCACCATGGGCTGCTCAATCTTCGACCTCGACGGCGACGGGGCCGCGGAGGTCATCCACGCCGACCGCTACGACCTGTTCATCTGGGACGGCACCTCGGGCGCGGAGCTGTACAACGAGCCCAGCGCCGCCTCCGGCTCCCTGTTCGAGCACCCCGTCGTCGCTGACGTCGACGGCGACGGCTCTGCGGAGATCGTCTTCCCGAGCAACAACTACAGCATCTCCGGCTACGACGGGGTCTACATCCTCGGCGAGGACAACAACGAGTGGGCCGCCGCCCGGGGGACCTGGAACCAGGAGGACTACTCGCCGAGCCACATCAACGAGGACGGCTCGATCCCCACCAGCCCGAACACCCCGTGGTCAGACGGCCACGGCTACCGCTCCCAGAGCGTGCCCTCCGGTCCGTCCAACGCCGCACCGGACTGGTCGACGACCATCATCGGCGCCTGTGAAGACTGCGATGCGACCGCGCTGGAGGTCTACGTAGTGGTCGACAACGTTGGCTCAACCTACGGTCCTGCCGGGGTCGAGGTGGCGATCTACGCGGTGGACGGTGCCACGAACACCCTGCTGGAGACGCAGACCATCGACGAGCGCGTGGAGATCGGCGAGCGAACCGCGCCGCTGACCTTCAGCATCGACCACGGCGATGTCGGCGCCGACGGCCTGCTCGCGGTGGTGGATGACGGCGACGCCAACCACGAGTGCGACGAGGACAACAACGAGGACGGCTGGAGCGAGCAGACCTGCGAGTGAGGCTCAGCCGCTCCCTGCGGACACTGTGGCGCCTCGCCGCGACCCCAATGTACAGTGTCTCTCCATCACGGAAGCGGACAGGGATTGATGATGAAGCGGCTGCATATGCTTGGTCTACTCCTCATCGGCTGTGACGATGGGAAGCCTGACGAAGAGGTCGACGACGACGACGCCTGCGAGGAGCAGGAGTGGTTTGCCGACGACGACGGGGACGGCCACGGAGATCCCGAGCAGCCTCAGTCCGCCTGCGAGCAGCCCGACGGCCATGTGGAGAGCAGCGACGACTGCGACCCCCTTGATGGCGCGGTCTACCCCGGCGCACCCGAGGTCTGCGATGAGGTCGATTCAGACTGCGACGGCGATCTCGAAGACGGCGAGGACGCCCTTGAGTGGCTCGAAGATGCAGACGGCGACGGCTACGGCAGCGGCTCGGCGGCCACCCTGTGCAGCGCGCCGGAGGGCCACGTCACCCAGGACGGCGACTGCGACGACACCGATGCCACGGTCCACCCCGCAGCCGAGGACGACTGCACCGACACCATCGACAGCGACTGTGACGGAAGCACCAACGACGGCATCGACGGCTCGCTGTGGTACACCGACGCCGACGCCGACGGGTACGGCGATCCAGACACCGCCGACAAGGCCTGCAGCGCGGCGAGCGATCAGGTCCGCAGCCCCGACGACTGTGACGATGCCGACCCGAC
>JBLHNG010000129.1:0-13366 GCA_047621685.1 Myxococcota bacterium | reverse complement strand
CCACCACCTACAGTGAGCTGCCCACCGTCGAGGTCCTCCAACATGCCGCCGTAGAACGCCACCAGCGCGTCCACCAGCTCGCCCTGCTTCTCGCTGTACTCGCTGCGCTGTGCGTCCTTCTCGTCGCCATCATCCAGGCCGAGGATGGTCTTGGAGATGGCATCCATGTCCGTCTTGATCGGGTCGACCGTGGCTCGAATGCGGTCGGAGTAGGTGTCGCGGTCGTCGTAGCCAAAGACCAGCTCACCCGACTTCAGCGGCCACCAGGCGCCGGCCCATGGGCGGTACTCCTCATAGACCTCCGTGAAGAAGCCCTCCTCGGAGACGTCCTCCGCGGACAGGGCGGTGGCCTCGTCGATGTCGATGGCGCTCGACAGGGCGGCCCGGTAGTCGTAGTCCTCCGCGGCGGTTCGGGCGGCGAAGGCCCGGCGAGAGCGGCGGTCGTCGACCTCAGCGGAGTCGAGCAGCACCACCTCCAGGCTGTCAGACATCGTCCAGGTCGGCCAGGGCTGGCCCTCCTCGTAGCGACTCACCACCAGCTCGCCGCTCATGGTGTCGTCGTAGAAGACGTCGACGATCGCATCTCGACCATCAGAATTCGCCTCGACCGTGGTCATGAGCGAGCCGTCTTCGAGGGTGCGCTCCTCACTGAGCCAGCGGGCGGAGAACGGCGCGAGGTAGGTGGGGGCGAGGGTGAGGCGGGTCTGGCTGAGCGGGGAGCGGGAGCGGCCGCCGTTGCGGGTTGCGTAGCTGCGCTGCTCCAGGCGCGCGTCGTCCTCGGTCCAGAACGACACCGTGCCGACGAGGCGGTCCCGCGTCTCGTGGAAGACGAGGTAGACGACCGGATCCGCGACGAGCAGGGCCTCGTCGTCGTTGAGGTCGGCCTCGACGCTTGCCCGGATGACCGACAGCGCGGCGACGTCTCCGCTGCTGCGCTGGGCGAATGGGTACAGCTCGTCGTTCTTGTCGGGGGTGAGCCCCGTCTCGATGACCTGGTAGGTCCAGACCACTTCGTCGCCCCAGTACGCCCCGAAGTCCGGTGCATCCACCGCGCTTAGATCGACGGCACCGACCTCGGTGTGGTCGGCGACCTTGAGCTCCCGGGTGGAGAGGTGGAAGGAATCGCCTTCCTTCCACTCCAGGCGGATGTGGTCCTGGGTGCCGGGGTAGTCGCGGCTGCAGCCGGTCAGGGTACTGAGGATGAGCATGGTCATGGGGCGATCTATTGGATTGTGGGAGTGGTGCCAGTCTCTGTTGGTGGTTTGGGCACTCGTTGAGGCGCAGGACGGTCCTGTGAGGCTGCGGGGAGTGCGCCAGAACTTTCTCCATCACCCGAGCACTCATCATATCCAGGTGGTTCGTCGGCTCGCCCAACACCAGCACCGAGGCCCCAGACAACAAACACTGAGCCATCGCCACTTGCGCCTTCTCTCCACCAGACAGCGTGCCAATCCGAGCCTTCATGTTCGCCTCAGAGAGCTGGAGCATCATCAGGAATCGAGTCAAGGCGTGCACTCCACATGGACAGCGATGCCAATGCCATCACTGTTACTTCGAAACATTGAGACGGCCTGAACGGCTGGGTAATGGGAACATTGCTCAGCCTAATTTAGCTGTCATAAATTTACGATGATCAAGAGGCAAGACTGCACTAAAGCCAACAATGGTTCGAACTGTTTTGGAGCAAGCCACTTTACACGTCAAATCTCAACTTCGAAGCATTGGGATGCGCCGTTGCCTGTGACGTTAATATTTTCAATAAATTCCTTTGACATAAATGATCCTATGCGACACAACATACATGTTCCGTTCGGCTATTTCCCGCCCTCAAACCCAAGTACTCCGGAGAGAATTTTGTTAAATACAAAATTTCTGCCTTCTGTGTTCATTGCAGCGACGGTATTCGTCAGCGCCTCCCCCGCCAGGGCCAACCTAGCCGATCTGTTTGGCAACGACCCAGTCGCTGGTGATGAAGACGCCGACGGAGACCCGGCGGAAACCGACTGCGACGACCAGGACAGCACCCGATACCACGGCGCAATCGAAATCTGCAATGATTCCATCGACAACAACTGCAGCGGCCCAGAACAAGCGGGTACTATACATTTACAATCCTCAATGGGTTCAGCTCTGTATGAGCAGACGGTCTTTGCCAATACTTATGTAAGTGCTGGAGCTGGTTCGGATGAAATCGTCAATGGCAACATTATGGCGAATACCTATGTAAGCATCGGAGCAAACTCAACGGTCACTGGCAGCATTCAGAACAGCTCCTACTTAACCACTGGCGATAGCGCAACAATCGATGGCGACACTATGTCCGTAGGCGCCACAACACTCGGCGCAAGCTCAGCAGTCTATGGCAGTCTTCAGTCCGGAAACGCCGTAACGCTCGGCGCGGGTTCACAGGTTGTCGGCACGGTGGAATACGGCACGGTTCTCACCAACGGAGCTGGCTCCTCATCCGGAACTCAAACCCAGAATACGACGACACTAATCCTTGTCGATGAGCATCAAGGCGTTATCGATGCGCAAACTGCGCTGGACGCCATGACTGGGGGGACCGTTCTCATTCCTGGCAATATAGCCGTTGACACGACTTTCACTGCTGGGATCTATGATGTCGCAGGTTTGCTGACGGTGACTGCAAACACAATCATCACGCTTGATGCCCAGAACCAGGACAGTGAGTTTATCTTCAACATCAGTGGCTACCTGACCTTTGGTGCGGGCGTGGATGTAGTAGTGATAAATGGTACTGACAATACCCGTGTTATCTGGAATTCAACTGGTGGCTACGTATCGACTGGCGCGGGCGCGAACATCATCGGCACTGTATTGGCGAAGGATTACGTCGTCACTGGGGCAGACTCTACGCTAAGTGGCGCAGGTGATTCTTGCGGCGCCGTTTATTCTGCAACTTCGTACGTTTCTATCGGCGCAGGTTCCGAAATCGGTACCGAAGAATAGAGGCCATACCCGCCTTATCGGCTGTTTGGCTCGGACCATTCGCCACCGGATCCACCGACGTTGCGGACACTGTGTTGCGGACACTGTGTTGCGGACACTGTGTTGCGGACACTGTGTTGCGGACACTGTGTTGCCGATGCCAGGGCCGCATTGTTGCCTGTTCTGCTCGCCATTTTGGGCTTCTCATCTTCGGGGCTTTCGATTCCAAAGGGTGCTTCGGCTCCCCGCCCTGCGGGCGCCTACACACCGTCAACACTCAGCACCCCAGGACCGCCTTCCTCCGAGCCGAAGACAATATGGCGAGTCGCCACCTTATCAATAAAGAATCGGTCGTGACTAACAACCACAACCGCCCCCGGGAAGTGCGCCAGAGCCCTCTCCATCACCTGAGCACTCGTCATATCCAGGTGGTTCGTCGGCTCGTCCAACACCAGCACCGAGGCCCCAGACAACAGACACTGAGCCATCGCCACCCGCGCCTTCTCTCCACCAGACAGCGTGCCAATCCGAGCCTTCATGTCCGCCTCGGAGAACTGGAACATCGTCAGGAATCGAGTCACGGCTTTGCGGGTCGCGGTCAAGGCCAGGCTGCCCGGCAGGGCGTTGACCGCGTGCGTGACGGTCTCGCTGGGGTCCAGTTCTTCGAGCATCTGGTTGTAGGACACAAACGACTGACCCTTCGTCCACTCTACGGAGCCACTGTCGGCGTCCGTCAGCCCCGTCAGCACCCGCAGCAGGGTCGACTTGCCGCAGCCGTTGGGGCCGCGGATGGCCAGGCGCTGCCGGCGTCGGATGTCGAAGTTCAGGTCTGAGAACAACACGTGCTCGCCATAGGCCTTGGTGAGGCCACGGACCTCGCACAGGCAGTCCTTGGTGTGCAGGCCCCGGTAGATCTCGGTGAGGATCTGGTCGACGGGCCTCGGGCCCTTGCTCTTGCGGATGCGAGAGAGCCGCTTGCCGAGCTGCTTGCCCTGGTTCTGGGCAGCCTCTCGGCGGCTGGCGATGCCCTCGGCCTCATACGCCAGCAGCTCCGCCTCGTGCACGAACTGCTTCTGGAGGGTCTTGAAGCGCAGCTGTTTTTCGGTCACGTATGCCGCGAAATTACCGGTGTACTCTTGGAGATGGTGGTTCTCGACTTCGACGATGCGGTTGACGACGCCATCGAGGAAGGCCCGGTCGTGGGAGACCACGATGGCAGCACCGTGGAAGCTGCGGAACCAGCTCTCCACCCACTCCACTCCGGCCACGTCGAGGTAGTTCGTGGGCTCGTCAAACAGCAGGACGTCGGGCTTCTCCAGCAAGATCTTGGCCAGAGAGGCACGATTTCGCCAGCCACCAGACAGCGCGTCGATGGGGCATGTGCGGTGAGCCTCGTTGAACCCAAGCTTCGTCAGTGCCGTGTCGATTCGCCGGTCGACATCCCAGCCGTCGAGTCGCTCCATGGCCTCGAACAGCTCGGCCTGCCGCCCCACCAGTCGGTCCAGCTCGTCGTCGTCCGTCGCCTCGTCTGCCATCGCAGCATCGATGGTGGCGAGCTCTGCTTCGACGATGCGCACATCAGCGAAGACATCGGCCAGCACTTCTATGACGGTGGCCGCCCCGTCAAGCTCCGAGAACTGGGAGAAGTAGCCGATCTTCACGTCGGGCTGGACCGTGACGGCCCCCCCCGAGGGTGGGAGCTGATCGAGGACCAGCTTGAGGATCGTTGACTTGCCGGACCCATTCTTACCGATGAGGCCGACGCGGTCGCCAGCCTCCAATCGAAAGCAGGCTTCGCGCAGCACGGTGTTTTCGTCAAACACTACGGAGACGTCGTTCAATCGGACCAGACTCATCGGGCTCCCAGGGGCGTGAGGGGGGTTAGCCCATCGCGGAGTATCCGGTCAGGTCGCGACGATCGTTGACAACTACCTCAGTCGTCCAGACTCGGCTCATCCGGTGCTGGCCCGATGACAAACGGCTCGCTGTGCTCCTCCCGCGAGGTGCCAATGCGCCACGGATAGCGCTTCGCACCCAACTTCTGGAGATCCTCCAGCAGCTCCCCCCACACCATGCGCTTGCGGCCCGACAGCTTGCCAGCGAACTTCTCCAGGTTGACCCCGTAGAGCACCTCAAGCGGCTCGCCGTCTTCAAAGCCGGGGCGAGGGATGAGCAGCGGCGGGTAGGGCGGGTTGACGGTCTGCTCGTAGACCTCACCCAGCAGGGTCAGCGCCTCATCGAAGCTGTAGATCCCACTGGCCTCCAGCGCATACGCCCCATCGAGGGCGGCGTAGAGCGCGCTCGGCGTGATGCCCTCGACGGCGAGCGCCTTGTCCTGGGAGCGGGCCATGCCCACCATGCCCGCAATGAGGGAGAGCATGCGCATCTGCGCGTCGCGGTTGTTGTCGGTGACCATGTACGTCGGCAGGAGCGTGCCAACCTGGGACATGGCTTTATAGAGAGACTGTGTGGTGTCTGAGAGCTGCATGGTTACCTCCGGGCGGACTTGGAGAGCATGGTCGAGAAGCTGGAGAGCATCACGAACTGATCCCGTGGGTCGTCCGAGTAGTTGTATCGCTTCGCGCTGCATTTCTTGTTCTCGGGATCATCCGGGTCGTCGGTGACCTCGCCGTCCCAGCCGCTGGCCAGCGCGTTGACAGGCACGAAGTAGGAGGCGTCCGTGGCGTTGGCCGAGCCGCGCTTCTGACTGCCGATGCTGCCGCCGCCGACCTTGTCGACGTCCTCTTCGGTGTCGGTCACCCGGTTGTCCCGCTCGGTGTTGCTGGGCATGATGAGCACGTTCTCCTCATTGAGATCGCCCTCGCCGTGCTTGATGGACATGCTGGACTTGAAGAAGTCACTGGAGTCCGCAGATGCCTTGCGGATCTTGTCGAGGGCGGCCTGGTAGTCGGGATGCTCGCTGACCTTGCCCCAGTTGTTGATCGCGACGCGGGTCTCGCTGGGCAGCTCTCCCCACGCCTTCGTGGAGGACTTGTCCTCGAAGTCCTTCTCAGCGGCCTTGAGCGCCTCTTCGATCTCTTCGGGGGTCTTGCCCTCACCCTTGAGCTTCTTGGTCATCTCCTCCTGCAGCTCGGCGGTGACCTCCTCGATGCGTGCCCAGTAGATGGTCAGCCCTGCGGTGCGGAGCTGGGCGAGCTTCTCGCCGGTCATGCCTGGTCCACCGAGGTCCTCGGCGATGGCATTCAGCGCAGCAGTGGCTTCATCTGAGGTCTCCTTCAGCGCGAGCAGCTCCTTGAGCTTCGGATCGCTCTCCCCCTTGCCCGACGCCTTCATCTTCTCGACGATCCCGTCGAGCCCCCGCCCCATGGCCGCGGTGTTGATCGGGAAGTCCTGCACCCGGTCGTTGTTCCAGGCCGATGACGACGCAGCGTTCTCGACGAGGTTCATCCGGCAGCGGGCGACATCGTCGCAGGAGATCTCCACCCCGTCGATGCTGGGCGTGCCCCAGGCCTGCACGTAGTTGACGTGGCCGTTGGCAGAGCTGAAGCCCATGCTGACCGAGCAGGAGCCGCCGTCGTCCTGGCTGCGCTGGAGCTTGTCGAGGATGGCCTTGCGGCGCTTCACCATTTCCTTCTTGTAGGCGGCAGTCTCGACCTTCTTGCCCTTGTCGTCGGTCTCGATGGTGCCGTCCTCCCCCTTCTTGTGCTTGTCCGGCATCTTCTGGGAGAACGAGCCGTACTCGCTGGTCTTCTGCTCGTTGTAGACCATCGTGGCGACGACATCGGCGCTGGGGCCGTAGAGCAGGCCGGAGTCCTTGCCCATTGTCTTGAGGCCCTTGTCGAGCCCGACCGCGATGAGGCCCGGTCCGAGGGACTTCATGAGCTGGATGTTGTTCATCGAGGACGGGTCCTTGAAGAAGTCCATCATGTGCTTCTTGCCGCCCCGGTACTTGTCCTCCCGGTTGGTCTGCTCCAGGTACTCCTGGATGTCCTCGGGGCGGACCTTGACGTCCATCACCCAGCCCTTGTCGGGGTCTTCCCGGCAGCCAAGCTCCGCGAGGATCTCCTTGTGGGGCTTGCCGGTCTGCTTTGCGAGGTCCTCAACCTTCTTGACCAGCCAGCCGCCGCTGTAGCTGCCCTGGGAGCGGTCAAAGGCGGACTGGGGGATTGGGAAGGTCATGTCGAGGAACGGGCCGCTGTCGTCTTTCTTGACCACCATGCGGTCGACGATGGACTCCTTGAGGGTCTTGACCCGCTCCAGCCCCTTCTTGCGACTGGCGAGCTTGCTCTCGACGTCGCCGAGGGACTCCTCATAGGCAGCATCGTGCTTGAGCTTGTACTCCCGACGCAGCTCGATCTGACCCTTCTCGAGGTCCTTGAGCTGCTTGCTGATCTCGACGAGGGACAGCCCAGACTCAGAAGCCTTCTCCAGCTCCGTGATCGCATCCTCGGTCGTCTTGATATCTGCGGCGAGGATCTTGAGGTTGGCCTCGTACTCTGCGATCCGCTTCTTGAGCTTCGCCTTGCGCTTGGGATGAAGGAGCCCGTTGGTCTCCTCGTACTCCGCCTTGAGCCGCGCGATCTCATTGGTGATGTTGGTGTGCTGGGAGCGGCTGGCCTCCAGCCTCTCACCGGCCTCCTTGAGCGGGACGTTCTCCTCCATGTTCCGCCGAAGCTCGACCAGCTCCTTCTGCTTGTCGAAGGCTTCATTGCTGGCGGTGAGGTACTCCTCCTCAGTCTCCATCCACTCCGGACTGGTGAACAGCTTCTCCCTCGCCTCGTCCCGCTGGGACTCTCCGTCCTTGACCAGCCGTGCGACCTCCGCGAGCTGCTCATCGATGGCCTGGCGACGCTCCTCGGTCATCGCCCCCGACGAGAACATCTGCTCCAGCTTCTGGCTGGCCTTTCGCAGCTCTGGCCCGCCGTCGTGCAGCAGGTCGAAGCCATCCCGAGCGGCCTGGGAGACCCCGCAGATGGAGGCGCAGAAGTAGGAGGTCGGGGCGCACTTTCCGAACGCACCGGTGTCGTTGCCGTCGGTGATGACCTCGGTCTGTCCGATGTCCAGGATGTCACAGTCGGCGATGGTCTTGAGGGCGGCCTTGACGAGGGCGGCGGCCTCCTTGTCGAGCCCCAGGCCCTTCGCGATGTCGCGGATCTGCTTGCAGGCCTTGGTGATCGAGCGCTTACCGACGCCGGGCTGGGTGAGGATCTTGCGCAGCTGCTCGACGATGTCGGACAGCTCCGGGATCTTGCCCATTGTCTCCAGGGCGCCGCGGATGTTGGCGTTTCCGATGCGCACGGAGTTGACTGTGCCGTTGCTCTGGCGGAGGAAGACCTTCTGGGTGTCGGGGATCGGCTTGAGCAGCTCGCCGAGGGACTCGGTGCTGTTCTCAGTCCAGGAGGTCAGGGCAGTGTCCATCACCACATCGCCCATCGCGCCAACGGCCTGCTCCTTGGCGAGCTTGAGGCCCTCCTCGGTGGAGAGGTCGAGGGACAGGCCGTCCTCGCCGAGGGGGAGGTTGCCGTCTTCGTCCGCGAGCAGGGTGCGCAGAGCGCCAGCAGGGATGTCGTTGACCAGGGGGACCAGCTCGTCCTTGCCCGGCATGGTGTTGATCATCGCAGGGCGGAAGCCGTCCTTGTAGTCCCAGGTCAGCTTGCCAGCGTCATCCCAGAAGCCCATCTTGACGTTGATCGGGTACTTCTTGTACGCCGCGATCAGGCCGGCCCGGTCCCCGGAAGGGACCCCGAGCCCGGAGCGGGACCACTCTTCGTCTGCCAGCCCGCCCCAGATCCAGTCATTGACCGCCGACATGTTCTTGCCGTCGAGCAGCACCTTCATCTTCGTCGCGTCGCAGGGGATGTCGAGCTTGCGCTCGATGGGCTTGCTGCCACCCTTCCAGGACAGCTCGACGTAGTAGTTGTTCTGGGTGCGGTCAGGGAGGTCGTTGACCTTGAGTGCCAGGAAGGCCCACTCCTCGACCCCCAGCGCCCCGGTGTTGTCGTGCCAGCGCAGCCCGGACTCATCGACCCCGCCGACCTCGAGGTCCACAAACTGCATCTTGTAGTCGCGGAAGGACATGTCCTTGGCGATGAGGCCGTTGAGCTGATCGAGCTTCCAGGCGTCCTTGATCATGTCGTTGAGCGCCGTGAAGTCCTCGCCCTCGGCGTGGTTCATCTCCTGGACCACACTCAGGAAGCTGCGCGGCGGGGTCGAGCCGGGAACGATGTCCTCGCGGCGGTCGAACATCAGGTTGCTGCCCGAGGCCACCCGCCGGCGGTCGACGAGCTGGGAGAAGGTGCCGTCTTCTCGGGCGGACAGCTCCATCTTCGCGCCGTCCTCGCCCGCAGAGGGGTTGGCCATGTGCAGGTCGAAGCCGAGCTGGGTGGCCTTGACGAGCAGCTTCGCCAGCTTCGCGCGCAGCTTCGGGGTGATGACTCCGTCCTCTAGCAGGGACTCCTTGAGGCGGAGCTTGCCGTCTTCGAGGATGAACGCCTTGCCCAGGCCGCTCTCCATGAGCAACTTGTCGCTCATCTCCAGGGCGATGCCATCCTTTGACAGGGACAGCTCATCGGAGGAGAGCACCGGATCGAGCTGGGTGTCGGAGCGACGAAACATCTCCTGCTGCTGGAGGAGGAAGTAGTTGACGCTGTTGACCGCCTGCTCGGGGGTGGCGTTGAGGGAGTCGCTGAGGTTCGCCTCGCGCAGCTCAGCCTCGATCTCCGCGGTCAGCCCCTCGTCGTCCTCATCGGCCGTCGCGCCGCCCTCGATCCATGGCTTCCAGCCCTCCAGCTCGTCCCGCCACTGCCCGACGCTCTTGCCGAGGACCGCCGCGTCGAGCACGCCCTTCTCGGCCTTGTCCGCTGCACCTTCATCTTCGCTGTGGGGAGCGCGGGCCGACTCCAGGGCCTGGTCGAGCGCCTGGATGCACTGCTGGACCAGCTTCTCTTCTTCGAGGCTGTGGGCCTTGAGCGCCTCGTCTTCCTCGATGCCTGCGCCGGTCTCCCGGGAGGTGCTGTAGCGCCCCAGCAGCTTTGTGAGGCTGGCGATGTAGTGGTCAGAGGACTCCAGCTCCGACGAAGCCTCCTCAAGACCGCCGTCCTTCATCACGGTGGCGCGCCCGATGAGGCGCTTGAACTTCTTGAGCGAGCGGGCGAGCTGACCAGCCCCGATGCCCTTCTTGACCTGCACAGAGAATGTCAGGATGTCGTCTTCGCTGCGGCTGACCAACCCGGAGCACATGCGCGCCTTGTTGTTCAGCGTGTAGTCCTCCCCAAACGGCTGGAGGGTGCGGTTGAGCTTCTTGACGTTGCTGAACTTCGCCGGGCTCTTGATCTTGCGATCAATGTGGAGGACCTCCTGCTCATCGGCATCACGAGACTTGTCGAGGGCGAAGTAGAATGCGCGCTCGCTCTGATCGTTGCCGGTGTGCACGATGCGCTTTGCGTTCTTCTTCAGAAGGATGCTGTGCTTTGGATGCATGGGAGCCTCACTCTCTGGACGAGACACTATATCCAGATTGGAGCGTTGGTAAACTCAAAAGACGGCGATGATCCCTACTCTTTCACCCTGGCATCCCATCTCGGATTTCGGACGGTATGCTGGCAGTCCGCCGACGATGGCGAACCTGGAGGACCCCATGCTCAAAAAACTGCTCGTGCTGCTCGCCTTCTCCGTGACCCTCTCCGCCTGCGGAGACAAGGACGACACCGCGATCGATGAAGAAGCAGACGCCGACACAGACGCCGACACAGACGCCGACACCGATGCCGACACAGACGCCGACACAGATGCCGACACAGACGCCGACACCGATGCCGACGCCGATGCCGACGGTGCGAACATCTTCACGTCCACCTGTGCGAACTGCCACGGCCCCAACGGCAACGACGGCAAGGCCCCGGACCTGACTGTGGCGATCCCGACCTATGAAGACAAGGCTCTGGTCGATCAGATCATCGTGGGCTCTGGATACATGCCGCCGCAGCCGGTCACCAAAGAGGACATGCCTGCACTCATCGGCCACCTCCGAGCGACCTTCCCTTGAGATCGTGAAGCCCTGAGGGGACGCCGCTGTCCGTGCTCATCTTCGCCGTCACACACGATCACATCGTCGGCGGTGAGTCCGCATCGCTGCTCGCCCTCCTGCATCCTCCGGATAGACCGCGACAGACAGACGACTGCTCCGGGGGGAGACATGAAGACCGCAGCGCTGATGGTGCTGGCTGCTGGCTGCACGCCGGTGACACCACACCAACCACGGATATCCGCTGACACTGCGCAGCTCGACACTGTGGAGCCGGCTCGAACCCGGATCGACCGCGAGGCGCTGGAGGATGGGCTGGTCGGCATGTGGCTCGGCGCGAGCGTCGGTGCCTGGACGGGTCAGCAGACCGAGGGCCTCTACACCGCGCCGCCATTTCTGACCGATGCCGACCGGAGTCTGGTGAGCCTCGCTACGGAGCGCCCCTGGCAGGCGACCCACGAGATGGACCTGGAGTACCTCTACCTGAGCCTGCTGTGGGAGAGCGGAGACGTCACTCTCTCCGAGGAGGCCATCGGAGAGGCCTGGCTGACACACCTCTCTGGAGACCCCTCACCCTCCGCCGGGGCCGTGCTCACGCTGCTCGACGAGGGGCTCTCGCCCAGCGCGACCGGGCTGGGTGCGGTCAATGGCTACGCCTGGCTGGCCGATGCCCAGCGTGAGGTCGAGGTCCTCGGCGCGCTCGCACCGGGCCGACCGGATCTCGCCCTCGCCCTCGCCGATGTGCCCATCCGGACCACCGCCGACGGCTACGCAATCCACGCCGCGCAGTTCCTGGTGGTCATGCACGCCCTCGCCCCGGTCGCCCCAGCGGATGAGCCCGCCGAGCAGCTCCGATGGCTGGTCGAGCAGGCCCGCGGGGTGGTGCCCGACACCTCCAAGACCGCCGATGTGATCGACACGGTGCTCACCCTCTCCGAGCAGGAGACCTGGGAGGAGAGCCGCGATGCCGTCTTCCGCCGCTACCAGCGGGATCCGGAGAGCATCGGGTACGCCTACCAGGGGTGGCGGGAGTCCTCCATCAACCTCGCCGCCACCCTCATCGCGCTGCTCCACGGCGAGGGCGACCCGGCGCGCACGATCGAGATCGCCGCGCTCTGTGGCTGGGAGTCCGACACCTCCGCAGCGACGGCGGGCAGCCTCCTCGGCCTGCTGATCGGTGCTGAAGCCCTCAAAGCGAGCCTCGGCGGCGATCTCACCGAGCACTACCAGTCACAGAGCACCCTGCTCGGCATGCCCGACTACCTCCCCGACAGCGACGCCTCCGACACCTTCTCCCTGATGGCCCGCCGGACCCTGCCGGTGATCGACGCGATCCTCAAGCAGGCCGACGCCGTGCCCACCGAAGGCGGCTGGCTGGTGGAGATCTGGGATGAGCCGTCTGAGGACCTCCTGGAGGTCAGCCCGACCTGGCTGCGCCACACCGGATCCGCCCGGCAGCGGGTGGAGGACGCCGGGGGGCTGGCTGTGGTGGTCAGCTCGGTGCTGGGCTCGTCGCCCCCCTCAGGGACTGGCAACCCGGAGGTGCTCATCAACGGCAGCGAGCAGGACAGCGCTGGACTGGAGCCCGTCCTCATCAGCCCCGACGGCGCCTGCCTCCTGCCGACCGCCCGTCGGGCCTGCTTCTCCACCGAGGGCACCCCTGCTGACACCGCCACCCTGACCGTCCGCTACGACCGCCCGGTCACCATCAACGAGGTGGTCTTCTGGGAGGGCTACCACGCCACCGACGCAGCGATCGGCGGTGCCGGAGGCTGGCTCATCGCACCCGAGGTCACCGTCGAGATCGACGGGAGCTGGGTGCTGGTCAGCGACGGCCCGTGGCCCGAGCCCTCCGAGGCGCCCTTCCAGGTGCTCGCCTGGCAGCTCCCGGAGCAGGCTGAGATCACCGGAATCCGCCTCAAGGGCTCGGTCGAGGGATTCATCACCGGGCTGGAGCTGGACGGCTTCCTCAGCGCATCCCAGGAGCCGCTCTGAGATGACCCATAGGCGACACCATCGCGACAAGGTAGCCTGCTGATCATGCTCATCTCCGCTCCCATCCTGACCGCCCTCCTCCTCTCCGGCTGCAAGGACGATCCAGTGCCGCCTGGCCTGGAGGTTGGCACGGGGCTCTTCGAGGAGGGCTGCCCGACTGCCGGTGGCACCCTCGCCCGCCGGATCGAGGTGGAGGCCAGCCTGCCGGGCAAGGTCGCAGTGGGCACAGCCGGGGACTACCTGCTGGCCAACGAGCACGCCGCGTTCGTCATCACCGAGCCAGACAAGGGCTCGACCTACTACTACTACGGCGGCATCGTGGCGGACGCGGTGGCGATGGATGGCTGCGAAGTGGTCGGAGACGACCGACTCGATGAGATCGGCCTCATCGTGGGCAACCTCGACCTCACCAGCATCTACTCCTCCATCCTCCGAGGC
>JBLHNG010000128.1:0-13610 GCA_047621685.1 Myxococcota bacterium | reverse complement strand
CGATGTCCATCTCGGTGAAGGCCAGGAAGCGCAGTCGGGCCAAAGAGGTGCTCGCCCGAGCAGAGGACATCCGTGACGCCGCGATGGACGACTACCTCGATGAGCATGGCTACACCCACCTGGGAGACGCCATCGTCGCCGACCACGCCCGGCACGTCTCCGAGTACGCCGACGACGTCGCCCCCCTGGTCGCTGCCCTCGGTGGTCCCACCGACGACCCCCGCGAATTCGCCGCCATCGCCCTGGGCTACGTGCAGTCGATCCCGTACCAGAGCCGGGCGAAGGTCAGCAACGCCTACCGCCGACCGCTCCTGGTCGTGGCCCGCAACAAGGGCGACTGTGACTCCAAGTCCACCCTCCTCCTCGCCCTGATGCGCAGCGCCTACCCCGACCTCCCCCTCGCCGTCGGCTACATCCCCGGCCACGCCTTCACCGGCCTCGGTGTCGAAGCGGCGCGGGGAGACATCACCTTCCGAGAGGACGGGCAGACCTGGGTGCTCGCCGAGCCGGTCGGACCAGCGCTGTATGGCGTGGGCGAGACGAAGGGCAAGAGCCGCCGACGCGCCCGGTGGGGCATGGTGGATGTTCGGGTCGCGGACTAGCCCTGCGGCGTGTGCTGAAGCAGCGCCGCCAGCTTCTGCCGCTCCGCCGCGGCCTCCTCCACAGAGACCGTCGTGCCCGCCGCGAACTTCGCCCAGGACTCCCGGATCGGCTCCCCCAGTCGCGCGATGTCCTCGGGACTGGTCAGCTCCAGGATCAGGGTGTGCCGCTCCCCACCGTGCATCACAAACCACAGGGAGTGGTCGCTCCAGCCGATGTCTGCGATCTCAGAGAACGGCAGGTCGAGGGGAGCGGGGGCCTCGCCGAGTCCCAGCAGCTTCGGCCCGGTGGTGCCTTCGTCGGAGGTCGCCTGGGCGATGCCCGGCTCGGAGCGGGTGTACAGCTCGGTCAGCTGCACCGCATGCTGGGTGCACTCCACCCGCCAGCCGAACACCTTGGGCGACAGCAGGATGTTGAGCAGGGCCGCAATCCAGGCGAACGGGGCGCCGATGACGGTGATGAACGCCGCCATCATCGCGAGGTGGAAGAACATGATCTGCCGGTTGAGCAGCCGGGTGCCCTCCCGGTTGAGCACCACGGTCGAGAACCCCTCCAGCTCCTCGACGAGCCGCATCGAGCGGGGGGTGTTCAGGTCGATGCCGCGCTTTCTTGCCATGCCAGGAGCGTATCTCGGCGGGACTACTCGCTCCGCTCGGCGGCCTCGATCTCGTCGACATACCCCATCGCACGAAGCATCTCCAGCTCGTCGAGGTTGGCATCCCGGATCCCGGATCGACGGAGCTTCTGATGCTTCGTCGGCATCTGGAGGCTCTCGGCCAGTGCGAGCATCGTGGCGGCCTGGGGCTGGTGCTTCACCATCACATCGCGGCCCGGATCCACATCGACGCGATGCAGCGCGTACTCCACATCCTCCTGCTTGACCAGCTTGAAGCGCTGCCCATCAATCGTCGCAGCGACCGCCCAATTTCGTGGGTTTTCATAGAACGGCACGACGTCGGACACCCCTGGCCACGGCTGCGCGAGGGCCGACTCGGAGCCGGTGAGCGCTGGGGCGAGGGAGCGGCCCTGGAGGCCATCGGGGTGGGGCAGCTTGAGGAGGTCGAGCAGGGTGGGGAACAGGTCAACGCTCTGGGCAATCGCATCGGTCTGACCGGTGACGACCCCAGGACCGGTCACGATGAGCGGCACCCGGAGCAGCTCCTCATGCATCCAGGTCGAGTGCCCGAGGTAGCCCTGCTCCTTGAACTCCTCGCCGTGGTCGGCGGTGAAGATCCAGATCGTTGGCCGGCCATTGCCAATGACCGTGCCCTCGTGCAGCCGACGCAGCTCCGCATCGAGGAAGGCCACCCCGCCATCGTAGAGCGCCTCCAGGTAGTTCAGCTCCTCGATCGGGATCGGGGTGAACCGGTTGGCGTCGAGGTAGGCGATGATCTCCCGGGGCTCGATGAGGTCGGGCCGGGCCTCGTGGTAGCGGGTGAGGAACGGCTCCGGCGGGTTGTAGGGCGCGTGCGCATCGAAGTAGTGCAGGAAGGCAAAGACCGGCCGGTCAGCGGCCTGGGCGGCGTAGGCATGGAAGGAGTCTGTGACCTTGCTGCCCCGCTGGTTCTTCGGCCGATTCCAGAACGGCTCGACAGTCTCAAAGCCCTGGTTTATCCCGATCTCTGGCATGAACCGAAGCGAGGTGAAGGACATGTAGGTCGCATAGCCCTGCGCGGAGAGGTGCTCGGCGAGGGTCAGACGGCGGTCCTCCAGCTTGCGGTTGTGCCCCATCACCTGATGCTCCTGGGGGAGGAGGCTGGTGAACATCGAGGTGTGGGTGATCAGGGTGGAGGGAGCCTGGGCGTAGGCCTGGCGGAACTGCATGCCGGCGGCGGCCTGGGTGTCGAGGAACGGGGTCGTGTCGCGGCGGTAGCCAGCGCTGCCGAGTCGGTCGGCCCGCAGGGTGTCCATGGAGACGAGCACGATGTTGGGCAGGTCGGCACGGGGGGTGGCCGCTGGGGGCTCGACGAGCGCAGCGGGCTCGGGGGTGGTGCAGGAGAGGAGGAGGGCGAGCATGGGCCTTCCTATCGGACCACCCCGCCCCCCGACAAGATACGCCCTCCCCCATGCGCCCCATCCTCTCCATCATCGGCAGCGCCTCGACCACCCCCGAGCAGACCGCAGCCTCCGAAGCAGTGGGACGCCTCGCGGTGGAGGCCGGGTTTCGCATCTGCTGTGGCGGACGCGGCGGGGTGATGGTCGCGGCCTGTCGGGGGGCACGCTCGGCGGCCAATTACCGCGAGGGCGACACCATCGGGATCCTGATGGACTACGACCCGGCCAGCGCCAACGAACACGTCGACATCGCCATCCCCACCGGCATCGGCTTCTCCCGGAACACCGTGGTCGTCGCTTCTGGACAGGTCGTGGTGGCGGTGGCAGGTGGAGCCGGCACGCTCTCAGAGATCGCCCTGGCCTGGCAGCTCAAGCGGCCGGTGATCGCGCTGTGTGTGGGCGGCTGGTCGGAGAAGCTCGCCGGTCAGATCCTCGATCACCGCCACGACGGCGCCATCCACCGGGCGGAGAGTCCAGAGGATGCAGTCCGGATCGCGACGGGCCTGCTATCGAGCTGACTGCTCTCGCCGTCGGAGGGTGACCAGCAGCAGTCCCGCCAGCAGGAAGCCACCAGAGCCGCCCCCCGCCGCACAGCCGCAGTCGCCTCCATCCACCGGGTGAAGATCGACGGAGCTGTCGGTGTCGGTCGGTTCGTCAGAGTCGTGGACGCCAGAGTCCGAACCAGCATCCTCACAGCCCGCCGCAGCGACCGCCCGGTTGTGCATCGAGAGCACATACAGCCCGCTGCCAAAGCCCATCATCGGGGCCGGACCGGCGTAATCAGCAGTCTCAGGGGCCATCAGCTCGGGGATGATGCCGTTGTTGGCGAGGGCCTGATCGGTGATCCAGTCCTCAATGGCCTGCCCCTCCTCCGGCCGACATCCCCGCCGATACGCCTCCGCAATGCGCAGGTCGATCATGACCCACTCCTGCTCGTCGTAGAGGTCGCCGTCGTCGTTGCGCTTGAAGCCGTGGCCAGAGGGCACTGCGAGGCCCTGCACAAACGCGGCGAGGGTGGCAGCAGCGGTGGTGCCCTGCGGGTCGAGGGTGCCGTTGTTGAACGCATCGATGGCCGCAGCGTCGAGGTAGTCCCCACCAGCCTCAAGTTCTTCGAGGTTGCCGACGAGCACGTCGTCCTTGATCAGAGCCGCAGTGATGCCCGCCGCGATCTGATCCGCGACCGCCCGGTAGGTCTCACCGCGGGGATCACCGAGGCGATCCGCGAGGTCCGCCGCCCCCCGCAGCCCGGCAACGGCCCAGGTGGAGGTGTAGGTGAAGTGCTTCTGGTAGCCGTTCCAGTGCCGCTCCCAGATGGAGGAGTCGGCGATGATGAGATCGACCTCCGCGTCGACGCTGGCGACCAGAACATCGGCGATGCCATCGAGCACCCGATCGGCGTGCTCGGCGAGGAAGGCGTCGTCGTCGGTGGCGGCGATGTGCTCAGAGAACGCCCAGAGGTAGAGGCCGAAGTTGTCCAGCTCGATGTTCGGACCGGTGCCGTCGTCGTCGGACCACTCCATGCCGTTGCCGTAGTACCGACACAGGGACAGCGCGTAGTCGATGCCGCCGATGTAGTCGGTGTACTCCCCGCAGCAGCCCTCCTGGATCTGGAAGGCCAGCGAGGCGGCGGCCTCGTCGGGGAAGCCCGCCTCGTTGAGTGCCCGGATGGCGTAGGCCCCGTCTCGCACCCAGGTGATGTTCCAGGTGTGCTGGAATTCGCCCACCGGCGCCGCGGCGGGCAGGGAGGCGAGGATCTGCCCATTCGCCGGCCCATCCTCACGGACCTGCCCCATCTTCAGGGCGATGAGCGCCTGGCGGTAGATCGCGGCCTCGGCCTCGGTGAGGTCGTCGGGCGGGGTGCCCTGGGCGAGCCAATTCGACCAGTACGCCTGCTCATCGGCCAGCAGGGTGGGCGCATCCCGCCCAGCCCGCCAGTCGCTGACGATCTCCGGCGCGGTGGTGTCGTTCCCGGATGCAAACGCCGAGACCACTCCGACCCAGACCTCTTCGCCGGGCGCGAGCGGACCGACCGACCACTGCATGCCGCCGACCCGATCGTCGCCGTCGCTGGTGCAGTCCCCGCCGAGGTCACCGCCATTGAGCACGGTGGTGTAGACGTCTGCACAGCCGGTCGCCGTCGGGGTGGACGTGGGGAGGAAGCTCATGACGAGGCCGGTGGCGCTGCCAGACTCGATGATGCCAGCGGCAGAGGCAGTCAGGGACTCATCGCCGGTGTTGACCTCGCCCTGCGGAGTGCCGATGTGGGCGTTGTGCAGGGAGAAGACCTCGACCTCATCGAGGGTCTCGGTGCCGTCGTTGCGGACGTGGAGGAGCTGGAGGTAGCCGGGATGCGGCAGGGTCATCGGCGCGACGGCGTACTCGGTGATGGAGACGTCTGCCCAGGGCCGCTCGATGCGCATCACTGCGGTGTCTGAGACGTAGCCGTACTCCCCGGCCGTCGACAGCCACGCCGCGCCGCCGTTGATGCGAACGCCGAAGTAGGTGTCGTACAGCAGGTCCCAGACCGGATCGTCGCCAGGAGAGCCCTGCTGGTAGAGGTGGTCGCTGAACAGGTCGATCACCCCGGTCCCGTCGGACTCGGTGAACACGATGACGCCGTAGCCATTGGCCGAGACGAGCCGGGGGTAGCTGAAGGCAGGCTCGGCGGCCTGGGTGGCCTGGGTGGCGGCAAGAAAGAGGAACATCACTCCTCCAGCCCCTCAGCAGCCTCCTGAAGCTTCTGACCCGCCCGACGAAGCATCGAACCAAAGCCAGCCATTGCGGCTCCGAACTCCGGGCTCTTGAAGACGTTTCGCATCGTCTCCTCCGCCTTCTTCGCCAGATCCTCCAGCTTGATCTCCTCAGCGGGCTCCTCGTCAGGCTCTTCGGCAGCCTCAGGCTCCTCGACGACCTCGTCTGCCTCCACAGGCTCCTCAGCCGCCTCCTCAGGCGCCTCTCCTTCCTCGCCCTCGAACTCATCGCCGAACATCGCCTTGCGGATCTTGTTTCGGATCAGGCCAGGCTCGGTGAGCAGCTCGCCAGGCTCCATGCCGAGGATGCTGGCGAGGTCTTCGGGCAGCTCGGGTCGCCCTTCGCCGGAGATGTTCACCCCCGCAGAGCCCGCGGTCTTCTGCCCCACGTCCAGCAGCTTGCTCCAGGCGCCGCGCACACCGCCCCACGCAGAGTCGATGTGGGCGCCGACCCGCTGGGTGGCGGCCTCTCTCGACAGCGCCCAGCCCGCGACATCTTCGGGGCTCACCCGCCAGACCTGTCCCCGGAGGTTGTGCAGCTTCAGCTCGCCCTCCTCCAGCTCCGTGCCCTCAGGGACGGCGTAGAAGTGCTCGCGACTCCGGTCAAACCAGATGATCGTCTTTTCGGCCTCTGACATGGGGATCTCCTGTCTGACAGGAGACTTAAGCGCCTTGAGGGGTGCCGGAAAGGCTCAGATGCGCTGTGCGCGATCCAGAGATGAGATCGCTGCCCGACAGACCAGCAGCGGGATGGCAGACAGGGCCATCCAGCGGGGGAAGATGTCCGGCCAGAGGAGGGTGAGCGCGATGATGAAGCCAGCGAGGGTGAGGTCCCAGAGGGTGCTGGTGATCGTGTTGAGACTCATGCTTCCTCCCTGCTGCCTGTTGAACGTACTCCCTGAATTAAATCTTTCCGATTTCAATCGATTTCAGCTGATTTTTTTACCAGATCAGCTGATCTGGCAAGAGACAAAAACAGGCACCGGTCATCTCATCCCCTTCTCGTGGACAGTCTGTTTCAGAGGATGCCTGCGCGAAGCGGGGGGTTTGAGGGTGAGACTCCCTTCTCAGACAGAGAGCACCAGTCAAGCGGGATAACGGTCCACCGCGATGACGGGTGCCCAAAAACCGGGGCGCGTGTCTGCAGCGAGCCGCAGACACGCGCCGGGCGCCATCACCAGGGGTTCCGATGGGCGCTGTCAGTGTGAAAAGCTCAGGGTGCAGCGACGATGTTCAGGGCGCCCTCGACCCAGATCGTCTCGCCGTCCTCAAACATGATGACCATGTCGACCTCGCCCTCCGCAGCGTCCTCGGGCAACGCGATGGTCGCCAGCAGCTCGTCGTCCCGTGCGGAGGTCGTGCAGTCGACCACATCGCCGTAGAACACCAGATCGACGATCGCGCTGTAGTCGATGTCGTCGGAGTCCGAGACCAGGGAGGTGATGAAGATGTCGCCGGGCGAGGCGGTGTTGGGGGTGAACGAGAAGACCGGCGCTGCGGACTCCTCGGTCGAATCGGTGGGCTCACAGTCGATGATCTCTTCTGAGCCACAGCCGAAGACGAACAGCGCAAAGAGCGCAGGAATGGTTCTCATGGGGGTCTCCTCCATCGGACAGCATTGCAGCGGACAATGCCGCGCTCTCTGATTGCCCGTTGTGACACCGAACCGACGGAGAGGCGCCCCTGTTGATTCGAAGTTTCTTGGAGGTTGTGCGCCAGAGACCACCCGCTCCCTACAGCTCATGCCCCATTCGTGCAGCCTTCGCGGCGAGGTATCCAGCGTTGTGAGCGTTGGTCTCGACGAGGATGGGGAGGCGCTCGGTGATGGTGACACCAAGCTCGGTGAGCTTGGTGATCTTGCGGGGGTTGTTGGTCATCAAACGGATGCTCCCGACACCGAGATCAGCGAGGATGCCAGCGGCGGCGTCGTAGCGGCGGGCGTCGTCGGGGAGGCCGAGGAGACGGTTGGCGTCGACAGTGTCGTGGCCCTTCTCCTGGAGCGCATAGGCGGCGATCTTGTTGGCCAGCCCGATGCCGCGGCCCTCCTGGCGGAGGTAGATGACCACCCCGGGGGCGTTGTCGCGGATGTAGCACAGGGCGTAGTCGAGCTGCTCACGGCAGTCGCACTTCAGTGAGCCGAGGACTTCGGAGGTGAAGCATTCGTCGTGGACCCGGACCGGCACGGACTCCAGCCCGGTGACATCGCCCCGGACGAGCGCGACCGGCTCGCTGCCGTCGCGAAGATCGCGGTAGGCACGGACCCGATAGTCGCCCCGGGTCGTGGGGAGCAGCGTCTCTGCGACGAACTGGATCAGGGTATCAGTGTGGGAGAGGGGGGCCGCCATCAACTTCTCCAGATGACGAGGCTGTATCCCGTCCGGCCCCCGTTGTCGGATTCGGCTATCTTCCCGCAGTGCCTGACAACGACCATCTCCTCGCCCTCTCTGCGGCGATCGACGGCGAGCTGGAGTGGGAAGCCGCTGAGCATGCCCGCCTGTGCAACATGCCGCTGGCCGACCGCATCGCCGCCGGACTGACCTGGCCCTCCATGCAGCTCGCCGGGGTCACCCGCCAGTGGCGTGGTGCCCGGCTCAGCCTCGCGGCGGCCGGACGTGCCCCCCTCCACGACGGCATCACCCCCGGCGATCTGCTCACCATCGCCCCCATCGCCACGCCAGACAAGGGCCTCCAGGCCCGCTGTGTGGACGTCGAGGGCTCCATCGCGGAGGTCCGGATCGAGGATCTCCCCGACCCGCTGCCCGGCTGGCTGGAGGGCGGACACCTCGCGGTGAGTCGGGCGCTGGATGACAGCTCCATGCGCCGCTACCAGCAGGCCGTCGAGGCCGCCCAGTACCTCGACTCTCCGCTCAAGACCGCCCTGCTCACCGGGCAGACCAACACCCCGCCCGACGAGATGATCGCTTCTGATGCGCTCAACGTCTCCCAGCGCCGGGCGGTGTCCGCCATCCTCGCCGCCGAGCCGCTCGGCATCGTCCACGGTCCCCCCGGCACCGGCAAGACCCGGGTGCTTGTCGCCGCCCTCGCCGAGCTGATCGACGCCGGTCGCCGCCCGTGGGCCCTGGCCGCCTCCAACGCCGCGGTCGACCACATCGCTGCCCAGGCCGACGCCGCAGGGATCAGCGTCCTGAGGTTGGGCCGGGCGTACCGGGTCGGTCCCGCTGCCGCACACCTCACCCTCTCCGCCCGCATGGACGCCTCCTCCCAGGCCCCCGCGCTGCGTCGGCTGGAGGCGGAGATGTCCAAGGCGGACTGGCGGGTCCGGCGCACCCTCGCCGCTGAGCGCCGGGACCTGGTCGCCGGAATCCGCCGGCAGATCTTCGAGGAGTGCGACGTCATCGCCTCCACCCTCGGCACAATGGTCAACGAGGCCCGTCGGCTCCCCAAGGCCGACATCGCCCTCATCGACGAGGCCACCCAGGCCATCGAGCCGGCGGTCTGGTCGATCGTGCCGCACATCGAGTCCCTCATCCTCATCGGCGATCCCCACCAGCTCGGCCCGGTCGTCCACGAGCCGAACAACATCCTGGAGACCTCCCTCGTCGAGCGCCTGCTCGCTCAGGGCACCCCGGCGCCGATGCTGGAGCAGGGCTACCGGATGAGTGCTTCGCTCACGAACCTCGTCGCTGGGATCTACGGCCCGCGCTACCGCCCGGCTCCCTCCGTGGCTGCCCGCCGGCTCTCCGACCTCCCCGGCGTGGACACCACCCCGCTCACCGCCGCCCCGGTGATCTTCGTGGACACCTCCGGCAGCGGCATGGAGGAGGCCCGGGATGGGGCCACGATGTCGCTGTACAACGACGGCGAGGTCGATCTGATCGCCATGGTGGTGCAGATGCTCTTCCGCGCCGGCCTTCCCCGCGAAGACATCGGCGTCATCGCCCCCTACTCCGCCCAGGTCGCCCGACTGCGCGAGGCCCTGCCCGACGTCGAGGTCGCCACGGTCAACGCCTTCCAGGGTCGAGAGAAGCAGGCGATCCTGTGCTCGTTTGTGCGCAGCAACCAGGACGGCACCATCGGCTTCGTGGCTGATCGGCGGCGGCTGGTGGTCTCGGTGACCCGGGCGAAGCGGCTGCTGGTGTGTGTCGGAGACGCCGGGACCCTGTCGACCTCCTCAGACCTCGCCGATCTCTGCGAGCGCATCCAGGCCGCAGGAGGCTGGCAGAGCGTCTGGGAGGAACCCTGGGATGCGGCGATGGCTTAGGCGGCTCGCCCTCGCGCTCCTCTGCGCGATCCTGCTGCCGTTCCTGATCGCCCTGCCCTCCAGCGGCCTGCACGCCCCCGCCCCCACCCCGCTGCTCGCCGACACCCACGGTGACCACCTCGCCCAGCTCGGCACTGCCGAGGACACCCCGCTCGGCTACTGGCCCGTCGAAGGCGAGGTCCCCTGGCGCATCGCCGCAGCGGTGCTGGCGATCGAGGATCGGCGCTTCTGGTCCCACCCCGGTGTCGATCCCCTCGCCATCGGTCGGGCCCTGCGCGACAACCTCCAGAGCGGTCGGCGCATCTCAGGCGCCTCGACGGTGGCGATGCAGGTCGCCCGCATGCAGCGTCCCGGCTCGCGAACCTGGGGGCGCAAGCTGATCGAGGCGGCCACCGCGATCCTGCTCACCGCCCGGCACGGTCGGCAGGCCGTCCTGCGCCACTACCTGCGCATCGTCCCGTATGGCAACCGCATCCGGGGCATCCAGTACGCCGCCCGCCGCTACCTCGACAAGCCCATCGACGACCTCTCCTGGGCCGAGATCGCCTTCCTCGCCGCCATCCCGCAGTCCCCCAGCCACACCAGCCCCTACACCGCATCCGGCACCGCCCGGGCGAAGGCGCGCGCCGGTCGCATCCTCGATCAGCTCCACGCCGACGGCCTGCTCTCCGACACCGAGCACGACCAGGCCCGCTCCGACCTCGCCAGCATCCCCGCCCCGCCCGCTGAGACCCGTCCCGCAGCGGCCATGCACACCATCCTCCGCCTCGAAGCGGACGCCGACACCCTCCCCCCCATGGCCCGGGCAACCCTCGACCTCACTCTCCAGCGTCGGGTGCAGGAGCGACTGGCAGAGGGGCTGTCAGAGTGGCGGAAGAAGGGGGCTGGCAACGGGGCGGTGATGGTGGTCTCCGTACCGCAGGCTCCCGGTGAAGGGTTCGCAGTCCGGGCGGCGGTGGGATCAGCGGACTGGCACGACGATGCCTGGGCGGGGGCCATCGACTACACCGCCACCCCCCGCTACCCGGGCAGCACCATCAAGCCCTTCCTCTACGCCCTCGCACTGGATCGCGGCGACATCACCCCCGCCACGGTGCTCGAAGACCTCCAGCGGGGTCCCGAAGGGCTCGACAACGCCGACCACCGCTACCTCGGTCCGCTGCTGCCGCGCCAGGCCCTCGCCGGCTCCCGGAACATCCCGGCCGTCCACCTCCTCCAGCGCATCGGGCTCGACGCTGGCTACGACTTCCTCCGCCAGCTCGGCCTGCACAACGACGAGAAGCCCGCGGACCACTGGGGGCTGTCCATGGCGATCGGTGGCTTCCCGGTGACCCTGGAGGCCCTGATCACCGCAGCGACCGCCCTGGTCGACGACGGGAAGCTGCACACCCTGCGCTGGATCGAGGGCGAAGACGTGCCCCCACCCCGTCGGGTGCTCTCCGCAGCGTCCACCCGAACCGTCACCCGCATCCTCTCCGATCCCCTCGCCCGCATCCCTGCCTTCCCGCGCATGGGGTTCACCGAGTTCCCGTTCCCCGTCGCGATCAAGACCGGCACATCGAGCGGCTACCGGGACGCCCTGACCCTCGCCTGGTCCGACGAGTGGCTGATCGCGGTGTGGATCGGGCATGCCGACTACCGGGAGATGGCCGGACTCTCCGGCTACCGGGTGGCCGCGAACCTCGCCCAGACAGTGCTCTCCGACCTCCACGCCGACCGACTCGACGGCCTCTCCGATCACGCCTTCCCCCCGCCCGACGGCTATGAACCCGCCCGAATCTGCGCCCTGTCCGGTGCTGCCGCCACCCCCCGCTGCGACCCGGTGTTCACCGAGCACTTCCCCCCCGGCACCGCCCCCCACGATCCCTGTCCGGTCCACCTCCGCCTCCAGCTCGACGTCCGGACCGGCGACCTCGCCACCGCCGCAACTCCACGTCGCTACATCGCGGACGAGGTCTTCGCCGACCTGCCAGCCCGGTACGCCGACTGGGGGGCACGCCAGGGACTCCGCCGACCGCCCACATCCGCCAGCACCCACCCCGGCGAGGCTGCGCTCCCGCAGCTCTCCATCCGCTCCCCCGCCCACGGCACCCGGCTGGTCCGCGACCCCGAGGCCCCCGCCGGTCGGGCGACCCTCGCACTCCAGGTCACGGTGGATCCGCCGGTAGAGACGGTGCTCTGGCTGGTCGACGGCGAGCCGTTTGCCGCGGTGAGTCACCCCTACACCGTGCGCTGGCCGCTGTCAGAGGGCGCCCATCGATTCCAGGCCACCGTCCCGCACACTGAGGCCGCTTCGGCAGTGGTGGAGGTCACGCTTCAGTAGGGCTATGTTGCCTCCATGCGACCCTTGTCCGTCATCGTGCTCCTCAGTGGGTGCCAGGCCCCCTGCGGCGAGATCCTCCATGAGGCCTCACCGCACGTCCTCGGCCTCTCCGGCGTCTCTGGAGACACGGTGTCCTACACCGCCGCCGGTCGCACCCAGACCACCGCCATCACTAACGGCACCGCACTCCTCACCGGCCTGCCGCCGCTGACCGAGGTCGCCTACCGGATCCTGGATGGCGACGGGGCGCTGGTCTGCGAAGAAGCCGCGATGACCTGGAACCTGCCCGCCGGCCTTCCACAGCTCGAAGTCACCGAGAACGACCGCGACCGCACCGACCCCGACACCGTGCTCGTCGGCACCCTCATCGGCGCCACCTCGGTGCTGTTCGCCATCGACCGGGAGGGCCGCTGGCTGTGGCACCACGAGGTCGAAGACGGCCTCATCGCGGTGGATGTTCACATCCGGGACGGCGCGATTCTGCACAACGTCTTCGAGTCGGAATTTACCACAGACGCCGGCGAGATCCGCTGGCTGGACCTCGCCGGCACTCAGACCGCCAGCCTCCGCACCGAGGGCGCCCACCACGTCTTCGAGCCCACCCCCGACGGCTCGATCGCCTGGCCGGCAGTGGACATCCGGGACTGGTACGACGAGAAGCGCGACGAGACGATCACCATCGTCGGCGACCGCCTGATGGAGTCTGCCCCCGACGGCACCACCCGAGAGCTGTTCACGGTCTGGGACTACGAGGATCCCGAGCGCCACGACCAGTGGAGCGCAGCGTTCTACGACCAGGGCTTCGACTGGACCCACGCCAACGGCGTCCACTACTCCGCCGAGCGCGACGCCTACCTCTTCTCCCTCGGCCACGTCGACGCCATCTACGAGATCGACCGCACCACCGGCACCCCGCTCCAGCGCATCGACTCGGACTGGGTCATGCGCAACCACACCCCGTTCGCCTTTCAGCACGATCCCCACTGGACGTCTGACGGCACCCTGATGATGATGAGCTACACCGACCACACAGACCCGGTCGCCATTGAGTACACGGTGAACACGGAGGCGGAGCGGCTGGTCGAGGTCTGGTCGGATGCATCGGAAGAGGCGGGGCTGACGATGCTGGGGCAGGTGCGGCGGTTGGAGAGCGGGAATGTGTTGGTTAATTATGGAGGAAAGGGAATTATTCGGGAGATTACGGTGGAGGGAGAGGTGGTCTGGGAGGTGCAGAGTCCATTGGGGACGTGGTTTGGAAATGTTCGAGTTGGAGATGAATTGTTTTAGTGGTTGGTGAGGTTGGTGGTTGGTGAGGTTGGCGGTTGGTGAGGTTGGCGGTTGGTGAGGTTGGCGGTTGGTGACGTTGGTGGCTGATTGAGGGCGATGGGGATGCCCGAGACGTCGCCGTCCTTGGGTGCTGATGGCTACGGGTCCCCTCCGCGGTCCGCGCTGCACTCCCTTTCGGCCGGCATTCTCAGTGACTGGACCATCTCTCAAGCCTCGGGTCGCTTGCTGTCTCCGGCCCCGCCAGAGAATCTGGCGTGCGGGGCCTGCGACACGGCCCTCTACGGGCTCCCCTTGCCCGCACCCGGGCGGCCTGCGACTTGAGACTCTCCGAGCGGGGCACTCGACCCATACCTGTGGGTGTACGTAGGCAGCC
>JBLHNG010000127.1:0-13818 GCA_047621685.1 Myxococcota bacterium | reverse complement strand
CCCAATGACGCTGGAGCGAACAACCGGGTGCCCCAACACCACAAGGCGTTCGCCCAAGCGCTCCAGACTGCCGCGGAGGCGATCCGCCCGATGGAAGAGGCCGGGACGTGGTGGCAGGTGTGGGATGGAAGCGGATCCGGCAGGACGCTGCCCTGCCTGCGGAGGCGGGGCCGATGACGCTGCTCCTCACCCTGCTGGGCTGCACCACCCCCGCACCACCCGCCACCCGCGGCGAGCTGATCCTCGACGCCGGCTGGAGCACGGCCCCCTGGATCCGGCCCTCCGGCCACCAGCACCTCAACATCACGGGCACCTTCGACCTCGGCGAGGCCCCTGGTTCGGGCAGCGTGCTGCTGATCGAGGGCGGCTGGTGGCACCTCACCGCGACCGTCAACGGCACCACCCTCCCCACAACCAACGGCGGGCTGACCGAGGCCCGCATCCCGGTCGGTCCCCACCTCCGTCCTGGTGAGAACACCCTGACCCTGAGCATCTCTGCGCCAACCAACGTCGACTCCATCCTCACCGGCGGCAGCCTCTCTTCGGTCAGACGAGACCAGGGTGCCGCGCTGCTCCAGGCCCCGCCCCGGCTGCTGCTTCGCCCCGAGGCCCACGTCGACGACGCCTGGCTGGAGGTCCGCGACGGGCTGCTCATTTCCCATGCCGAGGTCGTTGGTGCCCCGCCCGGTGCCATCGTGCGCTTCTCCGCCACCCTCGACGGCAACGTCCTCGCCGATCTCGGCACCGCTGCCGTCTCTCAGGGCCGCGCCGACGCCCCCGGTCTCCCCCGTGACCTGCCCGCCTGGGCGATGGGCAGCGCCGCGCTGCTCCACCTCCACGCCACCCTCCTCGACGGCGACACCCGTCTCGACGAGGCCATCGTGCGCACCGGCGTCCGAGAGCTGACCGCCGCTCCCCTCGCCCTGGACGGGGAGCCCCTTCGCCTGATGGGCGCCCGAGTGATCAACCGAGAGCCGCAGACCAGCCTGCCCGACACCCTCGCCCAATTCGCCCCGGCAGGCATCAACGCCGCAGAGATCCACGGCGAGACCTTCCGACGAGACTGGCTGGATGCCGCCGACGAGCTGGGCCTGCCCCTGGTCATCGTGCCCCGCTGCATCGGTCGCTCCAGCCAACACACTGGAGAGCGGGCGGATCTGCTCTCCGTCATGGCCCGGCAGGACGCCGCCACCGCCCGTCTCCTGCGCACCCACCCCGCCGTCGTCCTGCTCGTCATTGAGGGGCCAGACGCCCAGAACATGCCGCTGTGGACCGAGGCACTCACCGAGGCCAGGATCCCCATCGCCGGACACGACCTGCCCGCCCGGGTGCTCAGCCTCAAGTCCGGCGAGACCATCGACACCCCCACCCTGCGCTGCCAGCCGAAGGACTGCCGGGGCGCCTGGCTCGTCGAGCTGACCCCGTGGTGGCGCACGGTCCAGGAGGGCGACAAGCCCGACAGCCCGACTCGATGGCGGCTGCTGTCCGAGGCGCTGGTGACCTATATGACCGACGAGGGTGCGATCGGCGCCATCGTGCCCTCTCCCAACCCCCGAGAGGCCGCCGGCTGGGAGAGCGCCTGGCAGTCCGCCGCCGCCGCCCTGTCCATTCCCGCAGTTCCCGGCACCGGGCGCGGGCGCTCCGAGGTGATGGTGACTGGCGCACACCCCGGCGAGACGGTGTGGCTGTCCGCCGACCACGCCCCCACCACCGCCGCCATCGCCGACGCCACCGGCACCGCCCGGCTCTCGATGTGGCACAGCGGGCCAGCGACCGTGCAGGTCGGGGACCACAGCCAGCCCGTCACCCTCCGCCCCGGACGCTGGCGGCACTACTCCTGGCAGCCCGAGGTCGCTGAAGTCACCCTCCAGCGGTAGATTGCCTGTCTGACCCTGGAGCCGCTGATGTCCCGCCCCGCCCTCATCGTCCTGCTTGCCAGTGCTGGCTGCTGTCGGAACACCATCGCCCCGGTGCTCAACGATCCCGCAGACCGCGCCATGGACGAAGACACCACCATCACCTGGGACCTCACCGAGCTGGTGGTCGACTCCACCCTGCCCGAGGACGAGCTGATCTTCTCCGTGGAGGTCTCCGACCCAGACAACGTCGACCTCTCCCTCGACGGCACCACCCTCAGCCTCACCCCCCTCGACGGCTTCGAGGGTGTGATCGACGTCACCGTCACTGCACTCGATGCCTGCGAGACGACCGGTGCGGTGACCTTCGACCTCACCATCGGCGACGGCATCATCACCACCGACTCCGACGCCCCCTGCGCCACCGGGTTCACAACCACCCCCCAGTCCGACCCCGCCGCCGTCTTCCTCGCTGGAGACTTCAACGACTGGGATGCCTCCGTCACCCCGCTGACCGACAACGGCGACGGCACCTGGTCGGTCTTCCTGGAGCTGGAAGCCGGCAGCTACACCTACAAGTTCGTCGAGGACGACGGCGGGGGCGGGCAGGCGTGGAACTGCGACGAAGATGCCCTTCGACAGTGCGACGAGGGCTACGAGTGGCAGCGGGAGTGCACCCTGGGTGTTGAGTCCTGCAATTCGCTGGTCGTGGTCGCTGACTGCGCTCTGCCCACCCTCGACGTCACCGGGCTGACCATCGACCGGGACGCCGGCAGCGTGGCGGCAACCATCGACTTCGCCACCGGGGGCAGCGGTGCGGCGCTCGCCTCCGCCAGCGTCACCCTCGACGGCGCTCCCGTCTCCGCCAGCTGGGACGGCACCAGCCCCCTGAGCCTGTCTCTCACCGACCTCACCGCCACCCGTCACACCCTCCGCATCACCGCCACCGACGCCGACGGCAACGAAGCTGACCCCCTCTACATCCCGTTCTGGCTCGACGATCGAGACTGGGCCAGCGGCATGATGTACTTCGCGTTCGTTGATCGGTTTGCCAACGGCGACACCAGCAACGACAACCCCTACGGCACCAACATCGAGACCGGTGAGTACCTCGGCGGGGACTGGCAGGGCCTCATCGACCGCCTCGACGACCTCGATGACCTCGGGGTCACCGTCCTGTGGCTCACCGCCCCGTGGGACAACCCCGCCGGTACCTTCGATGCAGACTGCGGTGCAACCATCACCGGCTACCACGGCTACTGGCCCTCCAGCGCAACCAACCTCGAAGAGCACTTCGGCACCGAGGACACCCTGGCCACCCTCATCGACGAGGCCCATGCGCGAAACATGCGGGTGCTGGTGGACTGGGTCGGCAACCACGTCCACGACGACCACCCCTGGGTCGCCGAGCACCCCGAGTGGTTCACCACCCCTGCCCTCTGCACAGCCGACGACAACTGGAACGACATCCCGGAGACCTGCTGGTTCGCCACCTACCTGCCGACCATCCGGTACTACGAGATCGAGCCCCTGGTTGAGTCCGTCGAGATCGCCATTGACTTCGCGCAGGAGTACGGCATCGACGGCTTCCGGGTCGACGCGGTGAAGCACATCCCCCACTCCGTGCACTACAACATGCAGGCCCTCATCCGCGACCGGATCGAGCACACCGACGCTGGGGGCGACGAGGACTTCTACACCGTCGGCGAGACCTTCTCCGGCGATCGCGACCTCATCATGAGCTACGTCTGGGACGGCGAGCTGGACGGACAGTTCGACTTCGCGACCTACTGGTCCATCCTCTCCGCCCTCGCCCGAGACGAGAGCGCGCTCTACAGCCTCGAAGACACCTTCGACGCCAGCGCAGAGGCATTCGGCGACGCCACCATGTCGATCTTCCTCGGCAACCACGACGTCGAGCGGTTCATCTCACATGCCGCGGGCGAGGTCGGCTCCCTGTACGGCGACGGCTTCTGCCCCGACGGCTCCTGGCGCGGGCCGGCATCCTCACCGGACTTTGACGAGCCCTACTACCGCCTCAAGCTGGCCTGGACCTGGCTGCTGACCCACTCCGGCCTGCCCCTCGTCTACTACGGCGATGAGATTGGCCTGCCCGGCTACCACGACCCGGACAACCGCCAGATGATGCGGTTCGACGGCGAGCTGAGCAGCCGAGAGTCCGACGTGCGCGACCACCTCGCCACCCTCGCCGCCGCCCGACAGGACCACCCCGCCCTCTACGATGGCGAGAAGGTTGTCTGGTGGCGCGGTGATGACGGCTCCCCCGACCAGCTCGCCTGGGCACGAAGCGGCGAGCACGGGGAGTCCCTGGTGATGATCAACCGCTCCTGGGGCGAGTACACCATGACCAATGGCCTCTCCTGGGCCGGCCTCACCCCGGGCACCACCTACACCGACGTGCTCACCGGCCAGACCTGGAGCGCCAGCGGCGACTCCCTGACCGTGACCATCCCGGCATGGGGGAGCGTGGTGTTGGTCTCGGACTGAACTTTGGACTGAGCTGTGGACTACAGCTACTTCGCCTTTTCGGCCAGTAACAGCTTGATGTCGTCCACCGCCATCGCGATGAACTCCTCGTGGCCACCGGCCCGCTCCCAGCGGCGGATCTGCTGACGACGAACCCCGATGGCCTCGTCGTACTCACCGAGTTCTCGGTGGGCCTCGACCAGCCGGGAGCCCATCATCACGTCCCGGGTTCGCTCCCAGACCTGCAGGTAGGTCTGGGAGGCGGAGAGCCAGGCGTTGTTCTCGGCGTAGAAGTCGCCGACGATGATCAAGCGGCTGAGGGTGTCGCCCCGGGCGATCCAGTCCTCCAGCAGGGCATCGGCCTCTGGTCCCCGCCGGTCCTCCAGCAGGAGCGCGGCGAGGGCGAGGTTGGCGGCCTGGTTGTCCGGGGCGATCTCGATGGCCCGGGACAGCGCCCCCTCAGAAGAGGCGAGGCCGCCGAGGGTGGTCCGGCTCCTTGCTTCCTCCAGGAAGAGCTGCACATACAGCTCACGCTCCGGGCTGCCCTCGGGGGGAATCTGGTTGGTTGAGACGGCCTGGTCCAGGACATTGATCGCCGCGACGTTCTGACCGCTCTCCTGGAGCAGCTCCGCCAGCCCAAGCCAGCCGCCGATCTCGCTGGGATCCCGGGCCAGGGCGCGGGAGTAGAGGTCCCTCGCCTCACGGCTGCCCGCGGAGTGTGCCCGCACCACCAGCATCTCAGGATCCGGTCCATTGAAGGAGGTGGTCACGATCTCAGGGGTGCCATCAGACCGCTGCACCTTCACCCACCGGGTCTCGTCCAGCGCGATCAGCAGCGCCTCCCCCTCCAGGCGCCACTCCAGCGGGGCCTGACGCCACCAGTACAGCGAGCCATTCTGGGGGATGTCCGAGAGCATCTCCTCACCAAAGAGTTCGCTGAGGGTGTGGGACCAGCGACAGGTTCCGTTGGCCTCGTACAGGGCCAGCGCGATCCCACGCCCGATCCCGTCGGCTTCGTCCGCAGTCAGCAGAGTGCCGTCGTTAAACAGCACGGCTTCCATGGGGCGGATCGGGTTGAGCAGGGTGAAGTAGACCTCACCGGAGAGGCCGGAGATGTGTGCCTGAGCAGAGGCCCCGGAGCTGGCATCTCCGTCGGTGATCTCAAGCTCATAGAGGGTGTTGGAGGACTTCAGAGTGCTCTCATCACCACGGCGAGCGGCGTCCGCAGGAAAACACAGCAAGGCCCCGAGTCCAACCAATCCGCTCCGAATCCAACACCCAGTTCCAATGCCCACAAACCCTCCATCCAATCGAGAAGAGTATACCAGTCTACGTGGACGGCATTGAGTTTTCCCCAGTCCGCCCGATAAAATGGGCTGGTGTGCCAAAACCAACGGATGGACAATCCGCTGCACGGCCGCCATAGATTCCGGCGACACCATCGAGCCCGGGGCAGCATGATAGACACACAGCAAACAACCCCTGAATCAGAGCCAGTCCATGTGTCGACATCCCCGACTGCAAGCGGATCACAACAACAATGCCGGGGAATTCGCACTCCCAGGCGCTCCCCAGCGCTATGCGCCGGATCTGGAGCTGGAGCCCACCCACCAGGACATTGATCTCCGCCTCGACTTCGCTCACGCCCGTGCAGACGGCCGAGTCAACATCACGGTGGTTGCCCGTGCGCCCGGTGCCCGGCGGCTCGTCCTTGATGCGGTGGATCTGCAAGCGGTCAAGGTCACCGGCAGCCACCCCCTGACGTGGTCCTACGACGGCAACGCGCTGACCGTCCTCCTCGACAGCGGCGCAGAGACCGGTGAGGAGCGCATCATCACCGTGCGCTGGCGGGTGGAGCGCCCCATCGCTGGCATGTACTTCGGCGGGCCGGCGGCATGCAGCCCCAAGCGCGGCCGGTTCATGGTCACCGATCACGAGACCGAGCGTGCCCGCTACTGGCTGCCCTGTGTCGATCACCCCTCCGCACGCACCACCCTCGATGTCGCCATCCGCGCGCCGACCGGCATGGAGATCCTCGCCACTGGCGCGTTGACCGCCACCGAGGCCCACCACGACGGCACCACCACTGCCCGATGGCACAGCGCCGCCCGCTGCCCCAGCTACCTCATCTGCCTCGCCGTCGGTGAGTTCGTTCGCTTCGACGACGGTGACTTCAACGGCGCTCCCATCTCCTACTTCGGTCTCCCTCCGTTCAATCAGGAAGACCTCGCCCGCACCTTCGGCGGCACCTCGGAGATGATGGCGTTCCTCACCGAGCGCCTCGGCCAGCCGATGCCCTGGCCCAAGTACTACCAGTTCGCCGCGCCGGGAATCGGCGGGGCGATGGAGAACATCTCTCTGGTCTCCTGGGACGATGCCTGGGTCACCGATGCCCGCCTGAGAGCCGAGCGCGGCCACGTCCTCGATCAGGTCAACGTCCACGAGATGGCCCACACCTGGTTCGGCGACCTCGTCGTCATCCGGGACTTCTCCCACGTCTGGCTCAAGGAGAGCTGGGCGACCTACATGGAGTCGGTCTGGTACGAGCACAAGTACGGCGAGACCGCGCTGCACCGGCAGCTCCTCACTGAGCGGCGGGAGTACCTCTCCGAGGCCGAGGGGCGCTACACCCGCCCGATCGTCACCCGCAGCTACGACGCCACCTGGAGCATGTTCGATCGCCACCTCTACCCCGGCGGTGCGCTGCGACTGCACCTCCTGCGCACCGAGCTTGGCGACGAGGTCTTCTGGCCCGCAGTTCGCGACTACCTCAGCCGACACGCGCGCGGTGTGGTCGAGACCGACGACTTCCGCCGGGTCATGGAGGAGCGCTCTGGCCGCTACCTCGTCCGGTTCTTCGACCAGTGGCTTGAGAGCCCCGGCTTCCCCATCCTCAAGACCACCACCAGCTTCACCGACGGTGTGCTGACGGTGACCGTCGAGCAGACCCAGGTCAATGCCAAGAAGGGCATCGGGCTGTTCGACTTCTCGCTGGATGTCGCGGTCGAGACCGCCGATGGGCAGTGGACCCGACAGACCATGCGCCTCTCCGAGGCCCGACACACCCTGCGGATTCCCTCCCAGGTCAAGCCGCTCCAGGTCGTCATCGATCCAGAGGTCAAGGTCCCCCACCGGCTGAAGTTCGACCCTGGCCACGACATGCTGGTGCGCAGCCTGAGCCACAGTCCCTGGATCACCGGCCGCATTCACGCCGCAACCGCCCTGGCAAAGACGGGCAAGCGCGCCGCAATCTCCGCGATCAAGGACGCCTACCCCCTCGAAGAGCGGTGGGGTGTGCGCTGCGAGATGGCCCGGGCGCTGGGAGCCTGTACCTCCCGAGATGCTGCCCTCGCCCTCGCGCATGCCTTCACCGTCGAGGGAGATCCCCGGGCGATGATGCCGCTGATGGAGTCCGCCAGCAAGCACCGCTGCGCCCCGATCGCCGATGCGATCGCGACCTGGATCGCCGACGGCAATCGTCCCTACCGCGCCCACGGTCAGGCCCTCATTGCGCTGGGTGCGCAGCGGGGAGACGCCTGGGTAGACACGCTGAAGGGCGCGCTGACTGAGGACTCCTGGGGCGGACTCGTCCGTCGGGGTGCCGTCGTCGGGCTGGGTCGGACCTTCAGCCGTCAGGCGCTGACCCCGCTGATGGCGCGCCTCACAGACACCGCCGAGATTCCACTGGTTCGCCGTGCAGCAGCGAGCGCGCTGGCCTCCCTGGCCCGAGAGCTGGATCGGGCGACAAAGCGTCGGGCAATGGAGGCGCTCATCGACACCCTCTCTGAGCCCGACCACGGCGTCCGCATGTCTGCAGTTGCCGCCCTCGGTGTCCTCGGGGATCGTCGTGCGGTCTCCGCCATCGAGTCCGCCCGGGGCACCACCGCGGCACAGTTCCACCCCCACCTGGAGCGGGCCATTCGCAAGCTGCGCCGCACCGGTACTGGCACCGAGGCCGCCCGGCTCCGCACCCAGGTCGAGACGCTGACCGCACAGATGCAGAAACTGGAGCATCGGCTTCAGGATCTGGAGGCAGGCAAGAAGGGGGCAGATTGATCGGGCTGGCGCTGCTCCTGAGTGCGCTCGCAGCAGCGGATCCCCTCGACCTCGCCCGCCAGCAGTCTCAGTCCGGTCAGCCTGAGATCGCGCTGGAGACCCTCGCACCACTGCTGGACACCGGCAGCGGCGAGGCCCTTGCCCTGGCGGGGCTCATCCATGAGTCCAGCGGACAGCTCCTGCTCGCCCGGCAGCGCCTGGAGGCCGCTCTGGCTTCTGGCGACCTCGCCGATCCGGGGGCAGCCCACCTCGCCATGGCCCGATGCTTTCAGGGCACCGGCGACACCGCCCGCGCCATCCAGCACGCCACCGCTGCCCTCGCCACAGAAGACGCCACCCGGCACGACGAGACCCTGAGCCTGCTCATCAAGCTCTCCGTGTCCATGCTCGGTCCCGCAGAAGCCATGGCCCTGCTCTCCAGCGCGCTCCCCCCTGAGGCGCTGCCCGAGACCTGGTCTGCGCTCGCAGAGGGCTACCTCGCTGTCGGCATGGCCTCCGCCGCAGTCCCGCCGCTCCAGGCTGCCATCACCGCGCAGCCCCACAGCCCCCTCGCCCCACACTGGCAGACCCGGATCGCCGACGCCGCCCGCAAGAGCGGCAACACCGACAACGAGGTGGAGGCCCTGGAGCGCCTCGCCCGGGACTACACCGCCAGCAGCGCCTGGGCTGAGGCCCATCCAGAGATCGCCGCAGAGACCGAGGGAGAGATCGAGGCCCGGATCCGGAGCGCCATCCTCCGACTCCACCAGGACACCCAGCTCACCCGCTTCAGCCGCTCCAACCCCAGCACCCAGCGGCTCTCCCGGCTTGTGCTCGCCTGGCTCGTCCGCTACCCCGACCACGCCGCTGCCGGTCAGATCCACGACCTCTACGGCGAGCTTCTCATGCGCACTGGCCGCTTCTCAGAGTCCCACACCCAGCACATGGCTGCCTGGGATCTCACTGGAGAAGCCAGGCACCTCCACGCCGCCGGGTTCTCGGCCTCCTACAGCGTCAAAGAAGCCGGCTCGCCCCATGCGCTTGAGCCCCAGCCCCTCACCCCAGAGGCAGAGGCCCTGCTGACCTGCGCGGACCTCTACCACCACCACTTCCCCGCCACCGCAGAAGACAGCACCCTCCAGCTCGAATCCGCCAATGCCCTCATCCAGCTGGGCCGCTTCCGGGAAGCCCGGGCGCGCCTGATGTTCATCATCGACGCCGACCCCACCACCGCCATCGCCGAGCAGGCCGCGCGGACCGTGCTGAACACCTACCTCTTTGTTGAGGACTGGAAGGGCATTCGCGCAACAGCGGAGAGATTCGACGCACAGCCCGGCCTGTCCTCCCCAGCGTTTCAAACCCGGCTTGACGAGATCCTCGCACAGACCGCTTCGCTTCGCTGAGTCGGATCTGGTAGCGTCCCGGACTCCGGGGTTCGCCCCCGTCACTGGCTATTGGAGCAGTCCATGAACAACATGACCACGCGTCTACAGATCGGCACCATCGCGATGCTGGCGCTGACTGCAAGCGCGCTGACGATGAACACCTGCGCAATGGATCGACTGGAGCAGCAGGTCATCCTCAACCGCAAGTCCGTCGAGCGGCTGGAGAATGCCGGCGTCGGCGGCAACGCCATGATGGCCAACGCCTCCGTCCAGACCTCCGCAGGCGTCCCGGGCACTGGCACCGGCATGACCGCAGTGGGCTGGGAAGGCACCGCAGCGGAGATCCTCTACGTTGAGGGCGCCATCCCCGGCGCACCGCTGACGCTCAACCAGAAGCCGAAGCCGCAGAACGACACCTACATCAACCGCCGGACCTCGCCACCATCGTCGCTGAACTACTACGCGACCAACGAGGGCGACGCCTCCACGGTGACCAAGTACATCCTCGGTCGGCTCATGGAGATCGACCCCGACGCGCCCCCGGCGGTCATCCCCAGCCTGGCGACCTCCTGGGACATCTCCGACGACAAGCTGAAGTACACCTACCACCTCCGCAAGGGTGTGCTGTTCGCCGATGGCCGGCCGTTCACCGCCGCAGACGTCAAGTTCTCCTTCGACGTCATGCGTGATCCGGAAGTCAACGCCGAGCACATGCGCTCGTCCTTCGACGACGTCATCTCGATGACCACCCCCGACAACTACACCGTGGTCGTCGAGTACTCCAAGCAGTACTGGCCCGGCTTGTACTCCATCGGCTACGGCCTGCGCATCCTCAACAAGGGCTGGGTGCAGGAAGCCATCCCCCGGTTCGCCGAGAAGCTCGACATCGACGAGTTCTCTTCTGAGCCCGGCAAGCCCGGCTTCGGCGCGGTGTTCAACAAGATCCGCGTCCCCGGTCCCGGCACCGGCCCGTACTACTACCCCAACGAGGAATTCTCCCCGGACATCCCCGTGGAGCTGGTTCAGAACCCACTGACCTGGCAGACCCAGGTCCACCCGACCTGGTGGAACCTGCGCAAGCTGAAGTGGGTGTACATCTCCGACCCGATCGCGGCCTTCGAGGAGTTCCGCAAGGAGAAGTTCGACATCACGGTGGTCGACTTCCAGCCCTGGGACGACGAGTACAGCAAGGATCCCACCATCACCGGGATCGCGAGCTACCACGAGTACGACCACATGGGCCTCGGGTTCTCGTTCATCGAGTGGAACGCCCGAAAGCCGCCGTTTGATGATGCCCGGGTCCGTCAGGCCATGACCCACCTCACCAACCGTGAGTGGATCCTCAACGAGGTCGAGCGCGGACGCGGTCAGGTCGCCAGCTTCCCCAGCAAGCCGGTCTACGCCACCTACTCCCACGACCTCCCCGCCCACGATTACGACCTCGACAAGGCCCGGGAGCTGCTCACGGAAGCAGGCTGGACGGACACCGACGGCGACGGCGTGCTCGACAAGGACGGCCAGCGCTTCGAGTTCGAGTTCAAGGTCGGCAGCACCCGCCGCTTCTACACCCAGGTCACCGAGTCCCTCAAGGACTCCGCGGCCAAGGTCGGCATCCGGATGAGCGTGCGGACCCTGGAGTGGTCGACCTTCATCCAGGACTTCTACGAGCGGCGCTTCGACGCGGTCTGTCTCTACAACAGCTTCGGCGACCCGTGGATCGACCCCTACGACAGCTACCACTCCTCCCAGGACATCCCCCGAGGCGGCAACAGTGCAGGCTGGCACAACGATCGCGTCGACACACTGCTGACCGAAATGCGTCAGGAGTTCGACGAGAGCAAGCGCACGGAGATGTTCCACGAGTTCAACGCCATCTTCCACGCCGAGCAGCCCCAGACGCTGCTCGTCCATGGCATCGTCGGCGTGCTCGTCCACAATCGCTTTAAGGGTGTCAAGGTCCGGCCCACCGGCATGCGCATCCATGAGTTCTGGGTTGAGCCCGAGGACACCCTCTACCAGTAGGGAGCGGTCCCTTGATCGCCTATATTTTCCGTCGAATTCTGGCGATGATCCCCACTCTCCTGGGAATCACGCTCGTCACTTTTGCCATCATCAGTCTCGCTCCGGGTGATCCGGTCGCCACCAGCTTTGGTGCTGGCGGCGGCGAGCAGTCCACCGAGGCCGGTGGCGGTGGGAACCAGGACCAGGACCGAATGGCCGATGCCATTCGGGCCAAGAAGAAGCTCCTGGGCATCCTCGAAGAGGATCGCCAGGTGCTCAGCTGGTCTGTCGACGGGTTCAACACCGGGGGCGATCTGCTCCCGATGTACCCGGTCGAGCGCCTCGGGGATCTCCCGGGCTGGTCCCGCACCCTGACCGTAGACGGCTCCACCATCTACGTCGGCGGCGCAGACGGCACCATCACCGTGATGTCGGACTCCGGCAGCGTCACCGCCCAGTGGGATGCGCATGAGAACCCCCTCACCGCCATCGCAGTGGTCGGGGATCGCATCGTGTCCGCAGATGGTGAGGGCATCATCGAGCGCTGGAGCATGACCGGTGAGTCCGCCGGGCAGACCCAGCCGCTCAACGTCCTCATCCGCGAGATCCTTCCCCTGCCCGACGGTGAGCGCTTCCTCTCCGCAGCAGACGACGGCATCATCCGGCTGCACCGCGCAGACAACGGCACCGTCGAGCGTCGGTTTGAGGGTCACAACAACCGGGTCTACACCATCGCCCTGTCTGGAGATGGCAAGAGCTTCTGGTCTGGTGGCTACGACCGCAGCCTGAGGCAGTGGGATCTGGCAAGCGGCAAAGAGCTTGCCAACCTCGAAGGTCACGGTCAGGCCATCAACGACATCGCCGTGTTCGTCGACGACAGCAAGCTCGTCACCGCCTGCGATGACCGATACATCCGAATCTTCGACCTCACAGGCTCCGACGAGCCGGTCGTGATGGAGGGCCACTACAAGAAGGCCACTGCGGTGGCGCTCTCCGCAGATGGCAGCCGGATCTTCTCCGGAAGCCGCGACGAGACCATCCGGGTCTGGGACACCGCCACCGGCATCCAGCTCGCCCAGAGCGATGAATCCACGGGTCGAATCCGCGACCTCGATGTCTCCGCAGATGGTCGCCTGCTGTCTTCAGCAGACTCCTGGGCCACCGTGCCCGTCCACCGGCGCTACTTCTCCTGGCTCTGGCGAATCATCCAGCTCGACTTCGACCGCAGCTTCGTCGACGACCAGCCAGTCATGGACAAGATCAAGAAGGCCCTGCCGGTCACCATCGGCCTGAACGTCATAGCCCTGCTGGTGGTCTACACCTTCTCGATCCCCCTGGGGGTCTTCGCAGCGGTCAAGCGAAACTCGACCTTCGACCATGTCTCGTCGCTGGCTCTGTTCACGCTGTACTCCATCCCGAGCTTCTGGCTGGCCACCCTGCTCATCATGATGTTCTCCTCCCGTCAGGCCCTCGACATCCTCCCCAGCGTCGGTCTGCACGGCGACGCCCCATGGGACATGTCGTACCTGGAGTGGCTGTGGGACTTCCTCAAGCACATGCTGATGCCGGTCCTGGTCATGTCCTACGGCGGACTCGCCAGCCTGTCCCGGTACGCTCGGACCAGCATGCTGGAGACCATCGGCGAGGACTACATCCGGACCGCCCGCGCCAAGGGGCTTGAGGAGAGCGTCGTCATCTGGAAGCACGCCTTCCGCAACTCGCTGATCACCATCGTCACCCTGCTCGGCAACCTCCTGCCAGCACTCATCGGCGGCTCGGTCATCGTCGAGTACATCTTCAGCATCAACGGCATGGGCCGGCTGGGCTTTGATGCCATCCTCGCCCGGGACTACCCGGTGATCATGGCCATCACGACCTTCTCCGCACTGCTCACCCTGGTCGGAATCCTCATCTCCGACATCCTCTACAGCATCGTCGATCCGCGAGTGACCCAGAAATGAGCGGCAAGACTGACAGCGCCACGACCGCCCCCGTCCGGAACCAGTCCTTCCGCGCCCAGGTGTGGCGTCGGTTCAAGAAGCACCGCACCGGCA
>JBLHNG010000126.1:0-13930 GCA_047621685.1 Myxococcota bacterium | reverse complement strand
GCAGCGCCCAGAAAAAGCGCCGGTGAAACGATGAGTGACCTCAGCTAGAGCGTTGAGACGAGTGCCCTTCGGAATCGAGAGCCCCGAGGCTGAGAGCGCCCCTGGCTGAGAGCGCCCCTGGCTGAGAAGACCGAAGGGCGAGCAGAACAGGGCAGGCTGCATCGAAACCCACGCTTCTCGCATCGCCAGAGTGAGGCGGTACTTCCAACGTCGTCACCCCCATCACTCTACCGATACGAGAGTCACCGGCATTGATGTTGCCTACCTGTTCTGCTTGCCTCTGGCTTCGCAGTGACTGGGCCATCGACTCCGAAGGGTGCTCCCTCCCCGGATAGTTGAGGTACGCCATCGTCGGCGCCATTCTTTTTCTGGCCACTCCGCACCAACGCCGGCCTTCGGCCTGCTTATGACGCTGCGCTCAAGGGGGCTGCATTCCTTATGTTCGCCTTTGGCTCTCTCCAGTCACCGCCCCCTGGGCTACCCACCTTGTGGCCCCACCCGGACACCAATTACTTACCACCGTCCGCAGTCTCAAAGGACCTTCCTGAGCCTCACTCGGAACCCACAAGCTCAACCCTCACCCGACCCACACCCGGGCGTTCCAGAACATCCGCATCCACGGCCCGTCCTCGCCCCAGTCATCGGGGTGCCAGGAGTTGGTGATGCTCCGAAACACCCGCTCGGGGTGCGGCATCATGATCGTCGCCCGACCATCGGCGCTCGTCAGGGCAGTGAGGCCACCGGGGGAGCCGTTGGGATTGAGCGGGTAGGTCGTCGCGGGCTGGCCGCGGTTGTCGACGAACCGGCCCGAGGCGATGGCGTCGTTGGGGAACTGGCCGGGCGTGAACAGGGCGCGACCCTCGCCGTGGGCAATCGCCACCGGGATCCGGGAGCCCGCCATGCCGGAGAGCAGGATGGAGGGGCTCTCGACGACCTCGACCGTGCCGACCCGGGCCTCGAACTGCTCAGAGCGGTTGCGCACGAACCGGGGCCAGGACTGGGCGCCGGGGATCAGCTCGGCGAGCTGGGAGAGCATCTGGCAGCCGTTGCAGATGCCCAGCGAGAAGGTGTCGAGACGCTCAAAGAACGCCGAGAACACCGCCCGGGCGCGGGGAGAGAACAGCACGCTCTTCGCCCAGCCCCCACCCGCTCCCAGCACGTCGCCATACGAGAACCCACCGCAGGCCACCAGGCCCCGGTAGGCGGTGAGATCGTCCCGGCCGGAGAGGATGTCGGACATGTGAACGTCCACACTGTCAAAGCCCGCCTGATCAAACGCTGCAGCCATCTCCCAGTGCCCGTTGACCCCCTGCTCCCGGAGGATCGCGACTTTTGGGCGCACACCCGAGGCGATGAGTGCCTCAGCGATGTTGTCCGACGGATCGAAGGTGAGGTGGGCGGAGAGGCCCGGATCGTCGGTGTCGAGGAGCGCATCGAAGGCCTCCTGCGCACAGGTCGGGTCGTCCCGAAGGGCTGCCATGCGGTAGCTCGTCTCGGTCCAGGTCCGCTGGAGGCTGGCCCGGGACTGGGAGAACACTGCCTGCCCGTCGGCGACGATGGTGATCTGATCATCTCCGCTGGGGCGCGCGACCACTGTGAGGCAGTCGCTGAGCCCGTTGTCGGCAAAGATCGCGCGCAGTGCGCTGAGGTCTTCGTCGAGGCACTGAATCACCCCGCCCAGCTCCTCGGAGAACAGCGAGCGGACCACGTCGCCGGTCAGCTCGATCTTCAGACCGGTGTGGCCGGCGAAGGCCATCTCGCAGAGGGTGGTGAGCAGCCCGCCGTCGGAGCGGTCGTGCCAGGCCAGCAGGTAGCCCTCGGCGTGGGACTGCATCATCGCGTTCCACAGCCCGCTGAGCAGGGCCGGGTCGTCGAGGTCGGGGGGCGTGGCGCCGAGCTGACCGTAGACCTGAGCCAGCGCGGAGCCGCCCAGCCGATCCTGACCGCGTCCGAGGTCCACCAGCACCAGGGCGGCTTCGGCATCGCGCACGATCTGCGGGGTGAGGGTGCCGAGCACGTCGGGGACGTTGGCGAAGGCGGTGACGATGAGGGACAGCGGCGCGGTCACCCGCTTCTCTGCCCCGTCCGCCTGCCAGACCGCCCGCATCGACATCGAGTCCTTGCCGACCGGGATGCAGATCCCAAGTGCCGGGCACAGCTCCATGCCGACCGCCTTGACCGTCTCGTACAGCTTGACGTCCTCGCCGGGGTAGCCCGCCGCGCACATCCAGTTTGCCGAGAGCACCACCTGGTCGATCTCGCCGACCGGGGCCGCCATCAGGTTGGTCAAAGCCTCGCCGATCGCCATGCGACCCGCCGCCGGACCATCGAGCAGTGCGATCGGGGTGCGCTCGCCCATCGCCATCGCCTCGCCGGTGTAGCCGGTGTAGGTCGTCGTGGTCACCGCGACATCTGCCACCGGGATCTGCCAGGGGCCGACCATCTGGTCGCGGACCACCATGCCGGTGACCGAGCGGTCGCCGATGGTGATCAGGAACTCCTTGGAGGCGACCGTCGGCAGGGACAGCACCCGCTGGATGGCATCGGTGAGGTCGATGCCTGCGGTGGCGAGCGGGGTGCGGGCCACCGGGCGGCTCACCGCATCTCGGTGCATGCGCGGGGGCTTGCCAAACAGCACGGAGAGCGGGAGGTCGATGGGGGTGTTGTCAAAGTGGGAGTCGGACAGGGTGAGGTGCTCCGCCTCGGTGGCCTCGCCGATGATCGCCCACGGCGCGCGCTCCCGGTCGCACATCGCGGCGAAGAGATCGACGGACTCCGGTGCGATGGCGAGCACGTAGCGCTCCTGGGCCTCGTTGCACCAGACCTCCATCGGGGACAGGCCGGGCTCGCCCAGCGGGATGTCCCGGAGGTTGAACCGGGCACCGCGCTGAGCGTCGTGGACCAGCTCAGGCATGGCGTTGGAGAGCCCGCCCGCACCGACATCGTGCAGGGAGACGATCGGGTTGTTCTCCCCCATGCCCCAGCAGCGATCGAGGACTTCCTGGCAGCGACGCTCGATCTCGGGGTTGGCCCGCTGGACGGAGGCGAAGTCGAGGTCTTCCGACGAGGTTCCGGTGACCATCGAGCTGGCCGCACCGCCGCCGAGCCCGATGAGCAGTGCCGGTCCGCCGAGCACCACCAGCTTCGCGCCGGGGGGGATGCGCTGCTTCTCGACGTGGCCGTCGCGCACGTTGCCGTAGCCACCCGCCAGCATGATCGGCTTGTGGTAGCCGCGGATCTCAGGGCCATCGGGGCCATCGACGGGCAGGCTGAAGGTGCGGAAGTATCCGGCGAGGTTGGGGCGTCCGAATTCGTTGTTGAACGCCGCGCCGCCGATGGGGCCCTCCAGCATGATCTGAAGCGCGCTCGCCATGCGCGGAGAGGTGCCGATGTCGGTCTCCCATGGCCTCGGTGCGCCGGGCAGGTGCAGGTCGCTGACCGAGAACCCGGTGAGGCCAGCCTTGGGCTTGCCGCCGCGGCCGGTGGCGCCTTCGTCGCGGATCTCGCCGCCAGAGCCGGTCGCCGCACCGGGGTGGGGGGAGATGCCGGTGGGGTGGTTGTGGGTCTCGACCTTGATCAGCAGGTGGGTCGGCTCGTCGTGGGTCCGGTAGCCCCGGTCGGCGTCGGGGTAGAAGCGGGGGACCTGCGGCCCGGCAGCCACTGCGGCGTTGTCCTTGTAGGCGGACAGCACGGTGCCGGGGTGGGTGGCGTGGGTGTTGCGGATCATCGCGAACAGCGAGCGCTCCTGGTCCACGCCGTCGAGCGTCCAGGAGGCGTTGAAGATCTTGTGCCGGCAGTGCTCGGAGTTGGCCTGGGCGAACATCATCAGCTCGACATCCGACGGGTCGCGGTCCAGTCCGATGAATGCTTCGCAGAGGTAGTCCAGCTCGTCGTCGGCCAGGGCGAGCCCCAGCCGGGTGTTGGCCTCCGACAGCGCTGCCCGACCCCCGCTGAGGACGTCCACGGTCTGCACCGGTCGGGGCTCAGGAGCAGTAAACAGCGCAGCGCAGGCCGACAGGCTCGGCAGCACCGCCTGGGTCATCCGGTCAAACAGCAGGGGAGCGACCGCGGCGCGCTGCTCGGGGCTCAGGGGCGGATGGGTGGCGTAGACCACTCCGCGCTCGATGCGGCTCACCGCCGACAGCCCGCAGTTCTGGGCGATGTCGGTGGCCTTGGAGGACCACGGCGAGATGGTGCCGGGCCGGGGAACCACCAGGAGACCGTCTGCTGGAAGCGACTCGGGGGCGGGCTCGGCGTCGTAGGTCAGCAGCTTCTCCAGCGAGACCTGCTGATCAGCGGACAGCACCGCGTCGAGCTTCACGATGTGGACAAAGAATGCGGCCACAGACTCCACAGCGGGGGCGACCGCCTGAATCTCACGCAGGAGCCTGGTCCGGCGGAAGGTAGAGAGCGCGGGCGCACCGGGCAGGAAGGCGAGCATTGGGGCCACTCCGGGTCGGGAGCCCCCTGATAACCGGTGCACACTGAGCCTGAATGATCCCCAGGATTCCAACACAGTCCACCTCGATGGCATCCATGGCCTGGAGAGCCTCGCCTCTGGGGCCACCGTCGGGCCGGACGGTCAGGTTGGAGCGGGCGCTGGGGTGACAGGGGAGTGAGTGAAGATTCGGGCACCCGTCATGTCGCCCCCTTCTGGCGGACAGTCTGTGTGAGAGGATGTCAGCGCGTAGCGGGGGGGTTGGGGGTGAAACCCCCGTCTCAGACAAAGAGCACCAGTCAAGCGGGATAACTGTCCACCGCGATGACTGGTGCCAAGATTCGGGGTGAGTGAGACGTTATCAGCAGCACCACTCAGGAGACTTCGCCATGTTCATCCCCGCGCTCATCATCGCCTGCGGCGGCAAGCAGACCGAGACCGAGGCCCCGCTCACCGAGCTGGTGGCAGCCTCCACCGAGGCGGTCCCTGCCGCTGATGCAGCCCCTGCCGCAGTGGACTGCGCGGAGGGCACCGCGATCTACCAGCAGGACAACACCCCGCTGCGTGCTCCCGACGACGCCGCGATGCAGTGGAACCTCACGATCCACGACACCGGCTACTGGCAAAACACCGCCCCCAACGGCGAGAAGATCGGCTGCCTGAGCGCCGATGAGCTGTCGGGCTTCGAGGAAGCGCTGGCCGCCGCACAGATCGCCGCCCCGCCGCTGGATGCCGGCATGGCGCGCTGCATGGCGATGCCGATGTCGGAGTACACCGTCACCGTCGGTGAGCAGTCCGCGACCTGGAAGGGCCCCTGCGGAATGAACAACCCATCGGAGTCCCTCAGCGCGCTGATGGGCAGCATCGAGGCGCTCAGCTACGGCCGGTAGCACGGGGCTTTATGGCGTGATGATCCCGCTGGTCACCTGCTCGGGGTCCAGCGCAAAGTCCGCCAGGATGCCCGCCACACCATCAGACCAGGTCACCCCGACGTGGCTGGTGTCCTCGACCTCAACAAACGCCACGCCGCCCGGCATCTTGCCAAATTCATCCTCGGACTTCGCGAGGTCGAGCATCGCGTCCTTTTGCCCGGCGACCCACAGCGTCGGCATCGTGAACGCAGCGTGGAAGGTGTCGGGATTGGTGACGGCGAGGCCCTGGTTGAGGGTGTAGGTGTACTGCGTGGTGTCGAGCGCATCCTGGTACTCAGCGGGCTTGTTCAGCGAGATCACATATCGGTGCGGGTTGCCGCGCCGGGCGTCTCCCAGCGCGCCGAGATCCACCTGGGCATATGCGGTGCCGACGATGGTCCCACACTCCCACGATCCCAGCTCGACCTGGGGCTGGTCGGGGTGGTTGAACGGCGCGATCAGCGCGACGCCTGCAGCACCGGGTGCTCCCGACAGCTCGACGGCTCGGGAGACCAGCCCCCCTCCGCTGCTGTGTCCGGCCAGCACAATGGAAGCGGCTGGAAAGCGTTCCTGGAGGTCGGTGACCTGAAGGAGGAGGTCTCGGACCGGCTGGTGTTCGTCCAGCGCATCTCCAGGGCGACCCGGCCAGTAGTCGCCATCGTCGATGTAGCTTGGAAGCTGGGTGGCATCGCAGTCCGCTGGATCAGGACACCGGGACATGCCGTGACCCCGGATGTCGAGCAGACGGGCGTAGACTCCGCGGTCCGCGAGCCCGCTGCCCAGCACCGCGTAGAGTGCGCCGTGTGCGGATGAGCCGTGGGCGAGGATCACGATCGAGCCGGTGCCATCCCAGCCGTCTGGGACCCAGTCTGCATGCGCCAGCGCGAAGCCATCTTCCGCAGTCAGGTCGCTGTATTGAGGCAGCTCAATGGTCTGCCCGGCGCTCAGATATTCCAGCTCCCAGGCAGTCGGATCTCCCAGCGAGCCTTCGGGGGCAGGCACACAGTCTTCCGAGCATGCCAGGAGCAGTGTGAGCAGCATCAGCGCGCTCCTGTCGTGAGGCCCACGCCGGACTCGATGCCGATGGTGAGGGCGCCGATGAGGTTGCGATCAAACGACTCCTCCCACAACGGGATGCTGTGGACGCTCCCCACCGGCCGGTGCAGGGTGCCGCCGACCACGATCGCCAGCAGGGAGCCCATGGGCTCGCCGAATTGTCGGGACCACCCGATTCGGGGGTGAATCACCGGCCCCATGTAGATCAGAGCGCCCCCGTCGGTGCTGCTGGCCACGCTCTGGGAGAGCACCGAGAGACCGGCGTCCATCGAGACCATCCATCCTGAGTCGTGCCGATATCCAGCCCCGCCGGTGCTCTCGATCAGGGTGCTCACGGTCGGGATCGCGCCCTCAGCGACCGCCAGTCCATACGTCATGGACATCGAGATGAACGGGCCACCCGCCAGGAACACCCGCCCCCGCAGCCCCCATGCGGGCAGAAATGCTGACTCGACCGGGGTGAAGTCGTAGTCGAGAAGTGTGTCATTGAGGGCCGTGTAATTGCCGAATCGCGGCTCAAATCCAAACGTCAGCCCCATGCCGGGCGCGGTCTGACCTGCCGACGACAGGGAGGAAGCGAGCAGGAGGAGCATGAGAGCCTCAGGGTGAGGGGGGCTGGTATCCGCTATCGTCAGGAGCGGGGCGGGACCGGCTGGTGCTGCGGTGGTCGGTCAGCGAGGGCGCTCGCCGGGGCGGTCGGCACACAGGAGGTCCGGGACGACCTCGGAGCGGCACACGGTGAGTCGGTCCGGGCAGTCCGCCTTCAGCTCACGGGTCGGCTGTGAGCGCCGCGCCGGCAAGCATGCGGCTGATCAGCAAGGTCTAATCACCAAATCCGCAGACCTTCACACCGCGCTGCACACCGGGACGGGCGTTGAAGCGCTTGCACCAGGCATCGACCAGCGGGAAGTCGCTGTAGCCGACGGCGTCCTTGCCTTCGTAGTAGTCCAGCGCGTTGATCCAGGGCACGATGGAGATGTCCGCCACCGAGTACTCCCCGACCAGCCAGTCCCGACCGTCTGACAGCTGACCCTCCAGCACGCCGAGCAGCCGGGTGGTCTCCTTGCCGTAGCGGGTCTCGCCGTAGGTGTCGGTCTTGCCCTTGGCGAACTTGTAGAAGTGGCCGAACTGACCGAGCATTGGCCCGATGCTGCCGACCTGGAAGAACAGCCACTGGATGGCCTGACTGCGAGCAGCTGGATCGGCGGGCAGCAGGGCGCCGGCCTTCTCGGCGAGGTGCAGCAGGATCGCACCGGACTCCATGATCGCGAGGGGCTCGCCGCCGGGACCGTCCGGATCGATGATCGCGGGAATCTTGGAGTTGGGGTTGATCGGGATGTACTCCGGATCAAATTGGTCGCCCTTCATGATGTTGATGACGTGGGCCTCGTAGGGAAGGCCAAGCTCTTCGAGCGCGATGCCGATCTTCTGACCATTGGGGGTCGCCAGGGAGTAGAGCTGGATGCGGTCGGGGTGCTGGGCGGGCCAGCGGGTGGGCAGCGTGGTCATCGGGGCTCCGGGGTGTGGCAGTGACTAATCCCGAAGATTGCCGTGTCCAGGGTGTACCCGGGAACCGATCGCATTGGGTATCGGCAGAGTCACCATGCTCCTCGCCCTCCTCCAGACCGCCGCCGCCTGCTCCTGTCGAGCGCTGCCCATCCCCGAGTCGCTGGCCCGCGCCGATGTGGTCTTGCGAGGGACGCCTGCCGTCGGAGTGATACAACGGGACTGACCCCGGAGTCCGTCATGTCGAACAAAGACCGCAGCAAAGACAACAAGTATCGCCTCACCCAGATGGTGGAGTCTGCTGGTTGAGCGAGCAAGCTCGGGCCGGAGGTTCTGGCCCAGGCGACTGCGGGACTGCCCAGGCAGTCGGATCCGCGCTTACTCATCGGCTTTGACACCGCCGATGACGCTGGAGTCGTGCGTCTCGATGATGGGCGCTGCCTGATCCAGACCCTCGACTTCTTCACCCCGATCGTCGACGACGCCTACACCTTCGGCGCCATCGCAGCGACCAATTCGCTCTCAGACGTCTACGCCATGGGCGGGCTGCCGCTCACCGCGATGAACATCCTCTGCTGGCCCCACAGAGACCTGCCTCCCGAGCTTCTCGCGGACATGCTCCGGGGTGGGGCGGACAAGGTCATCGAGGCCGGCGCGCTGCTGGTCGGTGGGCACTCGGTGACCGACAGCGAGCTGAAGTTCGGCCTGTCGGTGACCGGCGAGGTCCGTGAAGAGGGGCTGTGGAGCAACGCCGGGGCAGAGGCGGGCGGGGTGCTGGTGCTGACCAAGGCGGTCGGGACCGGCGTGCTGTCGACAGCGCTCAAGCGCGGGGAGTGCCCCGAAGATGCAGAGACGGCCTCGGTTCGCGGGATGCTGACGCTCAACCGTGCCGCACGAGACGCTGGTGCGATGGGCGTGGTCCATGCCTGCACCGATGTCACCGGCAACGGCCTCGTCGGTCACGCCTGGGAGATCGCCCGGGCGTCGGGGGTGCGGCTGGTCATTGAGTCGGCGTCCGTGCCGCTGCTGCCGTGGGCGCTTCAAGCCGCTGCCGCCGGGCACCTCACCCGGGGCGAGAAGTCCAACCGCCGCTACGTCGGCGAGGCGCTGTCCTGGGGCGATGTGTCCCCGGCGCTTCAGTCGGTCCTGGTGGATCCGCAGACCTCCGGTGGCCTGCTGTTCGCGCTGCCTGAAGCTGACGCCGCGCGTCTGGTGGCAGCGGGTGTCGGGGTGGTGATTGGCCGGGTCGAGGCTGGTGAGGCTGCGATCGCGGTGGTGTGAGGGGATTGGAGGGCCAATCACCTCAGGTCATGAGGTGATTACGAGCGCGATTCGCCTCAAACCTCCCAGGCGGCGGCCTTCGGGGCCTCGCTGTGCCAGGGGTGGGCGTGGATTGAGCGGGTCGTGAGGGTGGCGGGCTCGGTGGCGAAGGCGTCGAAGTAGGCGTCGCGGATGGCGGAGCTGTAGTCGATGAATCGGGAGATCTCGACGACGTAGTAGCCCCTCCGCTCCAGGTAGCGGGCCGGCGCCTTGAAGACGATCGGGCCGGTGTGTGGGTTGGCATTGGGGATGTCGCGGGCGGGGCGACCGAGGTGGGCGTCGCAGCGCCAGGTCGGCAGTCCGTAGGCATCGCCCCCGCAGCGGTGCACGTAGTTGGTGGCCTGCTCGGTGGGGTCGGAGATGAGGTCGCGCTCCTGGAGGTACCAGGCGAGGACCGCGAGGTCGACGGCGTCTTCGAGCATCTCCGGGTTGTAGTGGGCGGCCGGATCGAGCGCCCGCCAGGTGGACATGCCGAGGTACTGCTGCGCGTTGGTGCAGGTGTAGAAGCTGCCATCGGGACCGCAGCCAGGGAAGACGGGTGCGCTGGGGCGGTTCTCGGGGTTGTAGACGGTGGGGTCGAGACGGTTGTCGACGGTGTAGAGGATGCCGATGGACTCCATCAGGGCGAGGTCGCTCTGAAGCATCCGGTCTGCGCCGACCTCGCTGATGATGAGGCGGACGGCGAGGGACAGCTCGGACTCATGGGCGAGGTCGTCAGCGGAGATCGGGCCGGTGACCTCGGCGTAGTCGTAGCTGAGCCAGACGCCGTCGGGGCGACCGAGGGGGGCGAGGTCGACGAAGAAGTCGCGGCAGTCCGGGGTGGTGGTGCAGGCGAAGTCTTCGAGGCGCTCCGCGTCGTCTTCGTGGATGAACGGACGCGGTGGGGGCGGGGTGTGGGGGATGGGTTGGCTGAGGAGTGAGCCGAGGAGCTTGGGGATCATGGAGGGGCAATCTTGCTGGATCTGGGGCGGGATGGCGGGCGGAAGTTGTCAAATCCGCTCGGTGGTGACGGTGAGGGCTGCCTTCTACTCCCACTGAGTTGGGGCAGCAGCCGGCCTTTAGGCGGGGTCACTGCCGATTCGTGGAGCGGCACGGGGACGGGGTGAGGCATCCGAAGCCGGTCAGGTGGCTGCCTTCTCCCTGATTGTGTTGATTGTATGGTTTGGGATCGCTTGATCTGAAGTCGCCCCTCTCTGCTTTTCGATGTTGCCTGCCCTGGACTGCTTGCCCTTCGGTCTTCTCAGCCAGGGGCGCTCTCAGCCTCGTGGCGATGGCTCCCGAAGGGTTCTCCCTCCCCGTGTGTGAGAGGATGTCAGCGCGTAGCGGGGGGCTTGGTGAAAACCCTGTCTCAGACAAAGGTGCCCGAATTTCGACACGGCTGTAGAAATCCTTCGACAGCCCCGCGGACAGCGATCAGTAACAATAGCGCCACTCCCCAGGGGCTAGATTGAACGACATCCGCCAGCACGCCATCCTGATCATCGATGACAACCCCAACAACCTCAAGGTCATCCTCAGCCACTTCGAGGCGTACAGCTTCGAGATGTACACCGCACTGGATGGCGAGACCGGGCTGCGGCGGGCACGTCTGGCACAGCCGGACCTCATCCTGCTCGACATCCAGATGCCTGGCATCGACGGCTACGAGACCTGCCGTCGCCTCAAGGCCAACCCCCAGACCGCCGACATCCCGGTCATCTTCATGACCGCCCGGACCGAGAGCGCCGACAAGGTGCAGGGCTTCGACGTCGGCGCGGTGGACTACGTCACCAAGCCCATTGAGGTCAACGAGCTGATGAGCCGGGTGCGCGCCCACCTGGAGATCCGACGCCTCCAGCGCGCCCAGCAGGCCCACGCCAGCCAGCTGGAGGATCGGGTGAAGGAGCGCACCATTGAGCTGGAGCGGGAGATCGCCCAGAAGGAGGCGTTCCAGAGCGAGCAGGAGCGCCTCCTCCAGCTCGTCCGGCTCCAGAGCGAGCAGCTCCGTCGGCTCACCCATCAGTGGGTCGCCGACAACAGCGCCCACAACAACGGGCTGGCGAAGTCCCTCGATGAGCACATCGGCGGTCGGCTGGCGCTGCTGACCGGCCACATCCAGCAGGCAGCGGCCCTCGTCGAGGGCGGCGTCGATGACACCCTCAACGGTCACCTGGAGAGCGCCCTGGCCCTGCTCCGTCCAGCACAGATGGAAGCCGAGGCCCTCAGCAGCACCCTGCGAAAGTCGACCCCCGACACCCTCACCAGCAGCCCGCTCCTCCAGCTCAGCAGTCGGGAGTGCGAGGTCCTCCAGATGACCGCCGAGGGCAAGACCAACAAGGAGATCTCCTACACGCTGCGCATCGCCCCCTCCACCGTCAGCACCTATCGAAACCGGATCATGGAGAAGACCGGCGTTGAGGATGTCCCAGCACTCATCCGGCTCGCGGTCCAGCACCGGATCATCAACTGAGTGAAACTCAACTTCGAGGACATGGAGCCCTCAGAGATCCTCTGGAGCGATCCGTATGCCCGGGTCGTTCGAATGCGGAGCCGATCCGACGGCACCACGGCCCTCCTCAAGACCGCCACCTCCAGGGGAGCGGCCCGACTTCGGCGTGAGGCTGCCCGGCTCGCCCGGAGAGACCTCGGGACGGTGATGGCGGTGCTGGACTTTGAGGATCAGGGCGGCGTGACCCGGCTGTGGACCGCGGATCGAGGCGGCCGGGCGCTGACCGGCTGGCTGGAGGCGGGGGCGATGTCGCCGGAGACGGTCCTCGACGTGCTCGATCAGGCCGCGAGACAGCTCCGGGTGCTGCACGAGGCGGGAATCATCCACCAGGGGCTCTGCCTCTCCCGGCTCCTCTGGGACGACGTTGGCCTCCAGATCATCGACCTGTCCGGTGAGGGAGAGACCAGCACCAGCGCGCTGGCCTACCTCTCTCCAGAGCAGACCGGTCGCATGGAGCATCGGCTCGATGGCCGGGCTGACCTCTACGCCCTCGGTGCGATCGCCTGGCACCTCCTGCTGGGGCGTCCGCCGTTTGAGGTCGGAGATGGTCTGGCCCTCGTCCATGCCCACCTCACCCAGCCCCCCGAGGTCCCCGCAGTGCTGGACTCGGCGATTCCCCAGCCGCTCTCCGCGATCGTGCTGCGCCTGATGGCCAAGCAGCCCTCTGACCGCTACCCGAGCGCCGCCGCACTCCAGGCGGACCTCCTCCGCTGTCGCGCGATCCTGGCGGGCACGGCCCAGCCGGACGGGGCGCACTTCTCGCTGCCGACACAGCTGATCGGTCGGGAGGCGAGCAGTGCGCTGCTCTCGGAGGTGGGCGCACGGGTCGCAGACGGTGAGCGCAGCATGGTGGTGGTGATCGGGGCGGCAGGGAGTGGGCGGACGGCGTTGCTGGCAGAGGCCGCCTCCCTGATGCCGTCGGACGCCCTGCTGGCGTATGGTCGGTTCTCCGATGCGGCCAACGCCACCCCCCATGAGGGCGTCATCCAGGCGCTTGAAGCGGCGCTTCACACGCTGATGCAGCGTGAGGATGTGGATCCGATCCGGGCGCTGCTGAGCAACGAGCTGGGGGATGTTGGGGGACTGCTGGTTCCGCTGCTGCCGGAGCTGGGGCTGGTCCTGGAGGCCGACACCGCCTCCCAGACCGTCATGGACGACGCCACCCGCCGGGATCGGCTGATGTTCGCATTTGGTGCCCTGGTTCGCGCGATGGCCAGCCTGTGTCCGCCGCTGATCCTGGTGCTCGATGATCTCGACCTCGCCGACGCCACCTCCATGGCGCTCATCCGCTACCTCGCGACCGATCCGTTCTGCGAAGGGCGGCTGCTGGTTGGGGCCTGGAGCACCCCTGATGGCATGGTCCCACCGGCACTGGAGTTGCTCCAGGAGCAGGTCGAGCGCTCCGGCAGCGGCTTCCAGCTGATCGAGACCACCCCCCTCTCCCTCGACAGCATCCAGGCCGTCCTCGCCCAGGGCAGCCAGTGCTCGATCGCAGAGATTGAGCCGATCAGCACCCTCCTCATGACGCACACCCACGGCAACCCCCAGGCACTCCTCCGCGCGGTCACCCTCCTCCGCAAGCAGGGCCTCCCGCAGCACATCGCCGGGCGGTGGGTGTGGAGCGTGCCGGTGGTGGAGTCTGTGCTCGCCAATGCGCTGGTGGGCTCGGTCGCCCAGCTCGCCCCGGAGAGCCAGCGCATGCTCCGAGTGGCGGCCTGCCTCGGTCGTCAGACACAGGTCGCGGAGATCGCCGCCATTCTCGGCATCGACGTCGCAGAAGCCACGAGACGCCTCCAGCCGATCCTCCAGCTCGGCGTGCTCAGTCAGGACAGCAAAGAGATCGGGGTCGTCGACTCCCGCCTGATGGTTGAGGCCCGGAGTCGGCGGTCCCCAGAGGCGCGCCCAGCGCTCCACCTCAAGGTCGGTCGCTTCCTCCTCCAGCGGATGCCGCAGCCCACCCGAAGAGACCTCCTGGAGATCGTCCGCCACCTGTCATGGGGCATGGCGGAGATGACCCCGACCGAGCGGATCCGGTTCGCCGACCTCGCGCTGCAGGCCGGGACATACCTGACGGGGCTGGCAGCGACTGCGGAGGCGCTGGAGATCTTCCAGGCGGGCCGTGAGGCGCTCTCAGAGACGGGCTGGCGGGATCACCCGGAGACCTGCCTCGCACTGTGTACCGGCGCTGCTCATGCCGGAGTGGGGGGGGGC
>JBLHNG010000125.1:0-13966 GCA_047621685.1 Myxococcota bacterium | reverse complement strand
CGATGGCGAATCTCAACCATCCAGGGAGGGAGGACCCTTCGGAATCGAGAGCCACGAGGCTGAGAGCGCCCCTGGCTGAGAAGACCGAAGGGCGAGCAGGACAGGTCGGCACTATCAAAAGCAGAGATGGGCGAATCCTTGAAGGACGGCGGTACTGCAAACCCCGTCTCCGTCCTTGGGCTCTCATCGCTACGGGTCCCCTACGCGGTCCGCGCTTCACTCCCTGTCGGCGTCCATTCTCACTGGTACTGCCGACGTCCCCAGCCTCGGGTCGCTTGCTGCCTCCGGCCCCGCCAGAGAATCTGGCGTGCGGGGCCTCCGACACGGCCCACTCCGGTGTCCCCTTGCGCGCGCCCGGGCGAACTGAGACTCCAGATCAGGCGATCCAAAACAATACAATCAACAAAATTAGGGGGGAAGGCAGCCACCTGACCGGCTTCGGGTGCCTCACCCCGTCCCCGCTCCTCTCCACGAATCGACAATCAGCCCGTCTGCGACCGGCACTTGTCGAACTTGATGGTCAGTGAAAGAGAAGGCAGCCACCTGACCGGCTTCGTAGGACTCACCCCGTCCCCGCGCCGCTCCCCGAGTCGGCAGTTTACCCCGCCTAAAGGCCGGCTACTGCCGTCGCTCAGTGGTCAGTGAAAGAGAAGGCAGCCCCCCGACCGGCTCCGGGTGCCTCCGCCCGTCTCCGCACCGCTCTCCGAACCGTCAGCTCGCCCGTCTACGACCGGCTGCTGCCACAGCTCAGTGGTCAGTCCACAGGCAGCCCCGGCCCCCGGCTGCTCCTCAGCGGATGCGGAAAGGAGCGAGACAACACCCTCCCCCCAACTCCAGGGCTCAACCTCGCAGCGACGGTCAGCGCAGCAACGAAGTGACGTCCTCGATGTGCAGCTGTCGCCAGTCCGCACCCTCGCTGGGCAGCGCGGTGTAGGCCAGGAACACCCGACCGCCCGCGTCGATCAGCGACGGCTCACCGCAGGCCACCACGCCAGTCGCCAAGGAGACTGTGGAGCTGCCGTCGGTTCGGGTGAACATGATCTTGCCGGAGTTCTCCGTATCCTCGACCCCATAGGCGACCCAGCGGCCGTCTGGTGAGATCGACGGAGTGGCACGCTGGGGGAGCCGGACGTCGCGGGCGATGGTCTTCTTGTTGCCCACACCGGCGGAGACTGCGATGTCCCAGTGATCGTCTCCGCGCTCGTTGGAGAAGAACAGCACCGAGTCGCCGGACCACACCGGGCGGGTCTGGTCCCCGTTTCCGCCAACCAGCGGGGTGGACTGTGTACCGTCCCAGATGAACAGGTCCTGGCTGCCGCGGTTCTTGCGGGAGTAGACCATCTTGGAGCCGTCCGCGTTGTAGCGGGGCGCCATCTCAGAGTAGGGAGAGGCGACGGCCTGGACGACCTGGTTGCTCGCCCGATCCCAGTAGTAGATGTCTCCAGAACCCGAGACATCACTGACAAACGCGACGAACTTGCCGTCGGGAGAGACTGCGGGCCAGGAGAGGTCACCGCTGATCTGACCACTGGTCAGCAGCTGTCCGGCAGCAGCACCCTCGGGCGTCTGCTGGTAGAGCCGGTTGCTGTTGCCGGCGTTGCTGCCCTCAAAGATGACGATCCCGCGCGGGTGCCAGCTTGGAGCCGCCACCACACTTCCACCAGAGGAGAAGCTGGAGGACGATCCTGGGATGTTGATCTTCTGCGGGCTCCCCATGGGGTTGCCGTTTCCGATCTCCACCAGAAAGAGGTCGACATTTCCACCGTAATTGTTGACTTCAAAGGCCAACCAGTCGCCGTCAGGGGACCAGCTGGGGTTCGAGGCGTGGCCGTCTTGGGACACGGACACCTCGGCAGCGCCAGCAGTCAGGCACAGGCCCAGGAGCAAGCTCATCGTCATCCGTCACTCCTCGCGGGGGTAATGGTGAGGGCCGCTTGCCCCCAGGTGTACCATCTTGTGGTGTCGCTCTGTGCGCCGCCGAGGACGCTGAGTCCGACACCAAGCTTTCCGATTGATGCTTTGTTGTGGGTCAAGCTCACGCCTCCGGACACGCCACCGGCCCGAATGCTTCCATTGACCTGTGAGTATCGGTCGGAGTAACTGTCGCTTCCTCCAGAGACACCCTGGACTGTGCCCGAGCCGATCCCCATCACCGGACCGGCGAGAAAAGTCACGCCGAGGTCGCCGGGAGAGATGAAGTAGCTGCCAGCCAGCCAGCCATAGAACATGCCGACCCTGGTGTCTGCGGAAGAGTAGCCGTAGGCATCCGCGACGCTCATCGAGAGGCCGTCGACCTGCTCGCTGGAGGGGTCGGCGTTCGAAGCCCCGCCGATGCGGTGGTAGCCGACCTCGACCAGACCGCCGAACCCAAGCCGGGTGCCGATCTCAAAGCCCAGCCCGGCCCGCAGTCCGGCGCCAGCGAAGCCCACCGGAGCAATGTCCGCGCCAGTGAGGGTGGGATCTCCGGCGGAAGAGAATGCGCCGCCGAGGTCGAGGCGGGGACCGGCATAGGCCAGCCCGCTGCCGCCCCCGGTCTCTGTTGGTCCGAGAGCGACCTTCTGAAGCTCTCCACCCGCAGCCACCGAGAAGGCCTCTCCGCCCTCTGCACCGTCACCGAAGATGTAGTCTCCCAGCGGCAGCAGCCCGGTGTAGCTCCCCCGCTCTGCAACCGTGGACCGGGCGACGTCGTAGGCCGCGCGCTGATCGTTGGCGAACGGGATCTCGCTAATCTTGAGGACCGCCTGGCCCTCAAAGCGTGGAGAGGTTCGCAGCTCAACGGAGGCGTAGCTGGCTTCGATCTCGCGAATCCAGTTCTCGGAGCGACGGGTATCGTTCTCATTGCCGGCCACCGCTGCGGCGCGCTGAGCACGCTGGTAGGTGGCGTTGATGTCGCCGAGGTTGCTGGCAGCCTGGGCAGCAATGAAGTGGTCATCGAAGGTGAGGACCACATCGCGCTTCTCTAAGGGGAGCATCTTGGCATAGGACGCTTCGACACCACGCCAGGCATTTCGGGAGGAAAGACGGCGCATCTCCTCTGAGAGCCGGGTGTGCTCCGCTTCCTCTTTCTCGCCCGCGACGGCGAGGGCCGGTGCAACAAGGACAACCATGGGGACAAGTCGACCAAAGGTCATGGGAGCTCCTGAACGGGATTCGCGATCAGATCATGACAGGCAACCCGATGATCTGGAACTCCCAACGCAGAAAGTGTGGGTATTTCGCCTTCACAGCGTGCCTGAATTGCGCCAACCGCTCGGGGACAGTCGGGTCGAAAGGGGCAGCCGGTCACTGCGAGGGGCTGAGTGGGCAGTGTACCGGACCAGGGATCGAACAGCACGCGCGCATATGGGTGGACCGGCTCGGCCTTCTTGAGGTCGACTTCCTCGATGACCCGACCCGCCAGCATGCCCAGCACCCGGTCGCACCACTCCCTGGCCTCGGTCATGTCGTGGGTGACCAGGATGCAGGCCGCGCCCTTGGGGAGGTTGCCAATGAGGGCCTCCAGGACGCTCTCCCGGCGCTCCGGGTCGAGACCGGAGGTGGGCTCATCGGCGACAATGAGGCGCGGCTCCAAGGCGAGCACACGGGCGAGGGTCACCCGTCGCTGCTCTCCGCCAGACATCTCCCGGGGCAGCGCGCTCCGACGGGCAGCGAGGCCGAGCTTGTCCAGCATGTCCAGCCCTTTCTCCACCGCCTCGGCCCTGGACAGCCCGCCGAGCACCCGGAGGGTCTCTGAGACGGTCTCCAAGGCGGTCTGCTGGGGATCGAGCGCGCCCATGGCGTCCTGGGGGACGTACTGGTAGCGAATGCGCTTCTCTCTCCGCACCCGCTCCGTCAGCCCGTCCCAGCGCGCACCCTCCAGCCAGATCTCACCGGAGGTGGGCTCCTCGAGGCCGAGCACGATGCGGGAGACCGTGGTCTTGCCGGAGCCAGACTGGCCGACCAGCGCGACCACCTCTCCAGGAGACACGGTGAAGTCGACCCCCTGCACTGCTGGGATGTGACGCTGCGGGCTCCAGGGCCACGGACCGGACTGGGTGAACGTCTTCACCAGACCGCGGACTTCGACGACGGGACCGCTCATGGTTCGATCCCGGTCGGAGTGGGCAGGCGCACGACATCATCGGCGATGCGACGGACGGTGGACTCGTGGTGGCTGATGAGCAGCAGGCCAGCACCGTAGTCCTTGCAGACGGAGACCATCAGCTCGATGACTGCCCGACGGAGGACCGGGTCGAGGCCGGTCTCAGGCTCATCGGCAATGACCAGCCGGGGTCGTGGCGCGATCGCGATGGCGAACGCGGCCCGCTGGCACATCCCACCAGACAGCTCCGAGGGCACCGCACCGGCCGCAGCCGGGCCGAGCCCGACGCTGGCGAGGATGGTGCGGATCTCTTTGGAGAGATCGTTGGGAGCCTGCTCGCGGCGACCGATGGCGATCTGAAGCTGTCGGCCGATGGTGCGGCCGGGGTTGAGCGCGGAGCTGGCGGACTGGGGAGAGTAGGTGAAGTAGGCGCCCCGGAGGTGCCGGGAGCGCTTGAGCAGCGCCTTCTGGGCACGCATCCCGCCACCGCGGACCCCTTCGTACCAGTCCTTGTTGGCATCCAGTGCCGGGTACTTCAGCACTCCAGCCTTCAGGCCCGGGCTCACATCCAGCACGCACATGATCGAGCGCGCGGTCAGTGATTTTCCAGAGCCGGACTGTCCGACCAGGGCAGTGACCCGACCGGGCAGGACATCGACATCGATGCCTTCGACCAGCAAGCGATCGGGTGCTGAGACGGTGAGACCCCGAAGCTCGACGAGGGGAGTGCTCATCGTGCCCTCGCTGTGCGGCTGACTGAGAGGGTCATCACAGCGACCATCCCGACCAGCGACAGCCCGAGGACGAGGGCGTGGGTGGTGGGGATGTCGAGGATGAGGGCGGGGTAGCCCATGTTGAGCAGGTCGGCCCAGGAGTGCAGGCTGTCGGCGTGGGTGAATGAGGGCTGATCCTGTGCCAGCGCGAGGTAGGACAGCGCGATCTCCAGGAAGACCACCTGCATCATGGTCTCGACCGCCTGACGGACCACCACCGGGCGAAGATTGAGGGCGACGATGTGGTAGAGGTAGATGCGAAACGCGGAGTAGCCGTGTGCTCGCAGGGCCTCGACAAACCGCGCACCACCAAGTCTCTCGGCGACTGCCGCAGCTTCGTCCATCGCACCGGGGGCACTCAGCAGCGCCCAGACGATGGCCAGGGGCATCAGCCCACGCGAGTCGAGCGGGACCACCAGGGCGACCACCAGGATGACCACCATGCGCGGGAGAGAGCCGAGGATCTCCCCCATCCCCTGGATCCAGGAGTCGACCCGGACCGAGCCCGCACAGCGCAGCAGACCGCCGATGACACCAAACAAAAAGACCAGCAGACCCGCAACAGCCGCTGGAACCGCGACGATCTGTGCGCCCTGTGTGGCGTAGTCCAGCAGCGGACGACCCCGGTTGTCAGCCCCAAACGGAGGAAGCTCAGCGGGGGTGGCGTAGCCGAGGTCGGGCTGGATGGCCGAGAAGTGCTCCGGAGCGCTCAGGGCAGCGAGCACCAGCGAGGCAAAGATGAGCCCGGCGAGGGCACCGGTGACGATGCGATCGTTCATGCTGCCACCGCCACAGCGGGCGCGCGGCGGATGTGGATGGCGACCGCGACCTCAACGAGGGCCTGGAGCAGCAGCAAGATCGCCGAGATCAGCGCAAAGCAGGTCGCGCAGGCCAGCACGACGCCGAAGTCCTGCATCAGCGTGCCGCCCCACATCAGGTCCCCGAGCCCATCAATGCGGGTCACGGTCTCTACCACCACGGCCCCAGACAGCAGGCTCAAGGTCCGCGCCCGAAGCTGACCGGCCAGTGCGGGGGCGACATTGGGCAGCGTGTTCGAGAGGACGCTCTCTCCACGCAGAATGGCAACGCCGACGTAGCGCTGCTGGTTCTCGCGGGTGAACAGGCTGCGGGTTCCGGTGACTGCGCCGGAGAACACCCCATCGGCGAGCCCGAGCACCGCCGCCCCTGCCAGCAGCCGGGCCATGCGCGCGGTGTCGGAGAACGATCCAGACTGGACGGTCAGCTCGACCACCGCCGCAGCCAGGAGCGCGAGCACCACCGCCGGGACCAGCCCGATGAGGTACAGCACCGGATCGAGCTTCGCTGGGATGAGGTTGCCTGCTGCGGATATCACCCCGAAGGTGACCGGGATGAGGGCGAGGCTGATCAGGATGAGGGTGTTTGGAATCGCATCACCGAGCAGCTCGATGACCGGCACACCCTGCTGGAAGCGCCAGGAGTTGCCGAAGTCGCCCTGCACCGCAGCGGAGAGCCAGGCAGTGAAAAACTCCCAGGCGCTGCCGTCGAGGTTCCACTTCGCGGCGAGCACGTCTGTGGAGTCGCCGCACAGCTCCCGCGGGCAGATGATGCTCGCCGGATCACCGGGCAGCGCCCAGATCATCAAGGTGATCAGGGCGGGCACCAGCAAGGGCAGCATCATCGCTGCGGCGATCCGGACGGCCGGTCTCAACCACCATCTCTTCAACACTCACTCCTCAGCCAGCGGCTCCCAACAGAGTCCGCCTACCGGCTGTACTTCCAGGAGTCGATCTCCGTGAAGTAGTAGTAGGGCGAGATGATGTTGCCGCGCACCTCAGTCCGCCAGGCAGACTTGGTGTCCAGCTTCCAGAGGAAGAGGTAGGGCAGCTCATCGGCGAGCTTCTCGTGGAGCTTGTGGTAGGCGTCCTTGGCCGCAGTGTCGGTCCGGGCAGCGTCGTACTCACGAAGGATGGTGTCGACCTCGGTGCTGGCGTAGTTGAAGATGTTCTTCTTACCCTCAGTGCCGAGTCGGGAGTGGAACAGATCGTTGACGTCTTCGACCAGCCCAAAGGACCACTTGCCGATGAGGAGATCGTACTCCTGGGACTGGCCGGTGATGACGTTTCGGGTCCAGTTGTCCGCAGAGATCTTGAACACCTGACGATCGAAGCCGGATGCACCGAGCTGGTTGCTGATCTGGTCGAGGAGGTCGGGTGCCTCGTTGTCCAGCGGCGAGAGCATGCCGATGCGCAGGGTGATCTTGCTGCCGGCATGGTGCCAGTTCCCGCCGGTCTTCGACAGACCCGCAGCCAGGAGCAGCTCCTCAGCCTGGGCCTTGTCTGACCGCTCGACCGTGGAGACGGTGCGGTTGTAGTAGGGGCTGGACTGGACAAACGGACCAGAGATGAACTCACAGGGGGAGTTCTCCTCGCCAGGAGCCACACCGATGGAGTACTGCCGCAGCTCGGTGCGGTCGAGCAGGAGGTTGAGCGCCTGCCGGACCCGCTTGTCGGCGAGGGCCGACTTGTTCGAGTTGACCGCGATGTACCACCAGCTGCGCAGGTCGTAGGACTTCAGCGCGACCTCATCGGAGGCGGAGAGGTCCGGGCGATGGGGCGGCGGGACCGCGATGATGCCCTGCACGGAGTTGTTGATCAGGCTCTTGACCTGGACCAGCGGATCACCGCCCTCGGTCAGCTGAAGCTGAGCGATCTGGGGGCTGTGGTGGGTGTTGGCGAAGGCGTCGAAGCTGACCCCGCGCCTGCCGCTGCTGCCGTTGTAGGGACCGGAGCCGATGGGTCGGGCGGAGAACTCCAGGTCCGGTGAGATCGCAGTGGACTTGAAGGCGGACTCCGGCAGGATGGCGAAGCCGAGCCGCTCCCGGGGGTTGTGAAAGACCCGGGTGAACCGGACCAGGGCGGCCTGGTTGCCCTGGGTGTCACAGCCTGCGAGCACCTGCCGATACGCCTCAGCGATGGGGCTGGGGGTCGAGCGGTTGAGCATGGCGTTGACGGTGAAGCAGACGTCCTTGGAGGTGACGTTCTTCCCGTTGTGCCACTTCAGGCCCGGCAGGAGGGTGAGCTTGACAGCCTTGCCGCCCTCAGCAACCTCCCAGCGCTCGACCAACCTGCTCTCCAGGTTGTTGGTGATCGGGTCGTGGTACCAGAGCCGGTCAAAGACAAGCTCCTGCGAACGATAATCGACCATCGAGCTGGCGTAGAGGGGGTTGAGCGTGGTCGGCAGGCTCTCCTCGAAGTACTCGAGCCTGGCGGCGATCGCCATCGACGCAAGCCCGGTTGCAAAGGCAGCGGCGAGTGCATGCTTCAGTGCCATGTACGCTCCTCAGTTCGCGATGAGAGAAGGGCCGGCGTTCCGGGATGCTCGAATGTTGAGAGCATCCAGGGGGTAGCGCGCGGCGGTAAGGGAGGGGAAGCGTCCAAGTAGCTCATGGACGAGCTGCTGGGCGCGGACAGGGTTTCGATTACCGGCATCCCAGGCAGCGACCGAGAGGGCAAAGACGGGATCCTTGGCCAGGTTGAGCGAGGCCTTCATGGCATCCATCTGCTCCAGGGCATTGATGCGAAGGATCCCGGCGTCTCGGTACTGATCGTTGGCGTCGGCGACCACCATTCCAGCCCGGAAGACCGCGATTCGGGCCATCCAGGCGAAGGTGATCTGGAAGTCTTCGGTCGACCCGCTGCGGGCCTTCATGGTGTCGAGCACTGCGGCCCGGAACTCAGCACCCTGGTCGAGCACGAGGTCTGGAACCACCGCGCCATCGACAATGCTGGGGACCAGCGCAGACGCCAGGGGGCTCTCAGTCTTCCACTGCTCGACAGCGGCGAGCCCACGAACGCTGGCGTCGGCCAGGAATGCGGCGTCCTCTGGAGCAGTCAGGGCGGTGCTCGCGAACAGCCAGGCATCATCGATCGGGAGCAGCTCAGCGTTGGGGGCTGGCTCCACCGGGAGCCGGTAGGGCGCGAGGAGCTGAGAGATCAGTGCCTCCCCACCTTCTCCGACGAGCTGCACTGCAGCCTGCTCATGCCATCTCGCGAGGTGGTAGAGGGCCGTCGGATCGGCGGTGTCGATGGTGAGGGCTCTCTCAGACTGCTCTGGCATTGCATAGTGCGGCAGGCTGTCGAGGCCGGGGTTGTCGCCCGGGCTGACCTCAGGGGGCATGTCAGGGAAGGTCGCCCCGGTCAGCTCCGGCGGCCACACCGTGGCTGTAGACCACGCCGAAGCGCGGGCGAGGATGTCGGCATCCGTGGACTCTGGCAGCGCCCCGAAGGCCTCGCCCATGCCCTCATCGCCTCGAACCCATCTGGAGATCCCGAGCAGGTAGTCGACCGCGATCGGGTCGGTGGGCTCGCGGGTCTCGCCATAGACGTGGTGGGTGGCGTGGGCGTACATCAGGAGGGCCTGACGATAGAGCGCGGCATACTCCAGGTGCATGCGAGCCTTTCCAGCGTCCTCTCCAAACGAGGAGAGCCCACGGCTGTAGTCGCGCTTGAAGGTGTTGCCCCAGCCCGGATCAGACTCAAACCGGTCGCGCTGAGTGGCATCGGCCATGCGGAGCTGCCAGGTCTTCTCCAGCAGCGCTCCATCGATCGATGACGCCGCAGCCTCCCCCGAGGTCTCCGGAGTGGCGGGATTCTCTCCCGTGCAGCCAACCAACAGGCCAGCCATGGCAATTGCGTAAATCATGCGGCTTGAATCATCCCTCGCAGAACGAGGTGCTCCCCGCAGAGGAGACGCACAGGCTCAGCGGGCTCTTGGTGGACTGACCGCTGGCGCGGGCGTAGTCCAGCCACTCCCGGCCATAGTTCTTGGTAAGGTCGCGGTACTTCTTCGCGGAGGCTTCGTTGCTGTCGGAGCGGTCCTCGACGTACTTCGTCTCTGAGGACTCCCAGAGCTTGTTGGCTGCCTGGGCACGCAGCTTGTAGAGCCCGTAGACGTTCTTCTTGTATGTGGTGCCCGACCACTGCTGCTTGTTCTCCAGCGCGTAGTCCGCCCAGCGGATCACACCATGAGCCCGACCCACACCGCCACGAGAGAGGTGGATGGCGTAGGTGAAGCAGAGGTTGGGATCGGAGCGGTCGATGTCTTCGAGGTGGCGCTTCATCAAGCGCTCCCAGTCCGACCGATCTCCGCGAGCCTCAGCGTCTGAGATCAGCACCCGGCTGATCTTGTTCTTGGTGGTCTGGCTGCTGCCTGAGATCCGGGACTCCAGGCACTTGCGGCGCCCAACCCCGAGGTTGCCCATCATCGCCGGAGCTTCCAGCGAGACGAGATCGTCGCAGCCGTTGTCGGCCACTGCCGGGCGAGTGGTGGGGGTCGGGATCTCTGCAATGACGACCGGATCGCCGACCGGATCGCCAGCCGGAGCGAGGCTGGTTGGCTGCACCTCGGTCGGGGTCGGTGGGGGCGTGGTGACCACCGGCTCTGGGACAACCACAGGCTCTGGCTTGACCGGATCAGGCGTGACGACGACCGGGTCTGGACGGAGGCTGGTGGGCTGGACCTCTGCGGGCCGAACCTCGGTCGGCTCCACCTGCGAAGGCCGAACCGATGTCGGAGTGACCTCGGTCGGCGTGATGATTGGCCGCTCGATGGGGTCGGGCCTTCCGGGATTGGTTCGGATGGGATCAGGCCGGATGGGATCGGGCCGGATGGGATCGGGCCGGATGGGATCGGGGCGAACCGAGTCCGGCGTCCGGGTATCGTTCTGGGCGAGCGGCTCAGAGCCGCTCGGGAGCGGGTCACGCCGGGCGGAGGGGGGCTCAGCGACCGCGACCGGCTGGGTGGAGCCGGTGTAGTTGCTCAGGCCCACAAACGGGCTGAAACCAGGCAGCGGAGCGAGGTCGAAGAAGCCGACCCGCATGCTGGAGGGATGGGGACGCCCAGAGGTGTCCTCAACCATTCCTGGATCGATCGCTTCTCCGTCGATCACACAACCCGCCCAGCCATCCGGACAGGGCAGCGGCTCGAAGGCCTCGTCAAAACCCGACCATGGGATTGCCAGTGCCACGGTTGTGACACAGAGCAGCCCCAGGGGGAGGAGCGGGCGTAGCTTCAGGGGCATCTTCAGGGGCATCTACGTTTCCTCACCGATCTCAGTTTGCCGGACCGGTACCGCCGACATCTCGGAGCTGATCGCGATCGAATTGGATCACGGGCTCCTCAATACCGTCGTCGTCCTCCTCAAGCTCCGCGAGGCCGACCTCGATCTTGTTGCGGCGCTTTCGGATGTCGTACTGGATAATCTGCGTCATATACCCGGGTGCGGAGATCTCCAGCCGGATTGTCATGCCCGGGGTGAAGATCAGCTCGCCGCCGTCGGGCAGGTAGAGAATGGGTGCGGTCCACTCGCCGGTGATGGAGTTGACCCGGTGACGGTCCGCCTCCTCCGGGTGTCGAATGACCGCGGTGGGGACCGCTTCACCGAGGAGGTCCATGACCTTGACCGTGACCGGGACACCTTCCTCGCTCTTCTTCCTGGCTTCTGCTGGTGAGGAGAGTGCTCCGGCCAGGAGAAGGCCAGTGAGGATTGTCGCTGTGGTCTTGATGAGTGCTTGCTTCACATCAGCCTCCTTGAAGGTAGCTGCGAAGCGGCCCGTCGGCTGCGGCACCTGCGGCACCGCTTCGATCACCGGCCTCTAAGAGAGCACGAGCCGCCGCGTTCGAAGTGTACCGACCCGCGAGCTGACGTGCGACTTCCGGATTCTCATCGGCAATCAGAACGGCAGCGGTGGCCCGGGCATCGGCGAGTCCGTCGGTGGGCGCATTTCCGTCGAGCTTCTCGAACAGGTCGAGGCAGGTCTCGGCGTCGCCCTCCGCGCAGGAGATGATCGCCTGGGTGGCAGCCTTGCGCCAGGCCTGTCCCTTGGGCGGGAAGATGACGGAGTCCAGCAGGGAGCGGGCGATGTCGACCTCTCCGAGCGCAGCGGCCCGGGAGGACCAGACCAGGAGCATCGAGTCACGATCCTCTCGGGAGTCTGGAAGCGCCTTGACCAGCTCCTCCACCGAGCGAACCGCGACCTTCTGCTCACCGAGCGCCCAGAGGGCCTGTGCCTCGGAGAGCCCTGCGACCAGGGGATCGGCGTCGTCGATGAGGGACATGTACTCGGCGGCGACCTCACCGGCGGGCCCACCGCTGACCCTGCCGAGGAGCGCTGCGGCTTCTTCGCGCTCACCATCGGCCAGGGCGACCTCAGCGGCGAACAGCAGCCCCTCTGGAGTTCCCGAAGCCTCTCCGTGCTCTCGGACCTTCTCCAGATCACCGGCTTTCAGTGCAACCAGCGCGCGACGCAGCTTGATCGAACCCAATTCCTCCCCGGCAGTCGGCTCTGCTCCGGCGAGGTAGCCGTCCGCAGCAGCGGTGTCGCCCTGGAGGAGGGCGGTGTAGGCCGCACCGGTTGCGGCGTCGAGGTTGTCGGGGTGGGCCGCGACCAGCTCGGCGTAGGCCGCCGATGCACTGGGGAGATCACCAGCTGTCAGGCTGGCTTCGGCCTCATCGAGGGCCGCCTCAGGACCGCCTCCGATCAACCCCTGGATGGTCTCGCAGCCAGTCAGCGAGAGGAAGAGCAGCGCAGCAGGGGTGAGCATCCGATTTCTCGATCCGGTTTTGTAGCAAAGGGAGCTTGGGTGAAGAGGGACCTGAGTGCGATTTAGAGCACACCCTGAGCCCAGAGCGCAAGCATCGGTCAGGACGACGGGGCTGACGTGCTACAGTCTCAGCGCCAACCACGGAGCGGTCCGCAGACTGATGGCAGCGCGCTCCCAGCGAGAGCAACAGGAAATCACCCTGCTCCAAGAGCGGAGCGCGGGGACCTTTGCCCGCGTCTACCTCGCCGAAGCGCGCGGCGCAGACGACCTCAAGCGCATCGTCGCTGTCAAGATCCTCAAGGCGCAGTGGTCTGACGAGCCGGACCTGCTCAACCGCACCCGTGACGAAGCCCGTCTCCTGGCTCGACTGCATCACCGAAACATCCTGAGGGTCGAGGGGCTCGCGGAGCACAACCGTCAGCCGGCGATCATCATGGAGTTCGTCGACGGGGTGGATCTCGGCCAGCTCATCGAGAAGCTCGGGCAGCCGGTTCCCCCCCGGGCCGCGCTCCAGATCGCCCGGGACTCCGCAGGGGCCCTCGAAGCCGCCTACTTCCGCACGCCCTACGGCTCTGAGGAGTCCCTCAAGGTCGTCCACCGCGACATCAAGCCCAACAACATCATGGTCAGCGTTGAGGGCGAGGTGAAGGTGCTGGACTTCGGCACCGCCCACTACCAGAACGAGATCCGCCTCGCCCAGACCGGGGCGCTGCGCATGGGCAGCTTCAAGTACATGTCCCCGGAGCGACGGGAGGGAGATCGGGGCGACCACAGCTGTGACATCTACGCCCTCGGGCTTGTCCTCATCGAGATGCTCCTCGGCAAGCTGCTCCCAGTGATCCCCATGGACGCCCGGCAGCACGATCGCTTCATCGCCGCCCACATCTCTGGGATCCCATCACTGGGCATGCCCAACCCGGAGTGGGATTCCGCGCTCCAGGAGGCGCTCTCGCGGATGTGCGCCCACGATCCATCCCTGCGCCTCGACGCCACCCAGCTCCTCCAGCTCCTCCGGACCTTCTCCGACCAGGCCTCCGGCGCCTCGCTCGACACCTTCTCCGCAGGCCCGGTCCGCGACCTCGCTCGCTCGCTGTACGGCGACGGCACTCAGGGCGCGCTGACCGGAAACCGCATGGTCGTCACGCTGATGACCTCCGGCAGCAGTGACTCCCCCGCCTCAGTCGGAGCGATCCGACCCGGCTCACCGGATCTCGCAGAGCCCCGCCCGGCAGCCGAGAACCGCTTCCATCAGCCGGTCGCTGAGGCTGCGCCGAAGAAGTCCAACCACGCCCTCGTTGCTGTGGTCGGGGTGGTGGTCATTGGTGGCTTCGGGCTGGTGCTCTTGGCGTCGGTCGGGCTCGGCTTCTACTTCCTGTGGCCCAACTCACCCCCACCCCTCACCCCCTCCGAGCCGACTCCGGTGCTGGTCGCCGATGACGGGGTGACCGTCCACCTCACTGCGGAGGGCGAAGATCTCCAGTGGGTCAAGCTCTCCGACAGCGACGGGGAGCGCATCGTCCGTGCAGAC
>JBLHNG010000124.1:0-13979 GCA_047621685.1 Myxococcota bacterium | reverse complement strand
CGCGGGCAGCCTTGCCGGTGAGGCCCATGCCGTAGGCGATCTGGTTGGCCTGCCAGGCACCGAGACCGGTGACCGGGTCGACCCGGACCTTGTGGATGGCCTCGGGGTTGTGCTCCGCGACTTCCTAGATCTCGGTGCCGCCCTCGGAGGACGCCATGATGAGGACCTGGGAGGTCTGCCGGTCGAGCAGGACGGCAGCGTACAGCTCGGTGGCGATGTCTGCGCCGGTGGTCACCAGGATGGTGCCGACGTTCACGCCGTCTGCACCGGTCTGCTTGGTGACCAGGGTGTTGCCGAGCATGCACTCCGCAGCAGCCTTGACCTCATCCATGCTCCGACAGAGCTGGACGCCGCCCTTGCCATCGACCGGGACACCGGCGACCACCTTGGCGATCGTCTCCGCCGAGACGACTTCCTTGAACCGACCCTTGCCGCGACCACCCGCGTGGACCTGGGCCTTGACGACCCAGAAGTTCCCACCAAGCTGCTCTGCTGCGGTGACTGCCTCGTCGACCGTCTTGGCGGCGAACCCGGGGGGGACCGGCACGCCGCTGCGCTTGAGCAGTTCCTTGGCCTGATATTCGTGGAGCTTCATCTCTCTCTCCTGGATGGATGCGAACAAAAACCCCCTGCGGCACTGGGCAGCAGAGGGCTGTCGAAATTGAGGGGCTTATCCGAGGCGACGGGGATCCTGGTTCTCAGCCTTGTAGCTACACCGGTAGATGGCAACACCCTTTCCGTCGCGGAAGTTGAGCTGCTCATCGACGATCTGAGCGGCGATGCCCGCGATGCGCGAGAGACCGAACAGGGTGGTGTAGTAGTCGGAGTCGGTCAGGCCGGCTGCGTTGAGCAGGGTACCGGAGACAGCGTCGACGTTGGGGTAGGGGTTGGAGATCCGGGGGTTCTCCTTGAGGACCTTGACCGCCACGGTGCGCAGGGCGAGGGCGATCTTGAACAGGGGATCCTCGGAGTACAGCTCCTGGCCGACACCGTACTGGATGGTGGCCCGGGGGTCCTCGGCACGGAGGACGGCGTGGCCGAATCCGTAGATCAGCTCCCGACGGGAGACCTTGCCGCGGATGATCTCTTCGAGCTCGCCGTGGTCGGAGGTGCCGACCTCCTGGACGAACGCCAGGCAGTTCTGGTTGGCCTTGCCGTGACGGGGGCCGGAGAGGCCCGCCATCGCAGCGGCCATGGAGGAGTAGATGTCCGCCAGACCAGAGGCAACAGCCTTGCCGGAGAAGGTCGAGAGGTTGCCGCCGCCGTGGTCCATGTGCAGGACGTAGAAGATGCGGAGCTGACGGGTGAGCCGTGCGGTGTCGCCGTTGGGGACGCCCAGCATGTGAACGAAGTTCTCGACGAGGCCAAGCTCAGGCTTGCTGGCGATGGGGTCGCCCCAGCCGCTGCGGATTCGGAAGATCGCAGCGATGAGCGCGGGTGCCCGGCTGAGGAGGTTGAGGGCATCCTCGTAGTAGTCACCGGTCTTGCCGGTCATGCCCAGCAGGGTCAGCCCGTTGATCAGCCACTCCATGGGGTGACCGGACTTCGGAAGCTGCGCGAGCATCTTGAAGACGCTCTCGTCGACTGCTGCGCGGCCGGCGAGGTTGGCCTTGAACGCGATGAGCTGCTCAGCGTCGGGCAGCTCCTTGTTGAACATCAGGTAGATGACGGCTTCGGGATCGAGCGCGGCAAGATCTGCGATGGGATAGCCGACGTAGCTGACGCCCGCTGTCGGACTGACGCTTGAGGTTCGCACGGTGCCAACCGGGAAGCCCCGGAGTCCGGTGTTGAGGTGAGCCTCAGTGATGCTGAACAGTACATTGCTATCGGACATGCTTCCCCGGCCTTATCAAAGTCTAGATGTTTCGTCTAGATGTTTCGACCGCTACATATCTCGACAAGACCGGGCTCGCCATGGGTAGCGTAGTCCCATGGCGAGCCCGGCGGCTCTGGCCTGTGCCAGTCAATGGTGGTCCAAAATCTCCTACAGGAGACCCTCGATCACGCTCTCGTCAAACGGCCACAGGTCGGGATTGACGATGGTCATCTCCCGATCGATGATCACGTAGGTGGGATACCCGCTGACCACGAAGTTACTGACCTGATTCCCACTTGCATCGCTGCAGACGGGGTGAGTCAGGGTGGAATAGTCCACCCATTCCATCAGGGTGTCGGTGTCGGGGATCTGGTTGCCCTCGTTGTCGTCGACCATTGCCGAGATGTAGACGAAGCCATCGTCAACGTACTGCTCGTAGTGTGCCTGCCCCTCCGGGGCAGAATAGCGGCAAGTGCTTCACCACTCTGCGAAGACGTCGAGAACGATGACCTGTCCGTAGAACTGGTACATCTCGACTTCTTCGCCAAACTGATCGTTGAACTGGAAGTTGTAGGCGATGTCGCCCTCGTCGTAGCCGGTGCCCTCAAGCTCTGTGGGCACTTCGCTGTCGAACGCGTGTGACCAGGAGTTCTCCGGGCCGTACTCGCTGGGGGTAACAATTCCTTCCGTATCCTCGCTGTCTTCCTCTGCTTCTTCCTTGGGGTCGCACGCGGCGAACATCAGGACTGAAGAGAGGACGAGGATGTCGCGCCATCGAAACATGGTGCCTCCTTGCCTTCATCTCGGCGAGATTACCCTACCTGGGCCTGCGCGGATCAGGTTGTCAAGAACCAGTATTTGAGTCCAGGATCCGCCGATACACCGCTTCGTCCACATTTCCCCCGCTCAGCACACAGGCCACCGGACCGGCCGGAAGGGTGCTCCTGAGCAGCGCACCGACCGCGAGGGCGCCGGTCGGCTCGACCCTCACCCCGTCCGCAGCCAGCAGCCGCACGCCCATCTCGATGTCCGCTTCGCTGACCCGCAAGATGCCGGCAATGCCCGGCTGGATGACCGCCCAGTTGTGAACCCCGAGGCTGACCGTGCGGGCACCGTCGGCGATGGTCTGGGGCTCATGCTCGTTGCGAAGCAGCACGCCCGCAGCCAGGGAGCGGGCGGCATCGTCGGCCATCGCGGGCTCCGCACCGAAGACCGCGATGGTGCTCCCGACCCGACACAGCCCGGTGATCACCCCTGCCGAGAGCCCACCACCACCGACGGGCACCACCACCGCGACCACATCCAGACCGGCGATCTCCTCGCCAAGAGTGGAGTTGCCGGCGATGACCAGCGGATCGTTGTAGGCGCTGGCGACGTGGGCGCCAGGGTAGGCCGCGGCGAGCTGTGCGACCCGATCGGCCCGGCTGATGACGGTCGTGTCGATCAGCTCTGCGGTGGCGCCGTGGCTGCGGACGGCGTCGATCTTCACCCGCGCGGAGTTCTCAGGCATCACGATGGTCGCGCGCTTGCCCAGCACTTTGCAGGCATAGGCGAGCGCCTGACCGAAGTTGCCCGAGGAGGCCGCGATGAGGTGGTCAGACTCCACGGTGGCCGCGACATTGTAGGCCGCCCTCAGCTTGAAGCTGCCGGTGATCTGATCCACCTCGCTGACCAGCGTGACGCTTCGCCCCAGCCGCCGAGAGATCCCCGGGGCGGGCTGGATGGTGGTGGATCGAATGGCGGCGCGGAGGGTGGGGTGGATCCCGCTCATCCCCGAAGCTCCCGGATCTGCTTTGCGAGGTCGCGATCGACAGCCTTGGCAGCGACCTTCACTGCGTTGCGGATCGCCCGGGCGTTGCTGCGACCGTGGGCCTTGATGACCACCCGGTCAAACCCCAGCACCGGCGCACCGCCGTACTGCTTCCAGTCGGTCATGCTGCGGAGCTGCCGGATGCCTTGAGACAGCATGGTCAGGCCCATCTTCCACATCAGCTTCTTCGACGCGGCGTCCCGGGCGATGTCGGTGACCACATCAGAGACCCCCTCCAGCATCTTGAGGACCACGTTGCCCAGGAAGCCCTCGCAGACGATCACATCGACCGTTCCGCGCGGGATGTCCAGGCCCTCGACGTTGCCAGCAAAGCTGAGAGAGTCCATCGTCGCGAGGATCTTATGGGCCGCCACGATCGCCGGGGTGCCCTTGCTGGGCTCGGTGCCGTTGGAGAGCAGGGCGACCTGCGGGGCCTCGTTGTCGGAGATGATCTGCGCATACGCCGCCCCCATCACCGCGAAGCCGACGAGATCCTCGGCGGTGGCGTTGAGCGTGGCGCCGACGTCGAGCATCAGGGCGAACGGGTCGCCTCGGGGGCCGTGGCGCTGCTCGGTGGGGTAGACCGCCGCCAGGGCGGTTCGTCGGATTCCGGGGATCCGCTCGAAGCAGTCTGAAGCCGCGAGGATGGTCGCCCCGGTGTGCCCGGCGGAGACCAGCGCGTCGGCCTCGCCGTCTCGGACCAGCCGCGCTGCGACATTGATCGAGCAGTCCGGCATGCCGTCGAGCGCTGCCCGGGGACTGGCATCCATCGCGACACAGCCCGACGCCGGGACGATCTGGAGCCAGCGCGGGTCATAGCGATGCTCAGCGAGCGCAGTGTTGATCGCCGCTTCGTCGCCGACCAGGAAGATGCGAACCGGGCGGTCCTCCCGGGACAGCTTTGCTGCTCCCTCAACCACCTCAGCGACTCCGAGGTCGCCCCCCATTGCATCAAGCGCGACTCGCACCATGAACACCTCGCAGGGCAAGCCTACATCAGTCCTCCAGGATCCACTGCCAGTCGTCGCTGATGACGGTGTGCGACCAGAGGTTGAACGGCAGATCCTCGGGGGCCGTGCTGGACAAAACCAGTGGCACCAGCCGGGTCGGTGTCAGTCTACAGGCAGCTCACCCCGGCATGGCTCACCTCCGCCGCCTCCACCCGGATCAGCCCCGCCCAGGTCAGAGTCTCCACGACCTCCCCCGCCGCGACCTCTGCGGAGAACACGGCGAGGGGAACCATGACAGCAGCGAGGAGGAGGGCGGGGACAGGGATGCGGCGCATGGTGGACCGGGGCTGGAAGGATCGCCGGGGAGAACCTCGGAATCGGGATCATGAGCCCTCAGTGTTTCACGAGACTCACAGCAGCTCGATGCCGATCATAAACCCGGGCCACCCCAGCACCGCCACCGGTCCCGTAGAGAGCGTCGAGACCCCGAGGCCGCGGTACTTCGCCCCGCAGGCATCGGTGACCAGTACGTTGTAGGACGGTCCCGCGATGACAGAGAGGCGATCGGTCAGGGAGAGCCCGCCGACCAGCCGACCAGTGGTGCGCAGGTTGAGTCCCAGCGGTGCCCAGTGCTCAAACAGCTGCCCGGTGACCACCTCGGTGTCGATGAACAGCCGACGCCACTCTCTGTGCCCGCCCAGGCCCATCGCAGGCATCCAGGCGCCGTTGAGACCGGGTCGGAACCCGAGGCTGTAGATGTAGTGAAAGCCCGCGCCGCCGTGCTTGAACGCGACGGTCCCCAGGCCCAGCTCGTCGACAGTCACGTCGAGGTGGGTGCGTCCCTCCAGGACGATGTTGACCACGCCGAGGGAGAAGTCGGAGGTCCGAGCCACATTGACCACCCCGATCTGCACGCCGTCGACGTTCCCGGCGAGGTTGACCGGGGCGATCTGGGCGCCGGAGACATCACCAGCGAGGTTGGCCCCGCCAGACAGCTGCACCCCATCGACCACGCCGCTGACCACGTTGAGGCCCGAGGCCATCTGCACCCCGTCCATCATCCCGCCCACCAGGTTGACCCCGCCAGACATCTGGATGCCGTCCACGCTGCCGCCCACCATGTTCAGGGCAGCGGCTCCCTGCACCCCATCCACATCGGTGCCGACGAGGTTGGCGAACCCGGCGAGCTGGATGCCGGAGAGATGGTAGCGATCGATGTTCACCCCCATCGACAGCTCCACTCCATCGACCGCTCCGGCATAGCCACCGAGCAGGCTCAGGGAGATGGAGCGGAGGTCGGTGCCCATCATGGAGGAAGACGTGCCGACGGTCGGGACGAGGTCAAGTCCGACCTCAACAGGGGTCAGATCTTGCGCGGCAGCCACGCTGGAGAGAATGGAGAGGAGCATGGGATCTCAGGGGGGGCGGGGGTTCTCCCCTCCAGACACCGCAGCCCTGTCAGACCGCTACCTCGCGCGGAGCCGCTCCAGCACATCATCGATTGAGAACGGCTTCTGCAGCACCCCAGCCGCGCCCTGAAGTCTCCCTGAGGACTTCAGCATCTCAGGATCCGAGCCGGTAATGATGAAGACCGGGATCTCTGGATGCATCGCCACAGCCCACGCCAGCACTTCGTCGCCGCTCATGGGGCCGATGTTGAGGCCGAGGTCGAGGAGGACCGCGCGGATCCCGGGGGTGCTCGACAGGATGGCCTGTGCCTCCTCCCCGGTCTCGGCGAGGATGGGCCGCTCCCCCCGACGGGTCAGACCGCGCTGGAGGAAATTGCGGACGAGTTGATCGTCATCCACGACCAGGACTCCACCGTCGGAGGGCGACAGCGGTGGAGGCGGCGGAGCGACGGAGCGCACCGGAGCTTCGACATCGCGGGCTGGCGGCTGCGGCGCTGGGGCTGGCTGCGGAGCCTCAGGCCGACGCTTGACAAACATCGCCGTCAGCGCACTGCCCAGCAGAAGCCCGACAACAAACGCCAGTGCTTCTGTCACTTCAGTCCCAGGCGCTTGATCCGGTAGATCAGACCGCTCCGGGAGATCCCCAGCTCTCGGGCGACCGAGGAGCGGTTGCCGTTGTGTCTTCGCAGCACCCCGGCGAGGAACTCTCGCTCCGTGAGCTCGGACTCAAGGTCGATCGCCGTCTCTCGGACAGGTGATGCGGTGGCGAGGTCGTGGAAGAGCAGGCTGTCGGGAACCACTCGGGGACCACCCCGCACAATCGCCCGGCGCAGGACGTTGTACAGCTCCCGGACATTGCCGGGCCAGGGGTGGGCCTGGAGGATGGTCATGGCTTCGGGGGTGATGGTCGCCTCGGCGTTCTGCTTGACGGCGAGATGCGGGGCGAGCATCGCGATGTCGTCGATGCGCTTTCGCAGCGGCGGCAGCTTGACGAACAGGGTCTCCACCCGGAAGAACAGATCCTTGCGAAACGTCCCGGCCCGGACCATCTCGACGAGGTCACGGTTGGTCGCCGCCACGACGCGAACGTCGGGGTACTTCAGCTGGAAGCTGCCGACCGGCCTCACCCCACCGCCCGCCAGCACCCGGAGCAGCGTGGTCTGAGCCGCCAGCGGAAGCTCGCCCAGCTCGTCGAGGAACAGGGTGCCGCCATCGGCCTCCTGGAACGCGCCAGCCTTGTCGGTGGTCGCGCCGCTGAACGCCCCCTTGATGTGGCCGAACAGCTCGCTCTCAAGCAGGTTCGCGGAAATCGCCCCGCAGTTGATCGGCACAAACGGCCCATCCGCCCGGGGGGAGTGCAGGTGGACGCCGTGGGCCGCCAGCTCCTTGCCGGTGCCGCTCTCGCCGATGATGAGGATGGGATCGTCGTGACCGGCCATGCGCTTGAGCAGCCCGAACACCTGCTTCATCGGACGGCTGACCCCGACCATCTCTCCGAAGCGGTCCGCCTCCGGGTTGAGGATCAGCGGCTCGATGTCCACCTTCAGCACGCAGGAGCCAATGCGAAACTCCTCATCGGAGCGGACCGGGGTGATGTCGCGGACGAGGTGACCGTCCAGCCAGGTCTGGCCCTCGCCCGGCTCCAGCATCACCCGACCGCGGCTGACCCGCAGTCGGCAGTGGTTGCGCCGCAGGGAAGGCTCAGACAGGACGATGGTCGAGCCGACGCCACCGACGCTCATCCGGGGTCGGTTGAGGTAGAAGCGCTCCCCCTTTCCTTCGCCGTCCACCACCAGCAGCCTCGCCTGGGCGACTGCCATGGTCTTCTGCACACTCAGCAGCTCCTCATGGATCCGCATCGGGGCTGCGTCTGAGGTCGGCGGAGCGATCTGATCGGTGTCTCGAAAGACGAGAGTGAACTCACCGATCCCGATGCGGGCGCCGTCATGGAGGAGCACATTGGGCCCGCTCGATGTGCCGTCGATGGTGGTCCCGTGACGACTCCGGTCGGTCAGACTCCAGTCCCGCCCGTTGCCGTCGATGATGCAGTGGGTGCGGCTGATCGCCTCTCCGGGGAGCGAGACATCACAGAAGTCAGCCCGACCGATGGTCGTGCGGCCCGGGCGAAGTCGGTACTCCAGCAGCCGCTCCTCCCCTCGATAGAACAGGAGGCCTGGCATCTCAGCGCCTCCGGATCAGGAACAGCATCGGCAGCAGCACCAGCCAGCCGACCGGCGGGGCGCTGGAGGAGCAGCCACAGCCGGGGGTGGTGATCTTGTCGTCGCCGCCGATCCCGCCGTCAGAGTCATCATCGGTGTCTACGGTGTCCGGTCCGCCGGAGTCGCCCTCGGTGGGATCCGGGCATGGCTCGTCTGCACCGTCGCAGTCCTGATCGACCCCGTCGTCGCAGACCTCATCAGCGTCGGGGTAGACCGTTTCGTCGAAGTCGTTGCAGTCATCCTCGCAGAGGCTGTCGTCGCCGTCGGCGTCCTCGCCGAAGCAGTCGCCGCCGTCGAGGTGGTAGTCCCAGATGCCGCGGCCGTAGGTTCCAAACCGCACCGCGTTGATCTCCGAGACGTACTCCACGCTCCAGTAGAGGGTGACCGGGGCGTCGGTGCCGGTGATGTCGATCCACTCGCTGCCCCCGGCTCCCCGCCGCCAGGCCCCGGACTCGGAGCCCGCGAACAGGGAGCCGTCGGCGGCCTCGATCAGGGCGTAGACGGTGGTCGAGGGCATGCCGTCAGACCAGTCGGACCAGCTCTCACCGCCGTCGGTGCTGCGGTAGACCGCGGGTCCGCCGTAGCCGCTGCCGCCGGCGTAGACGATGTCGGGATCGTCGGCATCGACGACCAGGGCGGTGCCGTAGAAGTAGTGCGAGTAGGGGCCGTTGTCGCTGGAGCGATCCCAGGTCACACCGCCGTCGTCGGAGATGAACATGCGGCCGCTGCTGGTCGCGGCGTAGGCCCGGTCGGAGTCGGAGGGCGCGAAGGTGAACGCGCTGAGGAACTCGTTGCTGCTCTCGGTGAAGTTCTGGTCAGAGTGCCGGGTCGGGGTCCACTCCCAGTCACCGGTTCGGGTGTAGCGGTAGAGGTGGGTCGCGGAGAAGAAGAACGACTCCACGTCGTCGGGGTCAGCGGTCAGCGGCGGCATCCAGGCGTAGTAGTTGCCGCTCTCCTGGCTTGGGAAGTCGAACCAGGCGAGGCCGGGGTTTGATGCGCCGACCTGGATGAGTCCGGTGCCGGGGTAGACGCTGAACACGAGGTCGTGGGTGCCATCACCGGAGATGAGGTGGCCGTAGTCGCCGCTGACGACCTGGGCGAACTCCAGGACACCGTCGTCTTGAGAGATCCCACCGGAGACCTGGTAGCCCTGATCCTGTGCGCCAGCGGCCACGATGTCGGCGTCGTTGATGTCGGTGAGGGTCGAGTAGTACTGGCTGATCCGGATGCCGGAGAGCGAGAGGTTCTCGACAGACTGGAGGCCATCCTCGGAGCGGTAGGTGCCGCCGTCGGTGTTGATGTACCAGGTCTCTGAGCCGTCATCGTTGACGAAGACATCGAAGCCCATCATGTCGGCGTGGAGGTTGTCGACTGGCGACTCGTAGTTGTACTCCCACCACTCGTTCATCCGGGTGAAGGAGCCGCCGCCGTCGCGGGTGGCGAAGAACTCCATGCCGCCATGAGCGAAGATGTCCGGGTCGGTGATCGAGGCGTTGATCTCGCCCCAGTACTGGTAGTAGCTGTCGGAGCTGCTGATGGACTTGATGAGGGTCCAGGAGCCGCCGAGATCGTCGGTCCGGTAGATGTCGGTCTCGCTGACCACCGCCCAGAACCGCGGCGCTCCGGCTTCGCTTCCCGCCAGCTCGTACCGGGAGGCGCCTGACGGAACGCTGCCGACGGTCTCCCAGGAATCGCCAAGGTCTTCGGAGTGGTAGAGGGCGTCGCTGATGAGGTAGAGGCCCGATTCGCCGTCTCTGGGCAGCCAGAAGTCTCCCTGAACTCCGCCGAGATCTGTGACCAGCTCGAACGACGCGCCGGTGTCCTCGGAGCGGAACAGCCGCCAGCTGTTGCCGACCTTGGCGAGGAAGAAGATGACCTCGGAGCCGTCGGTGGTCACCTTGAGGCGGCGGCCGCTGCTGAGGTCGGGGAGGCCGGTGGGCACGGTCCAGGTCAGCCCGTCGTCGGTGGTCCGGTGGACCTGCCCGCCGTCGGTGGCGACCAGCACCACGTCTGGATCACCCGCGCTGTCTGCGGGGAGCACGACCATGTTGTGGGCGCCGCCGTAGAGGTTGTCGCCGATGGGGGTCCAGTCCTCTCCATCGAGGCTGCCCTTCCAGACCCCACCCAGCGAGGAGCCGACGTAGAGGGCTTCTCCGTCTAAAGAGCGTCGGGCGACGTGGGAGCGGCCGGCCTGGTTTTCACTGCCCTTCTCCTCCCAGGCACCCGCAGTGTGCCCCCGGGCGGCGACCATGGCGTTGCGGCGGGTCTGGATTGCTTGACCGTTCTCCAGCTCGATGGCCTTCCACTCCACATCTGGTGGGGCGCGGTGGAGGTCTCGAAACCACTGCTTGCGGCGCTGCTTGTGGGCAACCTTGTCGCCGATGTCCCGGCCGAGGATCGGCACCGGGTGGGGCATGTCGCCGGGGGAGAACCGGGTGGGGGGCTGAGGGGACTCCGTCGGGGCTACCTCAGGCTCGATGGAGATGAGCAAGAGCACTGCCACGGAGCAGACCATCACAGAACCAAGCGCCGATGAGAGCAGTCTCTCTGACATTCAAACCTCCATCTCTGCCCCTCAACGTAACACCACTATCTCCCAGTCTTGGCGGCCTCACCATTGCGCCCGGCGACCCGATGTTCCCAGCAGGATATACCGGGGCTGTGATTTTCTACGCGCTCCTGCTCACCCTGCTCGGCTGCAACCGAAACCCCTGTCCGTCGTACGTCGAGGCGTACAACGACTGCTACCAGGTCTCAGAGCCTGACAGCCCGGTTCGGCTTCAGAGCGACTACTGCGCGGACTTCGACGCCACCTCCGACGACTACTTCACCTGCCTCGCCGAGAGCTACGAGAGCGGTGACTGCACCACCGAAGATGGCATCGCTGATATCGATGCCATGGTCGCGGAGTGCACCCTCTAAAGCCGACTGTAGCGCCCACACTTTGCGAGGATCCCAATGAAGATGCCCCAGGCTGCCCGGCAGCAATTTGACCGTCTGCTGACCGCTCCGCTTCAGAAGACCAACACCCACAAGAAGCAGATCCAGTCACTCCTGATCACTGTGGCAGACGAGCCCGTCGCCGCAGAGGTGGTCGGCCGGGCGCTGGGGCTGCTGAACCGGGTGGAGCGCAAGACCTCTCCGCTCTACATCCGGCTCATCCACGCTGCCGCAGAGTATGTCTCTGCGGAGTCGGTGGACTGGGTGCTGGCCGGAGACGTGATCGGCGCAGTCGCCCACTCCACCAAGAACTTCGAGCTGGTGAAGGCTTCGTCGTAGTCGGGGCTACTCGGGGCTGCCTTCAGCGGGGCTGCCGTCCTCAGCGGGACCATCCTCAGCGGGCGCCCCACCCTCAGCGGGAACCAGCGGGCCGGCGGCGGCCTCCAGGGCGGCGAGGGTCTTGGTGAGGGCTGCGAGGGCCTCACCGTAGCCAGCCCAGTCTCCAGAGCGCTGAAGCTCGGAGGCCCGGGTGAGCTGCTCAGAGGCCTGTGTGGCGAGGGCGGTCCACTCGGCGTTGTCGGACTGGGTCAGCGCGGGAGCCGTCGGGGGATCCTCCCGCTGTGAGCGCTTCTCGCGTGCGCTGGGGATGTCCGGCACAGTCCCCGCCCCAAACACTGCCTGGAGGGCTTCGTCCAGGGTCTTGCGCATGGCGATCTTGTTCTCATACGAGACGATCACCCGCTTGAGCTCCGGCAGCTGGCTGGACTCTGCCTGGAGGTACAGCGGCTCGACATACATCAGCGAGTTGCTGATCGGGATGACCAGGAGGTTGCCGCGCACGACCCGGCTTCCGGCCTGGCTCCACAGGGTGATCATCTCGGAGATGTCCGGATCCTGGTCGATGCGGGCCTCGATCTGACGGGGTCCGTAGATCAGCTTCTGCTTGGGGAACTGGTAGAGGATGAGCTTGCCGTAGTTTTCCTCGTCGCAGCGAGCGGCCAGCCAGGAGATCATGTTGTCCTTGCCGGTGGGCACGAACGGCAGCAGCAGGATGAACTCTTCCCGCTCCTCTTCCGGCAGCTTCATGATCAGGTAGTAGCTCTCCATCGGAAGCTCCTGACCGTCGTACAGCTCGCGGGGCAGCGCCCAGAGGTCCTCCTTGTTGTAGAAGACCGTGGCGTCCTTCATGTGGTAGGTCCGGTACATCGCCGCCTGGGCGTCGAAGAAGTCCGACGGGTAGCGCAGGTGGTCGGCGAGGGTATCGGGCATGTCGGACATCGGCAGGAAGCTGCCGGGGAAGATCTTGCCGTAGACGGCGATGATCGGATCCGAGGCGTCAGCGACGTAGAGCTTCACCGAGCCGTCGTAGGCGGAGACCGTGACCTTGACCGAGTTGCGGATGTAGTTGAACCGCCCGTGGGCCTGCTGCATCGGCTCGGAGTATGGGTAGCGATCCGAGGTGGTGTAGGCGTCGATCATCCAGTACATGTTGCCGTCGGCGACGACGAGGTACGGGTCGCGGTCGAAGTGCAGGAACGGCGCCAACCGGCTGATGCGATCGAGGATCTTCCGGCGGAACATCACCCGGCTGTCCGACTCAAGGTAGTTCGAGAGCACGATGTCGAGGCTCTGGAAGTGCAGGGCGAACAGCACCTTCTGCCACAGCGCGCCGATCGGGACGCCGCCGGCTCCGGCGTAGGTGGTGTAGGCGTTCTCGTCGCCCATCGGGTAGTCGAACTCGTCGGCGTTGGTCTTGACCATGACGTAGTTCTCGGTCAGCTCGCCGAAGTAGATCTCCGGGCGGTCGATGGACAGGTCGATGGAGGACTCCGGGGGGATGTCCTTGATGAACAGTTCTGGCAGACCCTCATCGGTGACGACGTTGACCGGGCTCATGGTCAGGCCGTAGCCGTGGGTGTACTGGAAGTGCTCATTGACCCAGGAGCGGGCCTGAGCGGGGATGTTGCGGGCGTTCAGCTCGCGGCCGGAGAGCATGACCTGACGGAGCTGGCCGTTGACCATGTAGCGATCGACGTCGACGTCGTAGAAGTCGTAGTAAGTCCGGATCTCCTGGATCTGACCGTAGGTGGTCAGCAGGGGGCGGGTGTCCCAGACCCGGACGTTCTCGACGGTCAGCGGGTTGGCGTTGACGTCGTCCATGGTCAGGCCAGCCTCGGCCTCAAACGGGCGCACCTCAATGCGATCGAGGGCGTAGGCGCTGTTGGTCGCGGCGATGTTCTCGCTGAGGAACTCGCGCTCCAGGTCCAGCTCCGAGGGCTTGACGAAGTAGTCCTGCACGATGTCCGGCCAGACGCCGACCACCAGCACCCGGGCCACCGCATACAGGCCCAGCCCCACCGTCGGCAGGCGCCAGGAGCGCTGCATCGTGGCGGCGACGAGGGCGACCGCAACACCCAGCGCGCTGACGGTCATGATGAAGAAGCCAGGAAGCCGGGCGTTGAGATCGGTGTAGCCGACCCCCCAGACCACGCCGCTGTGTCCGAACAGCAGGTCGAACCGCTGCAGCCACCAGCCGCCAGCCATCAGCACAAACAGCACCGCACCCAGCGAGAGGAGGTGGATCCGGGCGGAGGGAGAGAGGGTGGGGATGTCGCGGTTGATGAAGACATCGCGGGCGACGTAGTAGGCGCCGCAGATCATCAGGGTCAGCACCACAAGCGCCCAGAGGATGCCCTGGGAGAAGGTGGCGATGGGGAGCTGGAAGACGTAGAAGCCGATGTCGTGGCCGAAGACGGGATCGACCGTGCCGAACGGCTCGCGCTCCAGCAGGGCCAGGACGCTGAGCCACTGCCCGGCGGTCAGCCCGGCGAACAG
>JBLHNG010000123.1:0-14010 GCA_047621685.1 Myxococcota bacterium | reverse complement strand
TGCCGAATGTCGCAGTGTTCCGGCTCACACCCGAGCCGCGATGATCCCGATCAGCTCGGTGAATCCGCGGTCTTCGTCCTCTGTGGCCTTCCTGGCCTTGAGCGCATCGGTGACGGTCAGACCAGCAGCGTCTTTGACGGCCGGATCGGCACCGGCTGCGAGGAGCATCTTCGCGCTCTCCATCTGTGCCCGCCAGGTCACGGTGGCGTGCAGCGGCGTCTGCCCCTCGGCATCCACTACATCCACCTTCGCACCAGCAGCGAGCAGGACACGGATGGCGGTCTCGTTGCCATCCCCGGCCGCCTTGTGCAGCGGAGTGTGTCCCTTGCCGTCCGCAATGTGGACATCCCCGCCGCGGCCGATCAAGAGCGTGAGGTTCTCCTCTGCTCCCCAGCTCGCCCATGCCGCCTGGTGCATCGCGGTCCGACCGCTGCGGTCCTTCAGATCGACGGAGCAGCCATTGTCCAGCAACCACCCGATGTTCTTGATGTTCCCGCGGCGAAACGCCAGGAAGTGGATCGCGCTCTCACCGCTGGGCATCTGACGGGTCAGCGAGGCTCCGGCGGCATGCAGGGCGCGGGCCACCGGGATGCGGTTCTCGTGCAGCGCCAGGGCCACCGCACAGGCCGGCCCCAGCCCCTTGACTCCCTCGGGGATCTCGTGGACATCGGCCCCCTTCTTGATCAGCGCCTTGACGACCGGCAGGGTGCAGTCCTTAGCGGCCAGAAGCAGCGCAGTGCGTCCCTCATCGCCACGCTGCGTGAGGTCCGCGCCAGCCCGGATCAGCACCAGAGCAGCCTTCGAGCGCCCACCCAGCGCCTCCATCAGCGGAGAGCGATTCCATCGGTCCTTTTTGTCGATCGCCGCACCGCGCCGCAGCAGCTCCTTGACCAGCGCGGCGTTGTCCCGGCTGGCAGCCGCGTGCAGCACCGTGGAGCCATCTGCGGCCTTGAACTTCACATCAAAGCCAGCATCCAGGAGCTGAAGCGCCGATGTGGTGTTCGAGGGGCCACAGACCGACCACATCGGGGGATTGCCGTCCTTGTTGAGGATGTACAGGTCGGCACCGGCAGTCAGCAGCGGGGCAACGAGCGCCTCACGGCTGTGCCAGAGCACCAGATGCAGTGCCGTGCGCTGATCGGAATTGCGGGCGTTGATGTCCACACCGGGTGCGCTGAGCAGGGCGGTGAGCTGCTCGGCGGTGGTCTGCCAGTCTTCGCACGCGGCCCAGAACGCCTCCTGGTTTTCCGTGTTGAAGACTGGCTTCGGTGCGGCACCCGACAGCATCTCAACCACCAGCGTGTACCCCCTCTCCTCAGCGAGCATCTGTCCGGTCTTGCCCTGGTTGTTCGGCCGGCTGCGATCAGCCCCCGCAGCCAGGAGGATGGGGAGGACCTTGAGGTTGTTGCGCTCGGCGGCCTCAAGCAGGGCAGACCCGCCATACGTGTTGACCGGGTCGGGGTCCGCACCAGCGGCCAGCAGACGCCGGGCCTTCTCAGGACGGTCGTTGATCGCCGCGTCGTGCAGGGGGGTCCGTGCATCGTCGCTTGGAGCGTTGACGTCCGCGCCATGGGCGATGAGGAAGTCGATCATCTCCAGCGAGCGGCTCTCGGTCAGCAGCGTCCCGCCGAACTGGTGGCGGGCGTTGATGTTCGCGCCGGCCTCCAGCAGCACCCCGAGCAGCGCGCAATCCTCAGCCTCGGTCAGCTGGCTGAACGGGTGGTTGTTGTCCTTGTCGACCACATCCAGCCGTGCGCCGCGGTCCAACAGGAAGCGCACGAGGTCGGCGTTTCGTTCATTGATGGCGACCCGAAGCGGCTGACCACCCCGCACGCCGACCTCGTCAATGCTCGCCCCGACAGCCAGAAGCGCGTCGATCATCGCCTGATTCTTCTTCTTGACCGCCAGGGTCAGCGGGGTGTCGTCGTACGGGCTCTCGGTGAGGTTGTGCTTGATGTCCGCGCCGGCCTTCAGCGCGGCCTTGACCCCGGCGATGTCCCCGCTCTCTACCGCCGCCATCAGCTTCTCGGCGGGTGAGACCGTGTCGCCGAGCAGGACACGGATCTTCTTCGCGCTTCGACCGCCGATGTTCTTCGCTGGCATTTGATTGAAGGTGTCCTTCGCCGACGGATCCGCGCCCCCCTTCAGCAGCGCGGCGACCGCCCCGAGGTGCCCGCGCCGGGCTGCGACATGCAGCGCAGTCTGGTGGTTGTCTGCGCGCAGGTCGACGGGGACCTGCTTCGCCAGGAGCCACTCAATAGAGGCAACCTTTCCGCTGTAGGCGGCGGCGTGCAGGGTGGAGAAGCCCTGACCGGTGGCGTTGAGATCCGCCCCGGCCCGGTGCAGCGCCTCCAGCAAGTCCAGCTTGCACTCCCAGGCCAGCTTGAAGGACAGCCGCCAGCCGCTGGTCGTGGGGATGTCAGGGTCCGCACCGTGCGTGAGCAGCAGGGTGATCATCGCCGGCTGCTCTGAGGCCAAAAACAGCGGCGTGGCGCCCTCACTGTCCCGGGCGTTCACTGGAGCACCAGCCACAATCAGCGCCTCGGCGACCGCGACATGTCCCTTCTTCGCGGCCTCATGCAGCGCGATGAGCTTCTTCTTGCCCTTTGTCTCCTTGAGGTCCGGAGCAGACTTGAGGAGCAGGGTGATGGCGACAAGATCGCCGCGCCGGGCGGCCTGATGGAGAGACATGAGGGGACTCCTGGTGACACAATGCGGCCTCGCAGCCTACCACCGCCCCGATGGCTGCTCGCAGCGCTGATCCGGCTAATGAGCCCCTCCAGGAGAACCTCATGTGGCAGCTCGCCCTGACCCTCGCCCACGCCGATCCGATGGAGCCGCTTCAGATCGCAGACAGCGAGGCCGTGGAGGATGCCGCAGCACAGGTCGACCTGCAGGAGGCGTGGGTGGATGCGCAGGTGTCCAGCACCGCACAGGTCCGCCTGCCGATCACGCTGCGCTCGATGGGCTGGGGGTGTGCCTGCCCGGATGCGTTCGTGGGCACCTCCCCCAACATGTTCACCACCGGCCCCTGGCTGAACCTGACCTATGCCGCCGACCTCACCCCGCCCGAGTCCCCCACTGAGGGCCTGATCATCGTCGCAGAAGGCCACTTCACGAACGCGATCACCCTGCTCGATCTCCAGCCGGAGGGGGAGGTCATTCCGGAGTGGGTGTACCCGCTCCAGGGATTCGAGGTGACCGCCTGGCGGGACTGGCAGCCCGGCGGCGAGGACGACTGGCTGGAGGTCATCGGTGCGCCCCCTGAGGAGGTCCGGGTGCAGATCGACTGGCAGGCCCACCCAGCCATGCACATCCCCTGGAAGATGTTTGGCCGCGGACTCACCGATCGTCCCCTCCGCCGACGGAGCTGGCGCCACCAGTTTCGCCAGACCGTCAGCCGTCCCGCCCTGGAGGACTCCGGGGTGCGCCTCTTCCTCGCCGCCGCGATGGCCGCCGAGCGTGCCCGCAACCCAAAGCAGGCCCGCCGCCTCATCCTCAAGCAGCTCCGCTACGTTTCGGACTTCGTCGCCGACCACTCCGACCGGTTCGCCCTCGCCACCACCCCACAAGAGGCCCGCGAGCTGCTGGCGAGCACCGACAAGATGGTCATCATCCACAGCATCGAGGGCGGCGAGGAGCTGCTGTGGGAGCCTGGTGATGCGGCCTTCTGGGCCGAGCAGGGGGTCGCGCTGCTCACCCTGATTCACCTGCGGGATCGCGAGTTCGGTGGTGCCGCCCTGCTCGATGGCCCGACCGGGCGGCTCGTCAACCCCGGCGGTGCCCGGCAACAACGTCACGGAGAGCGTCGCGGCCTGACGGCGCACGGCGAGCAGTCCATCGTCGCCCTCAGCGAGGCCGGCATCCTCATCGACTACTCCCACATGACACCCGAGGCCCTCGATGATGCCCTCGCGGTGTCCGCAGAGCACGGGATCCCTCCGGTGCTCACCCATGCCCGGCTGGACACGGTCTTCGACGGCAACTTCAGCGTCTCTCCCGATCAGCTTGTGGAGATCTACCGTCTCGGTGGGGTGTTCTCGCTGGGGCTATCCGCCCTGGATGTGCAGGCCGATCACGCCACCGCAGTGGCTCCCGAGGGGCTGTGCTGGGGCACCCTGGAGGCATGGGCGTGGCACCATCGACAGGTCCAGGCCCTGCTTGACGCCAGCGCCGCGACGATCTTTGACGATCCAACCCTCACCGCCGAGACCCTGACACCGCAGCAGCGAACGCAGCTCTCGACCGGCTGGTCATCGGACTGGAACGGCTGGCTCTCTCACTCCGGCCCGACTCATGGTCGCGGTGGGTGCGCACCTGCTGAAGACGCCACCCTCGGCATCGATCGCCGCGGACTCGCCCACCCCGGGCTGCTGGGGGAGCACTGGCAGCGGGTGGCGGAGACCGGCACCGACCTCGACTCGATGCTTCGTTCTTCCGAGCGCTTCCTCCAGCTGTGGGAGGAGGCACTGGAGTAGCGGTCCCCGCTGCTGGCAGGTCACCAGGGTGATCGTCAGATCGTGCCCGGCCACATCGAGCAACTCCGCCTCCAGCCAGAAGCTGCCCATGTCGGTGCGGTGGGCCGGGCTTTGGCTGGGATCCCGAGACAGGGTGGAGGCTCCGTCGGGTGTCCGGACACCCACCTCCCAGTCATCCCGCCACGCCGTCAGCTCGACGCGCTGGTAGGCGATGGTATCGAGCCCGGTCCACTGGTAGGGGTTTGGCTGCCAGCCTCCCCTGAGGAGACCCTCATCGAGCACCTACGCCAGCACGTGAGCACCGCGCCCCGACACAGCCCACCGGGTCGGGAAGACCTGCTGCTGAGCCTGCTGCGTGGGACCGGGCTGCTCAAGACGGTCTGGAGCAAGCCGGAGCTGGAGCAGCTCAAGGCCGCCATCGACCAGTGCACCGACCGCGCCTCCATTGGGCGGATTGTGCGCAAGCTGGTGGAGGAGGCGGACGCCGCGATGCTCGTCGCGACCGCGTGATGGCTACGACAGCCGCATGACTGAAGCTCACAGCCAGTCGTGCAGTGTCTCAAGTTGGGGGAGGTCAGAGATCGCCTCGATCAGATCCGCCTGCATGCACCATGGGTGAGAGAGATCGAGCAGTCGAGAGAGCACCGCTGGCGCTTCGGCGTTGGAGAGCGCCGCCATCCCCTCAAAGGTGACCTCCAGCTCTCGCGCACGGGTGCCGGTGTCGTCCAGGGTCCACCGGTAGCTGCCCCACCCGGAGAAGCCACCGGTGCCATCTCGTCGGGTCATGGCGACGACCCATCGACTGGTGAGGATCCCGTCGCGCTGCACCAGGGACTCCACCGGAACGACCGTGACGATGTTCTCGTTGTGGGCACCCATCATCCGGAAGGTCCGGGTGATCGCCGGAAGTCCCTCCTGGGGAGGGGTCTCACCGAACGGACTGGGGACGTGAAAGATGGTGACGAAGCGTGCATCGGCTGTGAAGACGCGCTGGTATAGGAGCGGCACCTGGGCATCCTTGGCGCGAAGATAGTCGGCGATGATGCGTGCAGAAGGGGCCTGAGAGTGGGGGGTCATCGAATGCTCCGTGTGGGGGACTGTGGCATCCTGAACGTGGGCCGATTCCCCACACCCAGCCAGGACCATGGACGACAAGCACGGGACAGAACACGTCAAGCTGGAGCGGGCCGGGACCCGGGCGAGTGTTGTCTCGGCGGTGATGCTGTTCGGGCTCTCCAGGGGCATCCTGCTCGAAGCGATGCTCGAAGCCACAGGCACCTCGCTTGAGGCACTGGTCGATCCAGAGGCCCGGCTCCCGGATCAGGTCCTCGGCAGCGCCTGGAGGCTGATCGGTGAGCGCTTTCCTGGACAGGCGATCGCGCTGGAGATGGCCACAGCCGCCCCGATGTCGGTGTTTGGTCCGCTGGCACAGGCCGCCCGGTTCTCACCGACCCAGCGCGCGATGTTGTCGCTGTTTTCGCGCTACGACAAGGTGCTGTCTGGCGGGCTGCACATGTCCATCATCGACAGCGCTGATACGACCGCGCTCATCCTCGACCATCAAATGGATGCCGTCGATGGTGGACATGGCGCAGAGGCAGCAGTGGCGTTGGGGGCACGGCTCGGTCGAGAGCTGCTCGGCATCCAGGGCAGCATGGTGCGGATCGAATTCGCCCACTCACCCAACGCTCCCATCGCGAAGTATGAGTCCTGGTTTGCTGTCCCGGTTCAGTTTGGCTGCGATCGGAACGCGATGGTGTTCGATGCACAACAGCTGGAGAAAAAACCGGCTCAGACCGACACCCGGATGTACCAGTTCATCGAGTCTCACCTCGCCCTCGTCGAGCAGGGACTCCTGGCCCGCATCAAGGACGAGCCGCTGGATCGCGTCCGGGCCCAGCTCGCGATGCTGGCTCACTGCTCCGACTACAGCGCCGAGTCGCTCGCCCAGCGAATGGGCATGAGCGTGCGGACCCTCCAGCGGTTCACCGCAAAGCACGGCGCGTCCCTTCGCAGCCTCATCGAGGAGGTCCGCGAGGCCAACGCCCGGCGCCTCCTGTCCGACGAGCGGCTGTCGGTTGATGAGGTCGCGTTTCTACTTGGATACTCCGATGATCGGGCCTTTCGCCGGGCATTCAAGCGGTGGACCGGGGCAACGCCAGCGGGTTTTCGAGCCCAGGCTTGATCGGGGCGGGATTCGTCCGGTCTGCGTCGGGAAGTGTCCTGGGAGGCCCTCGGTCGCTGCCCTACTTTTGAGTCACCGACGGCACACCGCCGAGGCCTCAGGAGTATCCAATGACCCCCCTCAATGCAGCCGATCTCGTTGTTCACCCCGGCCAGGGAGAAGCCACCGCCAGCGACATGAAGATGATCTTCAGGCCCAGCCGACTCTCCGGTCACTTCTCGATCATGGAGGGCGAGGTGCGCCCGGGGGAGCTGCTGGCGTTCCACTCCCACGTCAACGAAGACCAGCACATGTACATCATCGAGGGCGAGCTGAACTTTGAGGTCGGCGGCGTCGACGGGATCCGGTTCACCGCCGGTCCGGGCAGCCACGTCCTCAAGCCCCGCGGCAGCAGCCACGGATTCTGGAACCTCGGTGACACGACCGCCCGCTACATCGAGACCTCGACGGAAGATGGCTTCGAGAAGTTCATCGATGGTCGGGCGGAAGGTCTGGCGTCAATGCTCGGGCAGGCCCAGGGCGAGCTGGACATGAGCTTCGAGATCCAGCGCTCGCTGGAGGTGATGAAGGAGTTCTCGCTGACCGGACTGGCCGGTGCCAACCTGCCCCCACCCCACGAGCTGCTCGCCGACTCGGGCTTCCGCAAGATGCTCACGACCAACCCGATGGTCCGGGAGTTCGTCCTGCACCTCGGCGGCGTGAAGCTCCGAGAAGCCATCGGCAAGCTGCTCTGAGCCGGGGCTGAGAACAGACTCACTCCCGCCGACGCAGCCCGATCATCATCGCCAGTCCAGCCAACATGCCGAGCGCGCCGCTGGGGGTTGCGGTGGCGCAGCTCTTGTCGTCCTGGCCGTCCGTGATGACCTCATCTTCGGAAGTCACCGCGTCGATGCCGTCGCAGTCCTGGTCGATGCCGTCGTCTGCGATGTCCTCCGCCGCAGTGTTGATGGCGGCATCAGCGTCGTCGCAGTCTGTCCCACCCCCGGCAACAGCATCCTCGCCGTCAGCGTCGGCGTCGAAGTCACTCTCCCCGTCACAGTCGGCGTCCACTCCGTCGTAGTAGACCTCCTCGGCGTCGGCGTTGATCGTGGCATCGGCATCGTCGCAGTCCGTTCCGCCGCACTCCCCAGCCTCCCCGCCGTCGCCGTCAACGTCGCAGAGATCGGAACCATCGCAGTCCTGGTCGATGCTGTCGTAGGCGGTCTCGGTGGCTCCGGGAAACACGTCGCCAGCCCCGTCGTCGCAGTCCGTGTCATCCAGCACTGCACCAGAGGGAATCTCGCAGTCGGCACTCGCAGTCCCGGCATCTCCATAGCCATCGCCGTCCGCGTCAGCGTAGAAGGTCACCACATCGATCGAGTCCGGCCCATCCGCGGCACCGTCGCAGTCGTTGTCGATGCTGTCGCACACCTCGACGGCGTCAGGGTTGGTGGTGGCCTCTGAGTCATCGCAGTCCAGCCCGCCGCAGGACCCCCGATCGCTGTCATAGCCGTCGCCGTCGATGTCACAGCTCGCGGCCCACTCCACGGCGTTGATGAAGAGTTGCTGGATGTCACTGTTCGCCAGGGTTCCATAGGAGCCGTAATTGGCTGCGTGGCTGAACGAGACGATCCGACCGAGGTTGTGCTCTCGAACGACCACTGCGTCGTTGCCATCGCCGTCCATCATCAGCACCTCGGCCGGATCGGACTTAAATGAGGCCGCCGGCCCAGTGTTGGTACCGCCGGTGAAGGTGAAAGAGCTCGGGATGCTGTTGAGCACCGGATGGCTCGACTTCGCCTTGACGATTTCGTACTCCAAGGAGCCCTCGTACCCACCGACACGGTCCAGCAGGATCAGCTCGTTCATGTTCGTCATGTAGTTGAAGTGCTGCGCATAGGCGTTCCACTCGGTGCTGATGAAGCCGCCACCGCTGTAGACGTAGTTGGCCAGGGCGAGCTGTCCGGCATCGGACATGGACGTCGCGTAGCTGCTCCCGTTGAGGTGGATGACGGCGTTGAACGCATCTGGAGCTGGGTTGGTGCCGTCGTAGTCATACTCGGGATCGTCGCTGAGGGTGACGCTGAGGCCTGCACCCTCCAGTGCCTTGACGAGGTCGGGGGTGTCTTCGGCGGTGGTGTCGTAGATGATGAGGACATCAAATGCCATGGCCGGGGACAGAAACAGCAGGGGAAGCATGGGGACTCCTGTGCAGGTCATCTTGGCGGAGATCTCAGGCGTTTGCACTGGTTTGATTCGACGGGAGAGCTTGAATGGCGGAGCGTCGGCACCCAGGCGATGGACTGATCCCAGAGGTGTGCTGGCGGCATGTATGGTTGAACCGACCCACCCCCGACTGTCGCTCGCAGCTCGCTGAGCAGGTCAGCTCACCGGGTGTGAGCCGATTTCACCAACAGCCTGAAACCAATTGATACCGGCTGTATTCTCTTATTATCAAACGCCGTGTTCTCGTAGAGACCGACCGACTATGCGGCACTCCCTCCCGTCATCGAAAGCGAGACACACACTATGTTCCCACACACGATGTTCCCACACACGATGTCCCCAAAAGCGGCGGTGGTTGCCACCCTTGTCCTGTTCAGTCCCTTCGCCCTGGCGCAGTCTGAACCAGACCCCACCCCTGAGCGTCCCTGGGACTGCGCTGAGGTCCCCGACGACCTCAGCGAGACTACCCTGTACAGCGACTTCGAAGCCCGACAGATCGCCGACAGCGCGCGCCTGTTTGAGCCCGCCTATGTCCTGTGGTCGGACTTCTCCAAGAAGCGCCGCTGGCTCCAGCTTCCGGAAGGGGGAACGATCGACAACGCCGATCAGGACTACTGGGTCTTCCCGATGGGCACACAGGTCTGGAAGGAATTCACCACCACCCGCAACCCCAGCGCCCCGATCAGCGATGGCGACATCAGCGTGGTGGTCGAGACGCGGCTGATGGTCAAGTGCCTGGAGTACACCTCCGACGAGGCGGGTGAGGAGAAGTGGGAGGCGATGAGCTACGTCTGGAACGACGACGGCACCAACGCGAAGCGTAACGACGGCGAGGGCGCCAACGACGTGCGCGGGACCGGCTGGGAGGTCCCCAGCTGGCAGCAGTGCGAGGGCTGTCACCGCAACGACGAAGCCGACATGCCCATCGGAGTCTCTGCGATCCTGCTCAACCCTCAAGCGGAGGTCAGCACGCTCACGCTCCGCCAGCTCAGCGAAGAGGAGCTGCTGACTCATCCGGTCGCCGAGGTCGATCTGCCTCTGCTGCGCCTCCCGGGCACCAAAGACGAGCAGCAGGCCATGGGCTACCTGCACGTCAACTGCGGGAGCTGCCACGGCACAAAGGGCATGATGTCGGAGACTGCGCCGTGGATGTGGATGGAGACCGACACCCTCACCGCGCAGGATCCACGGCAGACCTCGATGTGGAAGCACCTGGTGTTTGATGGTGTGGAGCACGAGGGCTACCAGAACGGCTACATCGAGGGCGACGGCACCTTCCGAGTGCTGATCCATCCTGGATCGCCGATGGCCAGCTACGTCTTCCAGCGCATCTCCGTCCGCACCCGAAGCACTGAGCACGACGACCCGGACAGCGATCAGTACATCCACCCCGACTGGACCGCCGATCCGCTGGGCTTCGGCAGCCACGGCATCACCCAGATGCCGTTTTATGGATCGCGTCTGGTGGACATGGACTACGACGGCATCTCTCGGGAAGCGACCGGTCAGGCCGAGCTGCAGGACTGGATTGCCGGAATCGAGGTCGACACAGCGGTCGATCGGATGCTTCGCTCCATCCTCAAGGCCAAGAAGAAGCTCCGCCGCAACATTGACCGGGCGCTGGGGCGGTAGACGGTGGGTTTGATGTCTGTGGGCTGTCAGGGCAGCAAGAGCGCTACGGCTGTACCGCCTCTGTCGCCACACGGGCCATCCAGAGTATGTGCGTGCCGCTGTCGTCTTTGGTCGGTCGGCCGTATTCGGTGAACGGCAGCCTCTCGACCTCGAAGCCCATCTCGACGAGTCGCTCGGTGAGGGAGTCGTCGGTGGCGGCAGACCAGATGCCGAGGACGCCGCCCTCTCGCAGCGCGTCTCGAGCCGACGCCAGCCCGTGCGGGGTGTAGAGCCAGCCGTTGGAGGGACGGGTGAGGGCATTGGGGCCGTTGTCGACGTCGAGGAGAATCGCCGACCAGCGCGTGGGGGGATTCTCCACCAGATCACCGACATCGCCGACATAGACATCGACCCGCGGGTCTCGCAGGGGGTAGCCAGCCGCCTTGCCGACGTACTCCTCATTCCACCTCACAACGGCCGGCATCAGCTCCGCGACGGTGGTCCGGCCATTGGGACCGAGCCGACGCAGCACTGCGGAGAGCGTGAAGCCCATTCCGAGCCCACCCACCAACACCTGAGCATCCTCGTCTGGGGCCATGCGGTCGATGGCAAAGTCAGCGAGGGCGTCCTCCGATCCGTGCATGCGATTGCTCATCAGCTCACGCCCGTCGACGTGGATCACGAACTCCGAGCCACGGCTCATCAGGTAGAGGGTGCCGTCGTTGTGGGGAACGGCTTCGTAGTCGAGGCAATCCCATGGGCGCATGCTGTGTCTTCCTGGGTCGTTTGTGTCGGGCTACACCGACTATTTCTTCTTGGAGGAAATACCCACGATCTCGTCGAGGATGGCCCGCCAGACAAGGACCGGCGGGGTAGCTATCGGACATGAACGAGCCCACACAGCACGAGCCCGGCTGGGAATTCCTGTTCGCAGCCTGGCTGATCGCAACCGCATCCACGCTGGGAAGCATGTTCTTCTCCGAGGTCATGGAGCTGCCGCCGTGCTCGCTGTGCTGGTACCAGCGCATCTTCATGTTCCCCCTGCCCATCGTGCTCTTCATGGGCCTGATGCCCACCGCCAGCCACCGCTTCGATGTCCGCGCCGTGCGCTATGCACTGCCCCTGGCGGTCATCGGCTGGCTCATCGCGCTGTACCACCTGGGTCTGCAGTCCGGTGTCATTCCCGAGAGTGCGGCACCGTGCACCCAGGGCGTGTCATGCACCGACGTGACCATGCAGCTCTTTGGATTCCTGTCCATCCCAATGCTATCGCTCCTGTCGTTCACCACCATGATCGGGCTCATGCTCGCTCTCAAGAAGAGGCTCAAATGAACAAACAAGCCATCGTCATCGCGTCGGCCGTGGGCCTGGTGTTGGCATTCCTCATCGGCGCCATGGCCTACAAAGGCGACAAGGCCGAAGAGACTGCTGCGAAGGCATTCGAGAATGCCGATGTGATGATCCGTGCCGACTCGCACACAGTCGGACCCGACAACGCCAAAGTGGTGATCGTCGAGTTCCTGGACCCAGGCTGCGAGACATGTGCGAAATTCTATGCACCGGTCAAGGAGATCATGGCTGCGAACGCCGAGAAGATCAAGCTGGTGATTCGCTATGCGCCCTTCCACCAGGGCTCCGACACCATGGTCAAGATGCTCATGGCGGCATCAAGCCAGGACAAGTACTGGCAAGTCCTTGAGATGATGTTCGCGACCCAGGGAGCCTGGGCGAGCCACCACCATCCCGAGCCCGAGAAGGTGTGGGAGTTCCTGCCAGCCACCGGTGCTGACGTGGATCGACTCCGGGCCGACATGGCCCGACCCGAGGCCGACGCATTCGTGAAGCAGGAGATCGCTGACTGCGAGACGTTGGGTGTGAAGAAGACGCCGACCTTCTTCGTGAACGGCAAACCACTGCCCGCGTTTGGCCTCCAGCAGCTGGTGGATCTGGTCGACTCGGAGATTGCGCTGAACTACCCGGAGTAGCCGGATGGCCGGGATCAATACAGCTCGGCTTCCCAGTGCACAAAGCCGAGGTCAGCAGCACCAAACTCGATGGTCTGGGTGATGGCACCGCTGCTGTCGAGGCGCTCGATGATGCCCTCGCGGCCCCAGGTGATGACCATGCCATCTTCGAGCAGGTCGATGCCACCGAAGTACGGAGTGTCGCGAGGCGGGTCGGCGGTGTGGGTGTGGGTGGCTGTGGCGACGCCGCCGTCGAGGCTGAAGGTCTGCACCCGAGACTGATCGCCGCCGTCGTTGTCAAAGACGATCAGGCCGTCTTCAGTGCGCTCGATGCCGTGCTGGTGGCGGAAAGGGTCCTCCAGGGCAAACCCGTCCAGCTCCCCGCCCAGCACCCAGTCCGTCGCCCCGGTGCCTGCGTTGACCCGGACGATGGCATTGACCTCCCGAAGACCGATGTAGTAGGCGTTGTCTGCCGCGCTGTACTCCAGCTGGTTGGCCAGGGTCTTGAAGGACTCTTTGGTGGGGGAGAGCGTGAGCGCATCGAGGGAGGACCACAGCGGGTATCGGGTTCCGTCGGGCTCCTGAATCATCAACACATCGCCGGCAATGCGGGCGCCGTCTTCCTCTCGCCAGTCGTACTCCAGCCAGGCCAGCGTGCCGTCGTCGTGCAGCCAGAAGTCGTGGTGGTGGTTGTCCAGCGGGGTGGACTGCACATCGCTGCCGTCGAAGCTGACGGAGACCAGTCCGCTGAAGTCGACCTCTTCCTCCGTGGAGATTCGGTAGATGTTGTAGAGGATGCGCCCATCAACGAGCCACACCCGGCTGGTGTAGCCCTCGCGGAGGACCGACCACTGATGCCACCACACCGGCTGCCCATCGGCGTTGAAGATGACGGGGATCATGCTGGCGCCGTCGTCGCGGAGCATGCTGGTGAGCACGTAGCCGCTGCCCGAGCCGGTGAGCGTGTGCGCCTCGGCGAGGTCTGGGCCTTCACCGGTGGTCACGGTGGTCTCAGCGGTGACTTCACCGTGGCGGACGGTCAACCAGCCATCGGTCAGCGGGGGCAGGCCGACGAGCACTGCCGACCAGCTCCCGCCGCCCTCGTCAGTGGCCGTGATCTCGGCGAGGGTGGTCTTGCCGGTGCCGAAGGTGATGGTCCCGGGGGCCTCGGCATCGGTGTGCCAGGAAGCAATGACAACCGCCGGGATCTCCTCAGCGGGCACAGCAGTGAGCGCGGTGATGGTCGCGGCAACAACCCCGGTGTCGGTGCTGGTCTCTGGGCTGGTGTCGGTGGGCGAGGTGTCGGCGGGAGATGCTGGAGGATTGGTGCAGGCAAGCACCAGGAGCAGGCTCATGGGGCTCCGTTGAGCAGCACGAGGAGCGGTGGGCAGGTGGTCTGGAGCATCTGGATTCCTTTCGCCAGTTCGCCCTCTTCAACCAGACGCTGACCCAGCCAGTATTGCTCGGCATCTTCCCCACTCCCTCGTCCCTTTGGGACGACCCCATCTTTTCCGGGCGCGAGTCCTCTGGACGGATCTCAAGAGGGTCGTGTCCGGAAGCATGACCG
>JBLHNG010000122.1:0-14017 GCA_047621685.1 Myxococcota bacterium | reverse complement strand
GCCACCGCCTTGTCGTCGGTGGTGATCATCGCGCCGGAGAGGGTGGTGATGTTCTTGGTCAGCCCGAAGGTGTAGTAGGCACAGTCCCCGAGGTTGCCGACCCGCTTGAGCTTGTAGCGGGCGCCGGTGGACTGCGCACAGTCCTCGATGACCTTGATGTTGTGCTTCTTGGCGATGGCGTTGATCGCGTCCATGTCGCAGGGGGTGCCAAACAGGTGGGTCGGCACCACCGCCCTGGTGCGCGGGGTGATCGCGGCCTCGAAGGCGGCCGGGTCGAGGACGTGGGTGCGCAGGCCGATGTCGGCAAACACCGGCTTCGCGCCCGTCAGCGGGACCATGGCGGGGATGGCGAAGTAGGTCATCGCCGGCACGATCACTTCGTCGCCCTCGCCGATGCCCATGGCCTGGAGCAGCAGGTAGAAGCCGTATCGGGCGCTGGGGACCATGACGGCGTGGGTGGCGCCGATGTAGCTGGCGAATTCCTTCTCGAACTTCGCGACCATCTCGTCGTCGGGACCGTCCCGGAGCAGATAGCGGGCGGACATGAGGGCTTCTTTGGGGGAGAAGCTGGGGGAGAAGCGGGGAATTCGACCGAATGGCATCGTGGGGGCTCCAGGCAGGGCTATGCGCTAACCCGCATTATCCTCATGCGGAGTCGGTCGCCCCAGGAGCACCGTCACCGGCAGCAGGGCGCCCGCCCCTCGGGTCCGGGTGATGCGCCAGGTGTAGTCCACATCCAGCCCCGCCGTCAGCGCGGCCAGCTCGGCGGTGTCGTAGGCCCGGATGCTCGACATGACCCCGTCGATGCCAACCATCAGTGGAACCAACGGGAGGGCGTAGGTCCACAGCAGCCGGCCCGGAGACAGCGGGCGGATCAGCGGGGTGAGGGCGAGGGCGAGCGCACCGAACGTGCCGAGACTCAGCGCGCCGAAGACGCTGCGGTGGGGGATCTCGACGATGAGGATGCCCTGCCGGCTGTCGTGTGCGTCCTTGAGGATTCGGCGGGCCAGGGGCGGCGGGAAGTGGTGGAAGGCGTTGAAGACGGTGCGCAGACCGGTGAGGTCGTCGGGCACGTTGGTCGCATCGATGGGCTCGGCGCGGAAATCGCAGCCGTCGGCCTGTGCGGCACGGCGGAAGGCGTCGAGGTTGGGGTGCAGGTCGGTCAGCACCACGTCGGCCTTGATGCCCCGGGCCAGGAGCCGCTTCCGAAGTGCCATCGGGGGAACGGCTGCGCCAGAGCACAGGTCGATGATGCGCCCACTCTCGCCGAGGATCTCTGCGACCTCATCGAGCAGGGGTTCGAGGCAGAACGCATCCCCCAGCCGCTCCCCGACGGTGCCGGCGATGGAGAGGACGTCGGTGAGGTAGTGCTTGAAGCGGATCGGCACCCAGGGCAGATCGCCCAGCTCGAAGACTTGATGACGGGGCATGAGCACTGGTATCCGGGGCGTGGTCTGTGAGGGGAGTGGCTGCACGGGTTGTTTTGGGGCAGCAGCCGGTCGGAGGCATCCGGAGCCGGTCAGGTGGCTGCCTGATTTACCCGCCTGAAGTTCGACAAGTGCCGGTCGGAGACGGGCTGATTGTCGATTCGGGGTGGGGCCGCACGCCAGATTCTCTGGCGGCCCCGGAGGCAGCAAGCGACCCGAGGCTGGTGAGGTCGGCAGTGGCTTTGAGAACGGACGCCGACAGGGAGTGAAGCGCGGACCGCGGAGGGGACCCGTGGCGATCAGCGCCGGGGGCGCCCTCAGCCCAAGGACGGAGACGGGGTTTGCAGTACCGCCGCACTTCAAGGCTTCGCCGATCTCTGCTTTGGATAGTGCCGACCTGTCCTGCTCGCCCTTCGGTCTTCTCAGCCAGGGGCGCTCTCAGCCTCGTGGCTCTCGATTCCGAAGGGTGCTCCCTCACCGGATGGTTGAGTTCCGCCATCGTCGGCGCCCTTCTTTTTTCTGGCCACTCCGCACCAACGCAGACCTCTGGTCCGCTCATGGCGCTGCGCTCAAGGGGGGCTGCACTCTCTCCATTCACCGCCTTACGGCGTCTCTCTCCAGTCGCCGCTCCCCCTGCGACCCCCCAGCATGACACCCGTGTGCTCACCACCCCCCGAAGGCTCAAAGGACCGTCCTGTGCCTCAGCGGGTGTCGCATGCTTCAAGATCGACCAGCGCAACGGGTTAGACCCCGGCCTCACCCTACGGAGCGACCATGGCGATCCTGACCATCCTTGAGGCGCCTCACCCCACCCTCTCCCTGAAGGCCCGGCCGGTCACGGACGATGAGTTCACCCCGGCCCTGCGCCAGCTGCTCGCGGACATGGCCGAGACGATGTACGCCGCCCCGGGTGTCGGCCTCGCTGCGCCCCAGGTGGGCGACAGCCGCCGCATCATCGTCGCGGACCCGGGCAACGAGGAGGACGACGACGGCAACAAGCACCTCGACCTCCTGTTCATGGTCAACCCGGTCATCGCTGAGCGCAGCCGCGATCTGATCACCTACGAGGAGTCCTGCCTCTCGGTGCCGGACTACTACCTCGACGTCAAGCGGTCTCGTCGCATCCGGGTGACCTGGCAAGACGGCCACGGCGCCCCCCAGGAGCGCTGGTTCGAGGAGTTCCCCGCCATCGTCATCCAGCACGAGCTGGATCACCTCCAGGGCGTCACCCTGCTGGAGCACTCCAGCCGCCTCAAGCGCAGCCGCTACCTCATCCGGCGTCGGAAGCAGGCGCGAGCATGAAGCCAACCAGAGAAGAAGCCGAAGAGGCTGTACGCACCCTCCTGCGCTGGGCAGGCGACGACCCGAATCGAGAGGGGCTCCTGGGCACACCGGGTCGGGTGACCCGTGCATACTCCGAGTTCTTCGCCGGCTACACCGAAGACCCCGCCGCGATCCTCAACCGGACCTTCGATGAAATCGAGGGCTACGACGAGCTGATCGTGCTGCGGGACATCCGCCTGGAGAGCCACTGCGAGCACCACCTCTCCCCGATCATCGGCAAGGTCCACATCGGCTACCTGCCCGACCGGCGGGTGGTCGGCATCAGCAAGCTGGCCCGAGTGGTGGAGGTCTACGCCCGCCGGATGCAGATCCAGGAGAAGCTGACGGTGCAGATCGCCGAGGCAATTCAGAACGGGCTGCAGCCTCGCGGAGTCGCGGTGGTGATCGATGCGACGCATCACTGCATGACGACACGTGGCGTCCACAAGACGGGGGTGAGCATGATCACCAGCCGGATGTTGGGTCTGTTTCAGACGGATGGCGGTCTGAAACGGGAATTTCTGGAGTTCATTCACCGGTAGGTTGTGGCAGAAGGCCACGTTATCCCTGTGCGGTCCCGAGCATGGAAAGCAGGCTCATCGGACTCGCAGCATCCCACTGACGGGGAGATTCAGTCTACCTCGACCCGAAAGATCAGCTCTCCGGTCCGGAACACGTCCCGAGGGCTGGGCATGACCCGCCCATCGTTCAGCTCCACCGCACCCCACTGACTCGTGCGCTTGTCCAGCTGCTCCAGCCCAGCGACCGGCTCCATCACCACCCCCTGGGCTGTGGCCCGAAGCACCACCACCGCCCCACGCTTGAGCCGGCCGACGTTGCCCTCCGCAAACACCCCGAGCCGGGCGTCTCGGTAGAACCCGGGGCCTGAGCCGGGACAGTCGCGCAGGCGGACCGGGGTGGCGCGCTTGAGGCCCTTGAGCGAGCCGGCGAGCAGGATGGCGGCTTCGTTGGGGAAGCGCTGGGGACGCACGAAGCCGAGCAGGATGATCAGCAGCCCGGCGACCAGGCCCAGCGGCTTCATCCACACCCCGTTGCAGCGCAGCCAGCTCTTGCCGGAGACCTCCCAGTGCATCGGCACGGTCACAGCGCGGTCGGGGAACCGGGCATCCTGGGGGACGAGGCGCAGCGTGGTGGCGTCGGTGCTGGTGTCGGAGGCGCACCACGGCACCTTGAGGCAGAAGGTCAGGACCGGGTCTGCGGCGGTCAGAGTGAGGGTCTGCGCTCCCTCGACGGGGTCGCGCAGGTCGTCACCAACCAGCCGAAGCGGCACCGCCTCGCAGCCATCGAGCCCGGTGGTTGTGAGGGTCCAGGTCACGTCTGAGAGGAAGTCCGAGCCGGTGAGATCCAGGCGCTGGCAGGTCTCTCGGGTGGCGGATCCGGCGGGGATGGTGCCGAAGTCGAGGACGGGGGGCACCGCGAGGTTGAGTGCGGGGCGGACGGAGAGGCGCAGCACGTCGTCGGAGAGGATGAGGGTCTCGCCGGGGCGCTCGGGCAGGTCGGGCACGAACCGGACCTGCGGGGTGCCCTGTGAGAGCGGGATCTCGGCGGTGACGGTGCCGTCGGGCTGGCGGGTGCCAGGGACGGTCGTGGAGCCGCCGCTGTCGTCGATCAGCTCGAAGTGACCGCCGTCGACCGGCACGAGGTTGCCCGCACTGTCTCGGACTGCGCCGGTCAGGGTGATGGTCTCGCCGGCCATCGGGGGGTGGTCGGCCTGCGGTGCGGTGACCACCGTGTCCAGCGGGACCTCTACACTCGGCGGGGGCTCAGCCTGTGCCCCGGCAGGGAGGCCCGCGACGATGTGGGCGATGAGGTCGGAGAGGTTGTCCTGCTGCCCGCAGCCCTTCTTGTAGGCCCGCTTGTAGTCAGGGTTGTCCCTGAGGAAGTCGGTCACACAGCTGTTGTCACGCTCGTCCCAGCAGTCGTAGCAGACCCCGTCCCTGGTCACGTAGGTGTGGTGGTGCCAGCGGCGGTGGTGTCGGCGGATCGCCGGGGTGTTGCAGGCGGTGGCGGTGAGGTCGGGCGGGTCTCCCTGGTAGCCGCCCACACAGTAGGTCTCCTGGCGGGCGTGGGCGGAGAGGAGCAGCAGGGTGAGGAGCATGGACATTGATTATTCACGCTTTGGCGCCGAAGAGGGCCTCTGGTGGGGGAGCAATGCGGTGCCCGTTGCGGTTCAGGACGGTCCTGTGAGGGCGCGTGGTGTGGTGAGTAATTGGTGTCATGCTGGGGGGTCGCAGGGGGGCGACCGCAAGGCGGGCACTCCCGGAGAGAGCCGACGTAAGGCGGCGAATGGATGGAGTGCAGCCCCCCTTGAGCGCAGCGCCACAAGCAGGCCGGAGCGAAGCGAAGGGCTGCGTTGGTGCGAAGTGGCCAGAAAAAGCATGGCGCCGACGATGGCGAACCTCAGCCTCCCGGTGAGAGAGCACCCTTCGGAATCCATCGCCACGAGGCTGCGAAGCCAGAGGCAAGCAGTGCAGGGCAGGCAACATCAATACCCACGCTTCTCGCCCCACTGGAGCTTAGAGGTGATGCCAACGCTCGGCACCGTCAGACGGAGACGTCGCTGGAATCACCGCCTCACTCTGGCGACGCTCCCATCTCTGCTTTCGATGTTGCCGACCTGTACTGCTCGCCCTTCGGGCTTCTCAGCGTCGTGGCGATGGGATGTGGAGGGTGCTCCCTCCACGAGCTAGCTGAGGGCACTCATCGTCTCACCGCGCTTTCTCTGACCACTCCGCACCACCGCAGACCTCTGGTCCGCTCATGGCGCTGCGCTCAAGGGGGCTACACTCCATCCATTCGCCGCCTTACGTCGCCTCTCTCCAGTCGCCGCTCCCCTGCGACCCCCAGCCGGACATCCGCTCTGAATCCCCGCCCTGCGGCCACCGTCCGCAGGCTCAAGGGACCGTCCTGAACCTCAACGGACAACCCGTTACGATGGGTCTCATGAATGCTCCCATCACCTACCAAGTCACGCCTTCCCACCCCGGCGCCCACCTGTTCACCGTCTCGGTGACCGTCGCGCAGCCAGCCGCCGTGCAGGTCTTCACCCTGCCGACCTGGATCCCCGGCTCCTACATGATCCGCGAGTTCTCCCAGCACATCGTGCAGATATCGGGAGCAGACTCAACCGGACCGGTGGCGGTGACCAAGGTCGACAAGCGCGCCTGGTCGGTGACCGGAGCAGCGGGCCCGCTGATCCTCACCTATGAGATCTACGCCTGGGACCTCTCGGTGCGAAAGGCCCACCTCGACCAGACCCACGGCTTCTTCAACGGCACCTCGCTGTTCCTCTCCCCCGAGGGCTTCGCCGATCAGCCCCACGCCGTCACCCTCCACGCCCCGACCGACCCGAAGTGCGTCGGCTGGAAGGTCGCCACGACCCTGCCGAGAGTCAGCGGCGGGCAGCATGACTTCGGGAACTTCCTCGCGGCGGACTACGACGCGCTGGTCGACCACCCCGTCGAGATGGGCACCTTCGATCTGGCGGGCTTCGAGGTCGCTGGCGTGCACCATGAGTTCGCGGTGACCGGCACCCACAGCGGCGACCTGGACCTCCTCGCGGCAGACAGCCAGGCCATCTGCTCGGTGTTCTCTGAGATGTTCGGCGGCCTGCCGATGGAGCGCTACCTGTTCCAGCTCACGGTGGAGACCAACGGCTACGGCGGCCTGGAGCACCGCGACTCCACCGCGCTCATCCATCCCCGCAGCGGCCTGCCCCAGACCGACCAGACCGAGCGCAGCGACGACTACATCAACCTGCTGGGGCTGATCAGCCACGAGTACTTCCACCTCTGGAACATCAAGCGCATCAAGCCCGAGGCGTACCTTCCCTACGACCTCTCCACCGAGGGCTACACCACCCAGCTGTGGGCGTTTGAGGGCATCACCTCCTACTTCGACGACCTCTGCCTGCTGCGTGCCGGGCTGATCAGCACCGAGCAGTACCTCACCCTCATCGGAAAGTCCGCGACCCGGGTGTTCACCGCAAGTGGCCGATTCAAGCAGTCCGTCACAGACTCCAGCTTTGATGCCTGGGTCAAGCTGTACCGGTCCAATGAGAACTCCACCAACGCGACGATCAGCTACTACACCAAGGGCGCGCTGATCGCCCTGGCGCTGGACCTCACCCTCCGGCAGCGTTCAGACGGCCGGGTCTGCCTCGACGACGTGATGCGGACCCTCTGGGCACGCCACGGCAAGCCCGGGATCGGGGTGCCAGAAGATGGCGTGGAGAAGATCGCTGCGGAGCTGCTGGGCGAGGACCTCACCGGGTTCTTCGACCTCGCGCTGCGCGGAACCACCGACCTGCCGATGGCGGACATCCTCGCAGGGTTCGCGGTCAGCCTGAAGCGGCGCCCGATGGAGTCGACCACCGACAAGGGCGGCAAGGCCAGCAGCAAGGACGTCGAGGTCCTCCGCAGCCGGGGCAGCCTCAGCATCCGGGCGAAGTCTGCGGAGGGTGGCAGCAAGGTCACCACGGTCCTCGACGGCGGCGCGGCACAGGACGCCGGACTCTCGGCGGGGGATGTGGTCATCGCAGTCGACGGGCTGAAGTGCGGCGGCAAGCTGATCGCCACCTGCGCGGATCGCAAGCCGGGCGAGACGCTGACCCTGCACGCCTTCCGTCGTGGGGTGCTGATGACGTTTGAGGTCACCCTCAAAGCACCGCCGGAGTCGGTGGTCTACTTCGAGCTGCTCGAAGACGCTCCCGAGGCCGCCCTGGCCCGACGAAAGGCCTGGCTGGGCGCGTAGGATAGTGGGGCTACAGCCGAGAGGACCACATGTGGAAATGGGGCATCGCGATACTCTGGTTTCTCATATGGGGCGCGAGCTTCGTGGGCTTCCAGTTCGGCTCCCGGGCTAAGAAAGCGGAGGTTGAGTACTTTGCCCAGCCGCTCACCGGCTTGGAGCCCGGGGGGACGCTCCGGGTGGAGGGCCGGCTGGCACCCGCTCCCGAGGTGGTCAGCCCCTACAGCGGAGCGATCGGCGCGGCGGTCTATGTGGACTACTCCCTCGCGTACTCAGCCACCGACTCTCAGGGCAACTCGTACTACAACCACTACAACCTCGGTCCCCTGGTGCTGGCAGAGGAGAGTGTGCGCATCGCGGTCGGTAGAGACACGATCGTGCTGCCGCGAGATCGCTGGACCCCTCACGAGACCAGCTGGCACGCCGTCTCCAGCACAACCCAGGAGGCTCCAGAGGCGCTCCAGGCATCTCCTGAGCAGCTGGCAGAGGCCGAGGAGACGCTCTCCGGCACGCTCTGGGGCTATCAGGTGCAGGAGACCGTGCTGGCATTGGAGGCGGAGGTGTTCATCATCGGTCGCCTGGAGGCCGCGGCCCCATCGGGTGACCTCCGCATCGCCGCGGATCCGGAGCTGGGGCGGGTCGAGGTGTACCCGGGCACCCAGGCGGATCTGGTCGCCTTCCTGGGCAGCGAGTCCCGCGGACTGTTCTGGGCGAGCTTCGCCTTCCTGGGGCTGGCGCTGATCGCGATCCCGCTGCTGAGGCTGAGCTTGAGAGTGCCAGCCTCCGAGGCCTGAGCCCGGCCCAGACTGTCGAAGCCTTTCGACAGCCGGAGCGAAGCGTTTCGACACCCTCAGCGCAGCAGCTGGCGGTACATCGTCTCCATGCACACAATCGCCCTCCTCCTCCTCGTCGCCTGCGGACCATCCGCCTCCGACAGCGCCTCTGGCCAGCCAGACACCGCGCCGACCTGGCACGCCGACGTCCACCCGATCATCGAGCACAGCTGCGTGGGCTGCCACACCGACGACGGCATCGGCGGCTTCTCGCTGACCACGTTCGAGGCGGTGTCGGAGTGGTCGATCCCGGTGGCGGAGTCGGTCGCCAGCCACACCATGCCGCCGTGGGGGGCGGGCGACGACTGCAATTCCTACCAGAACGACTTCTCGCTGACCGAGCAGGAGATCGACACCATCCTCTTGTGGGTCGAGTCTGGCACCCCCGAGGGCGATCCAGACACCGCCAACACCGCCACCCCCTGGCAGGCGCCGGTGCTGGAGCGAGTCGACGCAACACTGGAGCTTCCCATCGACTACGCCCCCAAGACCACCCCCGATGACTACCGATGCTTCATCATCGACTGGCCCTACGACGAGACGGTCTGGGTGACCGGCTACGAGGTCCAGCCGGGCAACGAGGCCATCGTCCACCACGTCATCCCATTCATCATCGCCCCAGAAGATGTCGACACCTTCCAGGCACTCGACGAGGCGGAGTCGGGCGAGGGCTACACCTGCTATGGCGGGCCGGGCGGCGACATCGAGAGCTTCAAGACCAGCAAGTGGCTGGGGCCGTGGGCGCCTGGAGGCGGGGCCTTCCAGCTGCCGGAGGGGCTGGGCATCGAGGTGCCGCCCGGCTCCATCATGGTCACCCAGGTCCACTACAACAGCACCGGCAGCGAGGGCACCGATCGCTCGCTGCTCAACCTCCAGGTCGAGACGCAGCCGCAGAAGCCGGTGAAGTTTCAGCCCTGGGCAGACATCTCCTGGCTGATGGGCGACATGGAAATCCCCGCACAGTCCGAGGGGATCGTCCACGGTGTCTCCTACGAGGCCGCCGAGCCGTTCCAGCTCTACGCCAGCCACGTCCACATGCACTCCCTCGGGGTCAGCGGCAGGGTGAGCGTGAAGAAAGCCGACGGAAGCGAGCGGTGTGTGCTGGATGTGCCGGACTGGGACTTCAACTGGCAGCGGAACTACCTGCTGGAGGAGCCGATCCAGATCGAGGCGGGCGAGACGGTCGATCTGACCTGTGCCTGGGACAACCCCACTGACCAGGACGTCAATTGGGGGGAGGGGACCAGCGATGAGATGTGTCTGATGATCATGCTCAAGGATGAGTGAGTCAGGCAGAAGAAAGGCTCAGGTCAAAAAGGTGTGACATACTGCGCGACGAGACCTGAGGAGGCCCCATGACACGCACACTACTTATCGCCCTGCTGGGCACCCTGATCATCGGCTGCGGAGACAAGGACGAAGAGACCGCTGACGTCGACATCGATGGAGACGGCTCCACTGCGGATGCAGACTGTGACGACGCGGACGCCACAGCGTATCCGGGCAACACGGAGTCCTGTGACGGTGTGGACAACGACTGCGACGGCGACATCGACAACGGTGTCCTCCTCACGCTCTACAGCGACAGCGACGGCGACGGCTACGGAGACGCCGCAGCCAGCTCGGAGGGCTGCGAGGCCGGTGCCGGGCTCGTCGAAGACGCCACCGACTGCGACGACTCAGACGCCGCCTACAACCCCGGCGCCGCTGAGGACGACTGCACCGACCCCGCCGACTACAACTGCGACGGCGCCGTCGAGTACGCCGACGCTGACGCCGACGGCTTTGCAGCCTGTGTCGAGTGCGACGACACCAACGCCGACATCCACCCCGACGCCGACGAGGTCTGCGACGGCTTCGACAACGACTGCGACGACTTGATCGATGCGGCCGATGACAGCGTCCTCGACGCCAGCACGTTCTACGCAGACTGGGACGGAGACGGCTTCGGGGACCCCAAGGCCACCACCGCAGCGTGTGTGCAGCCCAAGGACTACAGCGCCGACAGCACCGACTGCGACGACACCTCCGCCGCCATCTACCCCGGCGCGGAGGAGATCTGCGATGGTGCAGACTCCAACTGCGACTCGTTCATCGATGAGGCCATAGTCCCCACCGACTATGCGTCAATCCAGGGCGCCATTGATTCCGGCGAGCCCTGGATCTGCGTGGAGCCCGGCACCTACGCCGAGCTGATTGACTTCGGCGGAAACGACATCGTGGTTGAGTCCGTAGAGGGGCCCCAGACCACCACCATCGACGGGGCTGGTACTGGACCGGTTGTCTCCTTCATCAACGGAGAATCATCCGCGGCGATCCTGCGCGGCTTTACCGTCACCGGCGGCTACATGGAGTCGACGGGCGGTGCCGGGGTCTACATGTCTTACTCCACACCGACCCTCGACGACCTCATCATCACCGGAAACGAGGTCACCAGTGGCTACGGCGGCGGTCTCTACGCATACTATGCCGACTTCACCCTCAGCAACTCCACCATCTCCGACAACACCTCCGAGTTCGGCTCAAGCAACAGCTACGGTGGTGGTGCGCTGATCTGGTACAGCGACGTGCTGTTCGACAATGTCACCGTGGAGGGGAACAGCATCACCGCAAACTACCCGTGGGGTGGTGGACTGGCCCTGTATCAGTCGACGACGATGCTGCTCAACTTGAGCGTGCTGAACAACACCACCGACACAGGCACGGGTGGTCAGCACATCGGCACCGGTCTCATGGCGTATGGAGGAACAACACACATCACCAATGCCATCTTCGCCGGCAATTTCTCAAACGACAGCTCTGGAACCAGCACGGACTATGGCTCCGCGATCTTCAGCTACAGCAGCAACGTGCTGACTTTGGAGAACGCTACCTTCACCGGCAACGAGACCAACGCTGCGTATGTCTACGGTCAGGCCGTCACGATCTACTCCGCCACGGCCACGGCGGTCAATGTCGACGCCTCGAACAACATCGTCGATAAGAGTGTCGGAACCCTCTACGGGGACGCATTCGGCTGTTCCGGCGGGACGTTGTCGATCAGCTACAGCAACCTCTACGGTGAGACCAAGAGCACCGGCACGTCCGCCTGCGACAGCACGACCATGACGAACATGCTCTCGGTCGACCCGCTGTATACCGACACCTCTGCCCCCAACCCGGCCAACTGGGACCTCACGCTCAGCAGCACATCCCCGCTCATTGACGCCGGAGCCCCCGCGATCCTCGATGCGGACAAGACTGTCTCAGACATCGGCGCCTACGGTGGTCCCGACGGCGACAGCTGGTAGTCACGCGCTGTCGGCGGACTTCGCGTCTCGACGGCGACGGAGCCAGCCGGCGGCCAGCATGAGCACCAGCGGGTTGATCACGACGGTCGAAGCACAGAGCATGCCGCCGTCGTCCTCGTCGGCTTCGTAGCTGTAGTCCTCGGGGTCGTCGTAGTCGGTGTAGTCCGACGAGTACTCCGGCTCCGGGCAGCTCCCGGGGTCGTCTGACCAGCCCTCTGCACAGACCGGCCAGTACGCCTCCAGCTCCGCTTCATGTTCGACATAGCGGAGCTGCCAGGTGGTCTGGACGTTGCTCTCGTACAGCACCAGATCCGCGTCGATGTCTTCGGGACGGTAGCGCATGTGCAGCCGGGTCACCCAGGCCGCCGAGGAGCCGCCGGTGAAGCCCAGCGCCTCCAGGGTGTCGTCGGACAGCGAGCCCTCTGGCGGACAGGGGTCGCACTTGCCCTGCCCCCAGCCATACTCCAGCACGTAGCCAGCGCCGAGTCCGTCGGTGTCTGGTGTCCCGGTGTCTTTCGTGTCTTCACTCTCATCATGTCCCAATGTCTCGTCGATCTCGTCGCGGATGAAGTCGCCGATTCCCACATCCGCTCGCAGCAGACACTCCGACTCGACATCGACCTCCGGGTAGCTGGAGATTCCCATCAGCCCGCTGTCGGCGATGGTGTAGATCAGCACATCCTGCACCCCGGCGGAGGAGAGCGTGCCGAGGCGAATGGGAATGCTCACCATGTCGGCTTCGTAGCGGATCTGGAGCGGTGAGAGCCAGGGGCGGTCTTCGGGAAGCTCCTTGAGGGAGACCCGGGCGACCAGGAAGGACAGCCCGGCGTCGAGGTACTCCCCGAGCAGCACATCGGCCTCCTCGCTCAGGGTGAAGCCCTCCTCGGCCAGCCAGCCGGAGAGACCGGAGCCGTCGGTGGCGCTGACAACGGCGAGGTCGTACTCTCCGGCGGTGAACCGGTCGACCCGGAGGACATCCTCCAGCGACTCTATTCCCAGCCCGCCGCCTCTCCCATGCCCCCCGGAGGTGGAGGATGCGGTGTCAGGGGCGGACATGTCCACTCCGGTGCTCCCGCCGCAGCCACTGGAGCCCGGGCTTCCACCCTCCCAGCCGCCATCACCGTCTGGTACCCACTCGATGTCCTCGCAGGAGTAGGAGACCAGCCTTGGGGCGGTGTAGATGTCGAGGGCGCCCAGGACGTCTGGGTCCACCACGGAGATGTCTGCCGAGGTGACCGTGGACGGGACCGGGACTACCAGCCCGAAGTCCGCCAGATCCCCCTCCACATCGTTGGCCATGGTCAGGACCGTTCGGCGTCCCTCCCGGGTGACGATCATCTGGCTCTCGGTGTTGGTCAGCGCACCGCCCACGTAGTGACCACAGAACGCCTGCCCCGATGAAGGGAGCAGCCAGAGTCCAGCACAGAGGCCGGTAAGTACAGTCCATCTCATGTTCGTCTCCTCCTGACGCACGTCGAGCCGGACGTCGCGGGCTGCGGCGCCAGTGCTCCATCACGACCCACGAGGTGGGTGTGTCTCAGCATCAGGATGACCGATGGACGAGCGGAGGTCTACCCGGAAGTGCACAAACTATGCCTCGAATTTGGGCTGCCGCGTGCATATTTGGCATAGATGTGGCTATTGTTCAGGTAAGATAAAGACTATGGCCGTTGTTTTAGAACAGTACATGTTGTGTACGCCATGTAGAGATGGAGTCTGGAGGTCTACACTCGGAGACCCTTTGGGCCCAGGGCAATCGCATCACAAGGCAACTTGATAAGTGTGGAATCGTCCGGCCTTGTTCTCGACTGGCGAAGGATTCCCGATGTCGAGCCTTTCGGAGCACTTCAGTGACCGTAGTCGTTTACTCCGGTGTCTCCGGTAAGGTAGGGCATGAGTCCTGAACAGCTGAACGCCGTCCTCCTGGAGCGCCTGAAGCGCTTGGAGGACTTGATGGTGGTTCAGGTGGCTCAGATGAAGCAGAAAGATGCTCTCATCGCTGCACAGGGCGGTCAGATTGAAGCCTTGCAGGTCGAACTCAAGGAATGGCAGGTAGGACTCCGCGTGCGAGGGCAACGGCAGCGGAAACGCCGACGCGTAAAAGGGGCGAAAAGCGCAAAGGAAGACCCGGAACCAAAACCAAATCAGCCCAACAGACCGGCTGGGAGAAAGGACGGACACAAGGGCGCTGGACGCAAGAAGCCCGAGACCATCGATGTCATCGAACATCGACGGCTGGAGTCCTGTCCGGATTGCTCAGGGGAACTGGCCGACCTCGGCGTCGGCCATCATCACACCGTCGAAGACATTGTTCTCACCGTCAAAACCACCCAATACCAACTCCACAAGCACCACTGCTACGCCTGTCAAAAGG
>JBLHNG010000121.1:0-14018 GCA_047621685.1 Myxococcota bacterium | reverse complement strand
CCGCCCGGCTGCTCGGTCCGCTCTACAAGAAAGCAAAGGACGGCACCGGTCCCAGCTTCTCTTCGTCGGTCTGGCGAGACATCTTCCTGGCGGTCCGGGATCACCACAACGCCTCCCGCTCCTGCTCCGGCCTCGGCCGCTCCGACCCCGACGAGGCCGCCCGAGAGTCCGCGCTGAGGCTGGCCTACCCGATGGTCCGCCCCCCCGAGCTGTTCACCCACAGCCAGGCCTTCGACATCGATCCGTTCCTGCTCATGGGCATCATGCGCCAGGAGAGCACCTACCAGGAGTTCGTGGTCAGCCACGCCGGCGCCATCGGACTCATCCAGGTCATGCCCAGCACCGGCGCCCGGGTGGCCGCGCTGATGGGCGAGCACCGCTACTCCCCCGGCGACCTGGAGAACCCCCAGGTCAACATCCGCTACGGCGCCTTCTACCTCTCCAAGCTCCTCGACCGCTTCGACGGGGTCTACCCCCTGGCGGTGGGCAGCTACAACGGCGGCCCCCACAACGTCTCCCGGTGGATGCGTCAGCTGGGCGGCAAGGTCACCCTCGCGGAGTACGTCGAGCTGATCCAGTACGACGAGACCCGGGACTATGTGAAGAAGGTCTCAGGGCACTATGCAAGGTATGCCGCACTGTATGGGCCGGAGGGCGCGGGGCTGATCATCCACGATACGCCGCTTGGGGATGACGCCTCGGTGATTGACTTCTGAACGGTGGCGTTCTTGTGGGGACTCTGGGCACCCGGTGGGGGGCAAGACGGTCCTGTGAGCCTGCAAAAAGAATGGCGCCGACGATGGCGAATCTCAACCATCCAGTGAGGGAGAACCCTTCGGAATCGAGAGCCGCGACGCTGAGAAGCCCGAAGGGCGAGCAGTCCAGGTCGGCAACATCGAAAGCAGAGATGGGCGAAGCCTTAGAGTGAGGCGGTGATTCCAACCCCATCTCCATCCCTGATCGCTGCTCCCTGATCCCTACAGGTCCCTCCGAGGCCGGATGCTCAGCGCCTCTACTCCTCCCCGACCTCGAGCTGCGGAACCTCCTCCTCCCGCCGAGACAGCGCATCCCGAATCCGCCGCCACCACGACGCCCGCTGCGGCTCATCCGGCATCGTGATCAGCTGCTCCGTGCTCTTGGCAATCACCACATCCGGCCCGGTCTGAACCTCCTCATCGAGGACCAGAAGCTTCCCACCATGCAGGAGCAGCCCGGTGACGTTGTCGCCAGAGACGTCGAGGACGAAGTCCTGGATCGCCCCCATGCTGCTGCCCCGACGGCTCATGACCGCCATGCCGATGTAGGCGCTGGCCCAGGCCCGACCGTCGGCGTGGTTGGGCTTGCCACCAGACCACTCCACGTCTCCCTCCGACTGGAGGAACGCCACATCCCGGCCGAGGAGCATCAGCTTTTCAGCCGCCGTGCCGCCAGCCCGGGCGAACATCCCGGAGCCCTTCAGCCGCCACCCGTAGATCCGCCAGGTCTCCAGATCAAACTGGAAGTCATCCAGCCTGCCAACAAACGCCCCTTCCTGCAGGCTGACCACCTGCATGTTCGCGGTTCGCTTCCAGGTCTCCATGGTGTCATCCTCCCATCCGGCCACACCCTAACCAGACCCGCGACTCGATCCGGACCCTCCCTTCATGATCGTTCAGGTCTTGTAAGAGGGTGGGGCGCCTCATTTTGAGTTCGGCCGGTGCTGGTTAGAGGCGGTGTTGGCAGTGACGGCTCTCCGGTCGCAGGTCTAGATGTTGCTTACCTGGACTGCTCGCCCTTCGGTCTTCTCAGCGTCGTGGCTCTCGATACCGAAGGGTTCTTCCTCACCGGATGGTTGAGATTCGCCATCGTCGGCGCCGAGCGGTTCTCAAAGCCCCCATCACCCTTGAGGCTGCTCAACACTATCAACCGGATGCAGCTTGTCGCCAGACATCCAGCCACCAGTGACTGGCTTAAGCACCCCAACCCGCGCAAGGTGACTGGTGATCAGACGCAGCCCCTCAGCGCGCTCCTCACTGTCATCCAGCGCCTTGTAGTACTTCGTCGACGCCAGAACAGTGCTGATCTCATCCGCAGTCGTCGCAGCCTCTTCCTCAACCCGCCCCTTCATAAACGCCCGCACGCTGCGCTCCGCCAGAACCCGCTCGACCCGGTCATTCACCCGGCTGGAGAACACTGGCAGGTAGGTGTCCACCGCGACATCCACGATGCTCAGCACAGTCTCGACCAGGTCACTCTTCTCCTCGGTGGTCTTCTCCTTGAGGGAGACCGGGTACTGGTTCTTGCCGAGGAAGGTGCGCAGGTCGTCGACGTGGATCACCGGTTCGTCGTACCCGTCGACTTCCTTCGCCAGCAGGTTGAACACAAAGAACGCCTCGCCGAACGCAAACGGCAGGTTGCCGAGGGTGAGGTCGGACTCCTCGTGACGGGCCTTCATCGACACCCGCACATCCTCTTCGGTCAGGTACTCCCCGTCCTCGCTGATCTCCGCAAACAGCTCGACCAGCTCCTCATCCGAGGCGGCGGCATCTTCGTCCTTGTGACCCAGTCCGCCGGGGTGGAAGGCGCCGATGTGGCGGAAGTCGGCCAGGCTGACCATCTCGGTGCCGTCGGGGCCGGTCACCTTCGCCTTGTCGAACAGGACCTTGGCGAGGACATCCGCGACATCTCCGGTGAGCGCCCCACGATCGACCAGGACCCGACGGAGCTGGGTGTAGGTGACCCACCCGCTGCGGGGAATCCAGCCGTGGTTGGCGGAGAGGTTGACGAACGGACAGCGGGTGCGGAATTCGCCATCGCCGGCCTCCTGCCAGTCGTCTCCGGTCAGCGGAGCATCCTCGGGGAAGGACAGGACCTCCTTCTCGGCGTCGGCGAGGCTCTTGGGATCCCACATGCGATCCGGATCGTCCACGAAGGTCTCCGCGTCGGCTGTCATCAGGATCTGCTTCCACTCCCGACCAGTGCGGGTGACCCCGGCAGCCTCGATGCTATTCGGGAAGATGCTTCGCCCCAGGGCATCCGCGACCTTCAGCCCCTCCAGGATCGCCCGCGACCGACGGCGGCGCACGAAGTGCAGGGTGAGGACCTGGGCCTGATCGTCGGTGGAAGGGGTGTAGTCATCGTCTGCCTTGAGGGATGCGATGGTCTCGCTGCGCTTGTCCCAGGCTGCAGAGAGTGTCTCTTTCTCCACATCAGCAGTGTGGAATTGCGCCAGCCAGTGGCGAAGCGCGGCGAGGTCCAGCTCTTCGGGTCCCGACTCACAGGCAGCCTTTGCACGCACAGCCAGCGCGGTGGCCTGCTCTCGGCTGAATTCGAGGTCGGGCCATGTGCCCTTGAGCAGCCCGGCCAGCTTCCGGGGACTCACCCCGTCCTCCAGCAGCGTGCGCTCCAGCGCATCGAAGACCTTCTCGTCCTCGTCCTCGTCGTCCAGCTCGCTCATCGCTTCGAGGACCGCGCGGTTGGCGGTCTCGATCTTCGACGCCCCCAGCCACAGCGCCTCAAAGTCCGGCAGATCCCCGAACTGCATGCGGCCGGCGGTCTGGATCTCCTCGTCGGAGAACGCGGTCTCGTCGTCATCGGGCTCCGCAGCCTTCACGGTCTCGGTGCCGTCGGGAGCGACCTGCTTCAGCTCAACCCGGGCGCGCTTGAGCTGATCGGGACGCTCGAAGCCGAGGTCCTTCCAGGCGTCGGTCTTCTTAAAGACCTTCTTGATGAGCGAGGGGCTGGCGTTGCCGGCGAGCACGGTGAACACCAGCTTGTTCTTGGCATCCAGCGCCACCACACCCTGCGCGAACTTCGTGGCCTCCACCTTCTTGAGCAGCGTGCGCAGCCCCCGGCCCTGGGACTTGGCCTGCCCACCCTTGCGGTCCTTGTGGCTCAGGGTGATCACCAGCCCCATCGCGGTGTTGCCACTCACCATGTAGAAGTTGCCCTGCCGGTCTCCCCGAGAAGCGATGATCTTGCGTAGGGCACCGCTGGCATCGGCGTGGGTTGGGCGGACCTTCTTCTTCTGGTCTTCATTCAGCGGCACGAGAACTCCTGGGCGTCTCAACAAGGTGGCGGGCGATGATCTGGCCGTCTTCACTGTGCTCTACAAAGACTGCGCGTCTCAGCAGGCGGACGATCGGCCAGCCGATCTGGTTCTGCTTGATCCACCGGCTCAGGGCGGCTGGGGCGTCGCTGCATGCGCTGCGGGTGTGAAGCTCGATGGCCTCGCCGCGGGTGATCTGGATGGAGCCCCTCAGGGCCGGACCGTCGCACGGGATGCCGCGAACAGCCTGCTTGAGGACCGCCCGGTCATCGGCCATGCACAGCCGGGGGTGGCCGTCGGCATCGGCAGCCGTCAGCCAGAACCACGCCTTCTGCTCCCCGCGGGTGTGCTGGAGCACGGCCAGCTCCCGCATCAGGCTGCCGGGGTGATCAGGCAGGGTGCAGCGGGACGCCTCGAATCCATCGACCCGCCCATTGCGCACATAGGTCAGCGGAACAGCAGCCAGTCCGAGCAGTGCGGGGAAGGTGGCACCCCAGGACTCCAGGATCGACTGGAGGAGCGGCCCCCAGTGGGGAATCGGCTCCGACGAGGTCGGAGTGAACAGGAAGCGGGTCCGAACGAGGACCCCGGCAGCACTCAGCCCGCTGTCGTCGCTGCGCTGTCGGAGAGCAGCAACCGACTCGCGGAACTCTTTGCAGTCGGGATCCTCGGACTCCAGGGACAGGTGGAGGTATGGACGCCCACCCGGCCCGCGATCCGTCAGCCAGTACCAGGCCCGCTGATCGGTGCGCATTTCGGCGAGTCGATTGAGCGTCACACCCATCGTGCCCGCCACCACCGGCCGACGCAGCCTTCCCCACAGCGCCGGCTCATCCATCACCGCCTCAATGCGAGAGCGGTGCCCCCGAGAGCGGCGGATGAAGCGGGTGCCGACCAGTCGGTCGAGGTTCGAGACGTCAGCGGAGTTCGCACAGACCCACTCCGCGAGCCGGGCGAGCATGCCTGGCAGGAGCTGGTGGTTGGTCAGCTCCAGGGCACCGTCCCCAGCCAGCTCTCCCCGTCCCTGGATGACCCGCGCACCCAACGGAAGGCTCGCGGCAGAGACCATCGCCATGAGGTTGGGCATGGTGGTGTCGGTGTCGAGGGGGCATATCAGCAGCGGCGGACGATCGGGAGCGTCGGTGAACAGGAACCAGAACCGATCCCCGGCAGTGGCCGCGCGCGCCGGGGCGATGAGAAACCGGGCGATCAGTTCGGACTCGACCAAGGCAGGCTCCAGCGAGGGGAGCGCCCAGAGTAATGAGTACGGTGACCGAAGTCGAACCGTCAGAACCGCGAAGTTCCAGCAATTCGAGGGCTGGAGGGAAAGAAAAGTTTTCACCGCAGCGCCGTTTGCGGGTCTACCCTCTGACACCGCCTGTTTTGAGGGTCTATCCTCCCTTACTGTCCCCCATCGGAGAAGCCATGTCGTTGCTCTTTCTGCTCATCGGCTGCGGCGCTGAGGATCCTGTAGAAGAGGAGACCCCGCAGACCACCGAGCTGCCCTCCAGCTACGAGTACACCCCCGACGAAGGCAGCGAAGCGACCCTGGACCTCGCCAGCCTCGAAGACAGCATCGACACGCTGTTTGCGGAGCTGCTCGACCTCAACGCTGCGCCGGCCATCCTCTCCTATGAGGTCGCCATGGACGCCAGCGATGCCGGCTGTCCGGCGTTCTACGAGCAGGACGGCAACACCTTCTGGTACGCCACCTGCGCCTCGGGTAGTGGCGGCGAGTACGACGGCTACGCCTTCTACACCCTCTACGACGACTACAACCTGTTTGGAGACGGCACCCCCTGGGACGCCATCGTGCTCTCGGGGGCCGCAGACGTCATGGAGCCCGACGGCGACCGCTACCACCTCGGCGGCACCGCCTACTTCGGGGAGTCCCACAACGCGGACACCGACCTCTACATCTCGGTGACCACCGGCTCGTTCTTCGCGGAAGGCCCCGAGGTCGCGGACACCTGGGTCACCACTGGCTCCTCGCCGTCGCTGACCCTCTACGGCGCGCAGTACCCGGCCTATGGGATCAACATCATGCTGATGTCTGGCTCCACCGCGGTCACCTCCGGCGATCTCAGCGCCGTGCAGCTCAACGACCTCATCATGTACACCCCCAGCCCAGGGATCTACCCCTGCGCGGAGCCATCGGGCTCGATGGGGGTGAGAGACGCGGCGGGCAATTGGTACACCATCGAGTTCGACGTGGTGGCCGAGGGCGACACCTATACCGCCCCTGAGGGCACCTGCGACGGCTGCGCGACAGTCTTCCACGAGGGAGACGCGCTGGGCGAGGTCTGCATCGATCCCACCCCGGTCATCGATTGGGAGATCACACCATGGTAGTCACCCTCCTCCTCCTCACCGGCTGCGGTGAGGACCCGATCTCTGAGGCTGAGCCTGCTGCAGAGATCGCCATACCCGAGATGGACAGCCTGCGCCTGCTGTCGCGGATGTCCCTCGACCTGCGCGGCACCCGCCCGTCCGCCGAAGAGGTCCAGCAGGTCAGCACGGATCCAGCGGCCCTTGACGATGTGCTCGAAGACCTCCTGGTTGACCCACGGTTCGGCGAGCGCATCCGCTTGATGTACGCCGAGATCTACCTGACCGAGTCCGACTACTTCATGGTCTCCGCCGACAACTTCGGCATCGACAGTGTGCCTGACTTCCTCGCCTCCGTCGGCCAGGAGCCGCTGCGCATCCTGGAGCACGTCGCCAACGAGGACATGCCCTGGACCGAGATCGTCGTCGGCGACTGGACCCGGGCGAACGGCACCCTCGCCGCGATGTTTCCGCTCGATGTAGACGAGGATGTCGAGGGCTGGGTGGAGGCCCACTACACCGACGCCCGCCCCAGTGCCGGGGTGCTCTCGACCTCTGGCATGTGGCTGCGGTACACCTCCACCGCCTCCAACGCCAACCGCGGCCGGGCCAACGCGGTCAGCCGCATCCTGCTGTGCAACGACTACCTCACCCGCCCCCTGGAGTTCGACCGCAACGTCGACCTCCTCGACGAGGACGCCGTCGCCGACGCCATCGCCAACAACCCCGCCTGTGTGAACTGCCACGCCAGCCTCGATCCCATCGCTGGCTACCTGTTCGGGTTCTGGGCATTCCAGGAGCAGAGCTGGGTCGAGGTGAGCACCTACCACCCCGACCGCGAGATGCTCTGGGAGACCTACACCGGCGTCTCCCCGGCGTTCTACGGGGTTCCCGGGGACTCCCTCGCCGACCTCGGACAGCAGATCGCTTCTGACTCCCGGTTCCCCGCCTGCGCAGTGCAGCAGGTCTACGGCCTCCTCCTCCAGCGCGACCTGACCCTCGAAGACACCGACGCACTGACCAGTCACCGAGAGGCGTTCCTCGACAGCGGACTCTCCATGCGCAGCCTCGCTCGCTCGGTGGTCTCCGACGCCCGCTACCGAGCCGGTCAGACCGACGCCGAGGGTGCGGTCCCCGCCAAGCTGCTCTCCCCGGATCTCGTCGTCAGCAGCATCGAAGACCTCACCGGCTACCGCTGGATCTATGGCGGCTACGACATGTTCCGCTCAGACACCGTCGGGGTGCGGACCCTGGCCGGCGGCGCAGACGGCGTGACCGTCACCCGCAACACCACCGCGCCCAACACCACCATCGTCCTGGTCAACGAGCGCCTCGCCGAGGCCGCCGCCAGTCATGTCGTCGACTCCGATGCCGCTCTGCCCGCCTCCAAGCGGCGGCTGTTCACCGAGGTCGACTTCACCGAGACGCCAGACGCCGGCCAAGACGCCATCGTCGCCCAGATCCAGCACCTCCAGCTGCGCGCCTTCGGCCGACCGATCGACGCCGACAGCGAGGAGGTCACCGCCAACCTCGCCCTGTGGGAAGAGCTGTACGAGATCGAGGGCAGCACCACTGCCGCCTGGTCCGCCCTGCTCTCCGCGCTCCTGCGCGACCCCGACTTCCTGCTCTACTGAGGACTCAGATATGAAACGTCGCCAATTCCTCAAGAGCTGTCTCAAGAGCTGTCTCGGGAGCGCCGCCCTGCTGTCTGCGGGCCTGCCAATTCGAGCCGTCCAGGCCGCAGACGCCTCTGGCCGCAAGTTCCTGTTCGTGTTCAACAGCGGGGGCTGGGACCCCACCCGGGTCTTCGCGTCGGAGTTCAGCAACGGCAACGTCGACATGGAAGTTGACGCCGGGCAGTCCTCCGCAGGCGGGATCTCCTGGGTCTCCCACGCCAGCCGCCCCAGCGTGGACACCTTCTTTGAGACCTGGCACGAGCAGATGCTGGTGCTCAACGGCGTCATGGTGCGCTCCATCGCCCATGAGATCTGCACCATGATCGCCATGACCGGCTCCACCTCGGGCTTCTCTCCAGACTGGCCGGCCCGCATCGCGGCAGACGGAACCGACTTCACCCTGCCCCACCTCGTCCTCGACGGTCCCTCCTTCCCCGGAGATCTCGGAGTCGCGGTTGCCCGGACGGGGGCCTCGGGTCAGCTCGAAGCCCTGCTGTCGGGCAGCATCGTGGACTGGACGGACACCCCGGTCTCCGGGATCTCCCAGCCAGCCTCCAGCGCGGTCGACCGCTACCTCCAGCGCCGGGCTGCGGGCCGAAACTCGATCAGCCGCTCGCTGACCGATGACGACCTGTCGGCGGCCTATGAAGAGTCGCTGAGCCGGTCGATCGACCTCAAAGACTACCGCTACGTCATGGACTTCACTGGCGGTGCGGACCTCGCCTCACAGGGCGCGGTGGCGGTGGATGCGCTCCGGCTGGGCCTGTCCCGCTGCGTGACCCTGGGCCACTCCGGCTCCGCGATGGGGCTCGGATGGGACACCCACGCCGACAACGACGACACCCAGTCCGCGCTGTTTGAGGGGCTCTTTCAGGGGCTCGGTCAGCTGATGACCCTGCTGGCCAGCACACCCGGAGAGTTCGGCGGATCCCTCGCTGACGAGACCATCGTGGTTGTGCTCTCCGAGATGGGCCGCACCGCCCAGCTCAACGCCACCGCCGGCAAGGATCACTGGCCCTACACCTCCATGATGCTGCTCGGTCCGGGCTTGACCACTGACCGGGTCGTGGGTGGCTACGACGAGGGCTACTACGGCCTCGACATCGACCCGGCCAGCGGAGACACCGCTGCTGGCAGCGGGCACATCCTCACCGCCGAGTCCGTCGGGGCGACCCTCCTCACCCTCGCCGGAATGGACCCGGCAGAGCACATCTCCGACGCCTCCCCCATCGAGGGCATCCTGTCGTGATTGCACTGCTCCTCCTGGCCTGCACCGGTGGCGAAGGCTCCGACTCCGCGATTGAAGTCGTCGGCGAGTGCGACGACATTCCGGTGGTCACCTGGGACAACTTCGGCGACGGCTTTGTCACCGAGAGCTGCCAGACCTGCCATGCCTCAACCTCCGAGGACCGAAACGGCGCCCCGGAGACCGTGACCTTCGACACCCGCGAGGAGGCCCTGGCCCAGGCGGACAACATCCTGAGGGTCGTCGCTTCCGACACCCCCACCATGCCTCCTCAGGGCGGCATCTCCGACGATGACCGCACCCTCGTCTCTTACTGGCTGACCTGCTGGGAGTCGCAATGATCCTGACCGCGCTGCTGCTCGGCTGTGGCGAAGAGCCCGCTGAGCAGAACACTGAAGAAGAAACCAGCCCCCCTCAGTCCACCGAGGAGGCCCCCTACCTCGCTGACCCGGACGCCTCCGACAGCCCCGACTTCAGCAGCGATGACGTCGGGGCCGCGGTCGAGGAGGCCCTGGTGGTCATCACCCAGATCGACGTGGTGCCGATCGTGTCGGTCTACGACACCCTGCTCACCCAGACCGACGACACCTGTCCGCTGTGGAGCGACTACGACGGCACCCCGCTTTGGTACGACTCCTGCGTCGCGGACACCGGGGTGCAGTTCGATGGCTACGGACTCGCGAGCCCCTGGGCGGGCACCGATGATGGCAGCGGCAACATCTGGTGGGGCACCCAGCTCTACAGCATCGCCACCATCACCGACGCCGACGGGCAGGTCTTCACCTCCGGCGGCAGCGCGACCAGCCTTGTCGGAACCACCGCCGATGGGGCAGAGCTGACCTACAACGCCATCGAGGGCGGCTTCTCCTGGGACGGTCCCGAGGCCGAGGGCACCTGGCTGGACTGGGGCATCGACCCGACTCTGGTGTGGTACTCCGCCCGGGACCCCACCTCCGGCGGCCAGGTCATCACCCTCTCCGGCGCGATCACCCTCGACGAAGGCCCAATCGCTGCGGTGGTGCTCGACAGCATCTACCTCACCGATGAGATCCTCGGCTCTAGCTGCGGTCAGGAACCCTCAGGGACCATCTCTCTGCTCGACAGCGAAGGGCGCTGGTATGACCTGATCTTTGATGGTCCCACTGATGCTGCGCCTGAGGTGCCTGAGGAGGCCTGTGATGGCTGTGCGACGGCGTGGTATCGGGGGACGTCGCTGGGTGAGGCCTGTGTGGACTTCTCGGTGCTGCGGGACTGAGTGAGCCACCCGGCCGCCTACCGCCCGTCCCCGTGCCTCTCCCCCAATCGTCAGCTCGCCAGTCTTCTCGTCAGCGATGCCACCTCAAACATGCCCCGCCTCCCGCAGCCACCCCACCGTCGCCTCCAGCACCGCCCGACCGCTCCTCGGCGCAAACCCCAGCTCCCGCCGAGCCTTCTCGTTCGACACGAAGTAGTACAGCGTGCCGTAGTCGATGGCGTTGGGATGCTCGGGACTGGGCAGTCCGAGGCTGTAGAGCGTGCGCACCGCCCACTTCGTCACCCCCGTCGGCATCACCAGGATCGGCTTCTTCTTCCCGGCGATCTCCAGGGTCATCGCGATGATGTCGCGGATGCTCGCATTCTCTGAGCCGAGGATGTACCGCTCGCCCCTCCCGCCCTTCTCCAGCGCCAACACAATGCCCTCGGCCACATCATCGACGTGGCCGAACATCGTGCCGCCCTTCGTCGCCAGCGCCGGCCAGCCGGTGATCGCTTCCTTGAGGTAGCCGGTGGTCAGGAACTCATCGTCGTTCTCGCCGTAGGTCTCCGTGGGGATGGCGACCACCACGTCGAGGCCCCGAGAGACGAAGTCATCGACGACGGCCTCGCTGTCGTGCTTGGCGTCGGCGTAGGTCAGACCGCGCCCGCCGAGGCGAAACGGGCTGGTCTCATCAGAGATCACCCCCGGCTCCGTCGCGCCGTAGATCACCGCCGAGGAGGTATAGACCACCCGACTCAGCCCCGCAGCCAGGGCGGCAGTGAAGACGTTTTGGGTGCCATCGACGATGGTGGGCCGGGCGAAGTCCTTGTCCATGTCTGCATACCGGCTGATCCCGGCGAGGTGGATGCAGTGCGTGCAGTCCCTCATCGCTGCGGACAGGCTCACCGCATCGAGGATGTCGCCGACCACCTTCTCAACACTCAGCTCATCAATGCGGTGGGTCTTGCTGGAGGCACGGACCAGGCAGCGCACCACAAAGCCCCGGGCCAGCAGTCGGCGGACCACAAAGCTGCCGATGAAGCCATGCCCACCGGTCACCAGGATCCGCTTCACGGCGCCCCGACTCGCAGCACCCCACCAGCCAGCATGCCAAACACCTCGAACACCAGCGCATCTGCGTCGACCTGGGAGCCTTCGAGGCTGGCCTGGAAGATCGGCTGCTTGATCATGCCCAGCAGGCACTGCGCAGTGAGGCGGACGGAGCCGGGACGCACGATGCCGAGGACCTGTCCGCGCTCCAGTGCGGTCTGGATGCGGGCAGTGGCGGAGCGGTAGAAGTTCCGCAGCATCTCATCGCCCTCTTCATCGATCCCGGCGGCCTCGGTGAACAGCAGCCGGGCGACCTCTGGGGCAGTCACCGCCAGGATGACCCGCCGGATGTTGGCGACGGCCTGGGGCGCAATGGGTGCTGCAACGTCGATAATCTCGATGACCGAGGCGACCTCTTCCATCAGATCATCGATGACAACGGCGAAGATGGCGCGCTTGCTGACAAAGTGATTGTAGAAGGTTCCCCGAGCCACGCCTGCCTCTTCGACAATGAGGGACACTGAGGCGCTGTAGTAGCCGTTCTGCGCGAACACCCCTCGGGCGGCTGAAAGGAGCGATGCCCGGCGTTCATCGGGCGGTAGGGATTGGGCACGAGACATGAAATAGCGGCTATCACGGCGCCGGAGTTGTAACGAGTTGACAGTACTAGACCCGCATGTCACTCTTCGGGATGAGAGGACTAGACTCACGTGTCAGTTCCCCACCCAATCAGACCCGGATTCGACATGAGTGAGCACAAGCGAATCGCGATCGGCATCGACATCGGCTCCACCACGGTCAAGGCCGTCGTGTGTGAGCCGGACTCCATGAAGATCCTCTGGAGCGACTACCAGCGTCACGAGACGAGGCAGCCCGAGAAGACCCTCGAATTCCTCGTGCGCATCGGCAATGCCTTCCCCGACGCCGAAGACATTCGGGTGTTCGTCACCGGCTCAGGCTCCAGTCCGCTGCGGGGTCCGCTCAACGCTCGGTTCGTTCAGGAGGTCAACGCGGTGACCATCGCGGTGGAGAGGCTCCACCCCGACGTCGGCTCGGTCATTGAGCTGGGTGGCCAGGATGCCAAGATCATCATGTTCCGGGACCTGGAGCACGAAGACGGCACCACCGAAAAGAACGCGATGACGTCGATGAACGACAAGTGCGCCTCGGGCACCGGCGCGACCATCGACAAGTGCATGATTAAGGTCGGCATGGACCCCGATGAGGTGGCGAAGATCGTCTTCGACCCCAGCAAGCTGCACCACGTCGCAGCCAAGTGCGGGGTGTTCGCCGAGACCGACATCGTCAACCTCATCAAGAGCGGCATCCCGGCGGTCGAGATCATGAACTCCCTGGCGGACGCCATCGTCCACCAGAACCTCTCGGTCCTCACCCGCGGCAACACGCTGAGGCACAAGGTCCTGCTGCTCGGCGGACCGAACAAGTACCTCAGCTTCCTGGTCGAGTGCTGGCGACTGCGCATCCCGGAGACCTGGAAGGCCCGGTGCTATGAAGTGCCCGATGTCCCGATCGAGGAGCTGATCTTCACCCCGGAGAACGCCGAGTACTACGCCGCGTTTGGTGCGGTGGCCTTCGGACTCCAGGACATGACCGGCCCCGACGATGCTCTCTACTCCGGGCTGTCCGGCCTCAAGGAGTACATCTCCACCGGCCGCTCCGCCGGGCTCGCCGCCTCTTCGGATGGTCCCCTCGTGGAGTCCGAGGCCGACCTCGAGCAGTTCCGCAGCGACTACTCCCTCCCCACCTTCGACGCCGCTAAGTTCACCCCCGGTGAGGTCGTCCGCGGCGTCATCGGACTAGACGGCGGCTCGACCTCTTCGAAGGCCGTGCTGGTCGACTACGAGACCGGCGACATCCTGTTCAAGGCCTACAGCCTCTCCAAGGGCAACCCCATCCGGGACACCAAGGAGATCGTCGCCGAGATCAAGGCCTACGTCGAGGATCAGGGCGCGGTCCTGGAGTGCATGGGCTTCGGTGCGACCGGGTATGCCGCCGCGGTGCTCGAAGAGTCGGTCAAGGCCGACGTCAACATCGTCGAGACCGTCGCCCACATGATGTCCGCCATTCGGTTCGTTCCCAACGCTGATGTGGTCTGCGACATCGGCGGGCAGGACATCAAGGTGCTGTTCCTCTCGGAGAACAACGTCGGCGGACGGGATGTCAAAGACTTCCGGCTCTCCAACCAGTGCTCCGCTGGAAACGGCATGCTGCTCCAGGCAATGGCCGACCAGTTCGGGGTGCCGCTCCAGGAATACGCCGACACCGCGTTCGGCGCGGAGATGGCCCCGAAGTTCTCCTATGGCTGCGCGGTCTTCCTCGATGCCGACCGGGTGAACTTCCAGAAGGAGGGCTTCACCGCCCAGCAGATGCTCGCCGGGCTCGCCAAGGTGCTGCCCAAGAACGTCTGGCAGTACGTCGTCCAGGTGCCCCGAC
>JBLHNG010000120.1:0-14076 GCA_047621685.1 Myxococcota bacterium | reverse complement strand
TTCGAGACCCAGGCCGATGACCAGACGATCACCGGCACCACCCTGCTGGCAGTCGACATCGACCCCCGCATCACCCGGCTGCGTCTCGGCCTCGCCATCCGAACCGGCGGCGAGCCTGCGCTGTGGAACGGGGCGGTGATCCGTCGGTTCCTCACCGTGCACCACATCCACTGGCCCCCGCTGGTGACCTGGCTGGGCGGGGCGGAGGCGGGCAGGCTGCTGGCGCGCATTGAGGCGGGCTACACCGGCACCCGGCTGTGGAGCGGGGACTGGACCGGCGAGTGGACGGCGGATGCGTTCGATGCGCTCGATGCGCTGCACGAGGCGCTGGGGGATCAGGCCGCAGCGGCGGAGGAGTAGCCCTCAGCGTGAGTCCGCGATCGACAGCGGCAACGCGTAGGGCTCGACCAGCGCCGCACAGCCAGCCGCCAGCGCCTCAACGGCAGCGTCTCCCAGCACACGGACCGACTCAAGGCCCTGCTTCTGGATCGCCTCGTCGGGACTGCACAGAAGTGCCCAGAGCCGCTCACTGCGGGTAGCCTCCATCTGACGCCGTGCTGGTGGGCGGTCTCGGGCAGCAAAATGGCCCCCCGCTCTGCAGAGAGATTCGAGCTTTTGAAGAGTGTTCCGGGGATTGCGAATCGAAGCGGTCTCCATCTCCTGGCCGAATTGATGTTGCTACCGACAGATATGAGCGTTCGGCAGTGGGTGGCACAGTCGGGTACCTCGGTGAACAAGCCGATGCGGATCAGCAAGGCGGGCAATGTCTATGTTCGCCGGGCGCTGTTCATGCCCGCCCTGGTCGCCATCCAGCACAACCCGGCCGTCAGGGCCTTCTATTCGCGGCTCGTGCAACGGGGGAAGCCCAAAATGAAAGCGAATGTTGCTGTGATGAGGAAGCTGCTCCATGCCATCTACGGCATCTTCAAGACCAACACATCCTTCGACCCACAAGAGTGCTTTCCATACCCAAAAGCGGCAGAAAGGGCACCCGTCACCGGGCCGGACAGTATCCGGCCCGACTGGTGCGCTTTTGTCTGAGACGGGGGTTTCACCCCTAAGCCCCCCCGCTACGCGCTGACATCCTCTCACACAGACTGTCCGCCAGAAGGGGCGACATGACTGGTGCCGCAGAAAGTACTTGATCGCCAAGAGAGGTTCTACCCACTTCGGGGTTTACACTGTCGTAGTCCGCCATGCAGATCGAGGCCCTGACCGTTGAGGCTCGTCAGCTCTCAAGCACTGGTCGGGCCCCCACTGCAATCGGTTGAAAGATGCTGCAATCGCCGTGAAACCAGTGTCTCACTATGTTCTCCTTGCCGGATGTCTCGTCACACCGACGAGCGCCGCCCCATACAAACGGAGAAACTCTGATGACCGCTCGCATCCTCGCACTCTTCGCGCTGTCCTCATCTGGCTGTGTAGACACCACTGCCACCCACGACGACTCCGACCCACACACAGAAGCACTGAGCGCTGTAGCGTCTGATGGATCGACCGATGAAGCACTCGACCTGCTGACTGCGACCTGTCCCGCTGGCGAGCCCGTTGATGAGCAGTGCCCACCCCCGAAGACGGTGAGCCCAGCGGATCAGGAAACCTACGACACGCTGGTCTCCAGCTGCGAGCAGTGGTTGGAGAGAGCTCCCGCGGACTATGCCTACATCCAGGATCGAGAGTGCGACTGCTCCCTGGCGTTCACCCAGCCCGTGCTCATCCAGGTCTGCGGTGGTGCGGTAGCGGCGATCCACACCGATAATAAGGCACAGGTCCCCTCCCGCGGGACCATGGTGGACCTGTACTGGGAGCTGGCCAGCCACATCGAGCAGGGGGCGAACGTGGACATCGACTACGGCCCCTCGGGGCCGTTTATCTACGCTCCATTCCCCTCCGCAGTGCTCATCGAGAGCCTGGACACAGACTTCTGGCTCTCGATGAGCGTGATGTACATTCAGCCGATGTAGCGATGATCATGATCCCGGCTGCCGTCTGACAGGAGGGCGAGGCGCACCCGCGAGCTGAGCGTGCCGTCCCAGCACCAGGTCGACGCGACCATCGCCGGTCACCTCACCGGCCAGGATCACGTCGCAGTCTGTATCGTCCCATTCGTAGGTGTCATCCAACTCGCGCCACTCCGCTTCGTCGCTCTCGCCGGTGTACCGTGCGGTCATGAAGCCGTGGAGCGCCAGCCCATCAGATCGGCGTCTGGGAGCTGGGCGTGGAAGACAAGCACCCGGCATCGAGCAGCGCGCCGCCAGATGAATACCCCTCCAATCCTTCCAGTCCGATGGATTCAAGGCGTAGACGCCGTTGAGCGAGAGGCTTCGTAGGGCAAAGAAGTCTGCTGGTGAGCCTGTGGGCGGCCCCGCCTAATACGGTTCCGCGCTGAAGACGCTCCACCGTATGTCGTACACGTTCGACGGCATCGTCGCGGGCAATCTCAGCAAAGCGTGCCTGTCAGCGTCTGGCACGAGACTTGCGCTCTCTGTGGTGACCCAACTCGGAGATCAACATGCTCACCATTCTCGCTCTCATAGTCGCCGCAGATGCCGAGACCTTCAACCAGCAGAACCAGGCCGGAACCCGGCACCTGTACGCCCCTACTGCGATTCCGATGGAGCAGGGCACCGGCTACTTCTCGCAGAAGGAACTCGTCATGAGCTCGGTCGCCTATGGAGGCACCGAAAACATCAGCGTGCTCGGTGGTACACCGCTGCCCATCACTCTCTGGGCCCTCTCGGAGGGCGAAACGGATGCGATGATGGCCATTGGCGCGGTCAAGGTCGGCTACAAGGTGGCCCCGAATGTCTACGTCGGCGGTGGACTCGAAGCGTTCGGCGTTGCCGGTGAGCTGCTTCGTAAACAGCTCGTACGAGGGCGGCGGCTTTTCCTTCTCGGAAGGGAACATGACCTTTGAGAACTGCGAGATCAGCAACAACACGGCGTCCTATTTTGGCGGGGCCGGCTACCTCGATGAGGGCAGCAGCACATCGACGCTGACGATGGATGGAACCCTGATGTCGGACAACACGGCGGCCATCGGCGGTGGCCTGTTTATTGAAGAGGACTCCGTGGTCAGCTGCACCGGAACCACCAGCACCAGCGCTGGCTTCCTCAACAACACCGCGGAAATCCAGGGCGGCGCCATCTTCTTCTATGACTTCGACAACACCGCGAGCATCGAGTCCGACACCTGCGACTTCGGGACCAGCGCCGGCGGCGACGACAACAGCTCCTACGAGGGCAGCTCCAACGACATCTACTACTACGAGGGAGACCGCTTCGCCTACGGCGACGACGAGAGCTTCAGCTGCAGCAACGAGAGCTGCGACTGACTGCCGCTTGCATGCACTCGCTGGCACTGGCACCGCGTAAGCTCACAGACCAGAAGTCAGGATGTGGTGGATGATGAGCATGGCGCTTGCCGGAGATCTCCCAGAGGGGGCCCTGCTTGAGCGGCGCGGTGTGCCAAAGCGGCATCTGTGAAGGCATGGGCTGTGGCGCCGATCAGCCGGGCTCCTGCACCAGCCTGGAGCAGGCCTGCACAGGGGACATGGTCCCATACTGTCGCTGCGACGGCGAGACGGTCTACGGAAGCTCGACCTGCCCTGCGGTGCGCTACCAGACCAGCACCCCTTCTCCTGCGGCGAGCCGGAGAGATGGAAGCAGCTCCCCTGTGGCCTGGAAGCCGACCGTGAGACCTCCGCGCAGCGCAGCGTGCTGGCTTTTGAGTCCCAGCGCTGCCTGGAGACCACCTGCACCGACACCGACACCGTGAGTCGAGAACCCCGGACTACCCCAGCCGCCCGCGATCAGCCGGGTCCACCCAGGTAAACGCCACTGCTGCGGCCGCCACCCCCTCCATCTCCCAGGTCCGGGTGACCTTCCCATACAGCGGTGCGGTGGGACCATCGGGCAGGGGCAGGCTCAGGCGCACGTTGTCGAACCGTGTCAGCGCCATGCCGCGCAGCTCCAGGCCCGTCGCCCCCAGCTGAAGGATCTCCACCGCCTCTCCCGGCTCGACCACCTGCTTTCCGGACATCCGGTTCACCGTGCACGACAGCGTGACCGCGCGCAGCGTTGTCGGGGCCACCGGCATCGGGGACTCCCCGGCCAGGCCGAGCACCGCCCGAATGCGCAGCGCCTCCGTGCGCCCCTTGACCGTCGCCTCGATCCAGGGCCCCAGGACCACGGACTCATCCAGCAGCTCGGCGGTGGTGTCGTTGATCAGCACCTGCGTGCCCAGGGTCAGCGACTCGATGCGGGCGGCGAGGTTGACCGCGTCTCCGATGACCCCGTACTTCACCCGCTGCTCGCTGCCGATGTTGCCGACCACCACCTCGCCGCTGCTCAGTCCGATGCCCATCTCCAGCGCGTCGATGCCCTCCGCAGACAGCGCGACGTTGAGGTCAGCCAGCGCATTCTGCATGTGGACCGCGCAGTGAACCGCCCGCAGCGCATCATCCTCTGCGGTCGCCGGTGCGCCGAACAGGGCGAGGATCGCATCACCGATGAACTCGTTGACCATGCCGCCGTGGTCGTGGATGACGGCGGTCATCTCTCCGAGGTAGCGGTTGAGCAGGGAGACCATCTCGACGGGCTCCAGGCGAGCCGTCAGCTCCGAGAAGCCACGCAGATCCGACATCAGGATGGTCACCGGCTGCAGGTGGCCGCCGGGCTTGAGTCCGTCGGGGTTGGAGAGCACCTCCTCGACCAGGCGGGGGTGCACGTAGCGGCCGAAGGCGTCCCGGATGTGCTCCCGCTCTCGCAGACCATCGACCATCTCCCCCATCGCCTGGGACAGGATACCGATCTCGTCCTGGGCCTGGGAGACAAAGGTGACCGACAGATCACCGCCCCGGATGCGCTGGGCCTTTCCAGCCAGCTCCAGAAGCGGCCGACCCAGCCAGCGCACCGTCTGGATGCCGACGAGGTTGGCCGCCAGCAGCGCGACGAGGATGAGCAGCAGGGTGTGGCGGTTGTTGGCCTCAATGTGGGCCATGAAGTCGCGCTCCGGCACCGCCACCACGATCAGCCAGTCCAGCCCGCTGGCCGGAGAGAACGGGGTGATCTGGAGGTGCACGGGACCGTGCTCATCGACCTGGAAGACCTCATCGATCGTCGCGGTGATCAGCGCGGAGTCCATCGCGTCGAGGTGTCTGGCGGCGGCCCGGGCCAGCGCATCGCGGCTGCTGACGGCCTCGACACGCTCTGTGACCCCGCCGGGCAGGACGATGATCGGATCGTCCGCGGAGGAGGCCACGATGCTCCCGGTTCGCTCGACGATGAATGCCTTGCCGGAGCGGCCGATCGAGAGCCCCTGGAGGTAGCGGTTGATGTGCGACAGGGTGAAGCCGGCCCCAAAGACCCCGACGACCGATCCGTCCATGCCCACCACGGGAAAGACCGCGTCCAGACACAGATCCGTGCCGCTGAACCAGACGTAGGTATCTGTCCAGGTCAGCGTGCCGATGCTGGTCGCAGCCTGATACCACGGTCGCATCCGGGGATCGTAGGCCGGGCCGGTCTCCTCAAGCGCGCCCCGCCCGCCGGTCTCTGTCACCGCCCAGGCATACGAGATGCCGTCGCCGGACCCGTCGGTGGTCTGGAGCCGGAACCGGTCGTCCTCCGCACGGTCCAGGCCGACATAGGAGCCAGTCTGGTCGCCGTAGTAGAGGTAGCCGATGTCGCTGAAGGTCCGCAGCTGATGAAACAGCTGGCGCTGGAGAGCGTCGAAGTCGGTCAGCTGCTCGGGGGTGACTGCAGCGGCGTTGAAGCGGACGACCTGCTCGGGAGTCGCCAGGTAGGCGGTCAGGTTGTCCTGGATGCGCGTCGAGTACTCCTCCCGGAGCAGGGCGGCCATGTCCTGCGCGGATCGCTGCCCGTTGAACCAGGCGATGCCCCAGGTCAGCGCCACGGCCACGCTCACCTGGGTGACGAACAGCAGGCTGATGACCAGGCGAAAGGAGCGACGGGAAGTGTCAGCCATGTGGGCCCATGGTAGCGGATTCGGGCGATGGACGCGGAATCCGTAGCCTTGACGGGAGGCGCGGGAGAGCGGATCCTGGGGCTCGCTCAACAGGAGATCCTGCGATGTCTCGCCAGCAAAGCCTCTCACTCAGTGTGCTCCTCCTGCTGACCGCGTGCCTGGAGTCCTCCCTCACCTCCCTCGATCAGCAAACCGCGGAAGCCGACACCGACACCGACACCGACACCGACACCGACACCGATGCAGACACCGACACCGATGCAGACACCGATGCAGACACCGACGCCGACACCGACGCCGACACCGATGCAGACACCGACGCAGACGCACAGGACACGATCGCGGTGGATCACGACGCGGTGTTCGCCGACCTGGCCGTCACACCCGACGGCACCCGTCTCTACGCCACCCGAACCTTCAATTCCGACCTCATCGCGGTCTCCACGACCGACCTCTCGCTGGTATCGACGATCAGCGTGGGCGGCTCGGCGGAGGCGGTGCGGCTGTCTCACGACGGACTGCTGGCGTTTGTCGCGGTCAACAGCAGCCCGGGGCAGACCGTGGTGGTCGACACCGACCCCACCTCCTCCACCTACCACACCGTGCTCACCACCCTGACCCTCAGCGAGAACGGCTCCCTGGGGGTGGGCATGCACCCCGACGGCACCCGCGCAGTCGCGCTCAGCCAGCGTCCAGAGCCGGGCACGATCTCGATCATCGACCTCGCCAGCCTCACCATCACCGATCGCATCACGCCCAAAGCCACCGGCAGCGCCCCGATCCTCCAGGATGCAGTGTTCTCCCCAGACGGCACCAAGGGCTATGTCTCCGTCTTCCAGAGCGATGACGCCTACAACGTGGTGGGCTTCTCCCCCGCAGACAGCACCTTCACCGACAACATCGACCTCACCCTGCCCCACGACGGCGGCGGCCCGGGTCGCATGGTGGTGACTGAGAGCACGAAGCGGACCACGCTGTGGGTGACCAACAACTCATGGAAGACCGTGGGCCTCACTGCGGTCGATGTCGACTCGCACGCCGTGCTCCAGCACACCGACCTCGGCGCTGGAGATGGCAGCATCCCCGGAATCTGCGCCTGCTCGGACGGCTCCCGGGTGCTCATCGCGGCGGGCAGCATGCCCATCCTGGCCTTTGATGCAGACACGCTGACCCTGACGCATGAGCGGACGGAGCTGACGAGCCACTACGACTGCATCGTAGCGCCAGGCGATGACGCCTTCTTCGTGTCGACCTCGACAGGGGAGATCCTCAAGGTCGACATGCTCAGCCTGGAAGCGGTGGAGTGATCACGACGGCGGGGTAGAGCCCGCAGAGGCTCCTCAGGAAGATGGAACAAAGACCACCCGCACCCGTCGACTCGTGCGCAGCTCACGGTGTGAGGTAAGCCACATGGGTACGGTGATGGGAGACATGCCAGGGAAGGCCCGGCTCCAGATCGCCGATCTGCTCGATCATCAGGCACAGACCGAGCCCCTGACGAGCCATCGCCCACTGGACCAGGTGGCTCGCGGTAACCAGCGGAAAGTTGGCCTCATCGCAGGTCAGCCCCAGCGGCGCCAGACCTGCGATGAGGGACCCGGTGTGATCAAAGCCCATGAAGGCGACCCCGGTCATGTCGTCGTCGACAGAAGGATTGCCGAGAGAGTCAAGATAGGCAGGGGTGCCATAGGCCCAGCCGCGCCCGTCTCGAATCTTGCGCGCCACGAGCTCGGGCTGCTCGGGCCGGAAGCTCCGCACGGCAATGTCGGCCTCCCGGCGGCTCAGATCACTGACCTCATTGGTGGCCACGATCTCGATGTCGATTGCCTGGGTGCTGGGCGCGGATCCGGCCCACGATGGGAGGCAGGAGGTAGGCTGCGATGACCTCGCTGGCTGTGATGCAGATGGGCCCCTCGAGGGACATGGACTGACCGGCCACCGCCAGGGAGATCCGGCTGGCCGTCGCCCCCATGACCCGCACGTGATCGAGGAGTTCGAGGCCAGCGGGGGTGAGCTGGAGGCCCCGCCCGACGCGCTCAAAGAGGGCCAGTCCGAGCTCTACCTCGAGGGCGGACACCTGCCTGCCCACGGTGGGCTGCGCCATGCCCAGGGCCTGGGCGACGGCCGAGAAGGAGCCCTCCTCTGCTGTGACGAGGAAGGCCCGGGCCCGGTTCCAGTCAAATCTGATGCTGCACCAACACATGCATAAATGCATACAACACCTCTGGAATTAGTCCATATTCAATACGCTTGCGCACAGATAGATGCTTCTTGTCAGTCGGGGTCAAGGTGACCCCGCAGAACCAATCCCCGCAGGAGCATCCCATGAAGGCCACCACCAACCGCAGCTATGGTTCCCCCGACGTCCTCAGCATCGAAGAGGTCGCCCGGCCCATCCCCGGCGACTCCGAGATCCTCGTCGAGGTGTTCGCCAGCCCGGTCACCCAGGGAGACCGCCGCCTGCGCTCCGCCGACTTCCCCGGCATCTCCAGCGTCTTCGGCCGCCTGATGATGGGTGTGCGACGTCCGAAGAACGTCATCCCTGGCACCATGTTCTCCGGACGGGTGGTCGCGGTGGGCCCGGCAGTGACCCGCTTCGTCGAAGGAGAGGACGTCTTCGGTAGCTGCGATCACAGCGCTCACGCGGAGTACCTCACGGTGGCCGAGGACGGGAACATCGCTCACATGCCCGCCTCCCTGAGCCACGCTGAGGCCGCCGCAGTGCCCTACGGGGCCGTCACTGCGCTGCTCTTCCTGCGGGACCACACCACCCTCGTGCCCGGCCAGCATGTGCTGGTCCTCGGTGCAGCCGGTGGCGTCGGGCGCTTCGCCGTACAGATCGCCCGGCACATGGGCGCGAAGGTGACCGGAGTCTGCAGCGCCCGAGATGCCGAGCTCGTGCGTCAGCTCGGAGCCCACGAGGTGCTCGACTACGCCAGCATCGACTACGCCAGCACCGGTGAGCGCTACGACGTCATCTTCGACACCCCCGACGTCTCCAGCTTCCAGCACGCCAGGGGCGCCCTCACGCAGGTGGGCCGCTACCTCTCCCTGCACTTGAGCATGCTCGTCTTGTTCCAGATGCTCTTCACCTCTCTTCGGAAGGGTCCGCGAGCCATCTTCGGCCTCGCCTTCGGCACCCAGGCAGACCTTGAGCAGGTGCGCGACCTCGTTCAGATCGGCGCCATCACGCCGGTGGTCGCCCGGTGCCTTCCCATGGCTCAGGTGGCCCAGGCCCACTCCATCCTCGAGGACGAGCGTCCGAGCGGCGCAGTGATGCTCACCATGGCCACCGCCGAGCCCGCCCTCCGCCTTGCGCAGTAGCCCGGCCCATCGGAGACGATAAGGTCGTCGTTCACTGAGAAGCGGCCGGCTACAGCGGTCGGCTGGAGATGGTGTACATCAGCCGGTTCACCGGCGACGAAGAGCTTGTGGTGACGCTTGATCAGCGCCTTGATCTGCTCCGCGTCCGTCCTGGTCTCCAGATTGAAATTGGGATCCGGCAGCGAGAAGGGACGGAGCCCCATGGACGCCTGATCCTCCGGGAGGCCGGTCAAGGCTGAGGCGGGTAAGCCAAAACAAGCAGGGTTTTCCCGCTCCGCCCCCCGTCCGAAGCCGTGGTTGTGGGCAGTCTCGGGCAGCAAATGGCCCCCCGCTCAACTCGCTCTGAGCGATGCAAGGGCTCAACGAGATATAGCTCTGCTCGCGCTTTCCAAGCCCGTCTAATACTGTCCATATTTCAGCCTCGAAACACAGCTATCGACAGCCTCGACTACGGTTAGTCGACGCTCGGTGCCCGGTGCGACCCCCTGCAATCCCGTTGTGGAGCAGCCGCTGTGGAGCAGCTCCAGTCCGAGGGATTCAAGGGGCGAAGAAGTCCGCTGGTGAGCCTCGTGACGGTCGATGGCGACCGTGTGACGGACCACCCGAGCAAACACGATCACGTTCGCCACCCGACCCATCCGCATCAGCTCCCGCTGAGCACTCACCGGATCGGTCACCTGGTCAACCAGCCAGATTGCCGAGGGCGACATTGCGGGTATGGCCGACGTGGAAGCCCTTGTGGGTGTTGGGCTGGGAATACTCGATCATCACCCGGGCGCCCTGGTCTTCACGGGGGGCCAGGAAGCGCCCCTCAAGGACCGATGGAATGAGGGTAGAGCCGAGCTTCCCGGCATCGAGGCAGGCGTTGAGGTACGGACCGGTGGCTGCGATGCTGCGGAAGGGATCAGCGGGCTGAAGCACCGCCGCAATGGCCTCCTCAAGCTGCTGGGCGATCTGAGCCGGAGCGCGCCGCATCCGCCGGGCCAGTGGAAAGCAGGGGTAGGCGTAGTTCCCCAGCCGGCGATCCGTTGCAGTGCCGACCGCCGCGAGCACCTCGTCGGGTTCCATCGGGCATTTCAGCGCCGCCAGGCGCCTCACTGATGCGGTGGGCAAGCACGAGTCTGGGAGACATAGACGACCTCGATCAGACAGAACTTCTCGCCTATCGGTGCGACGAGGAGGGAGCCAACAGGCCCGCGAAATCGCCCGCCTGTGTCCGGTGCCCTAAAAAGGGCACCAGTCACCGGGCCGGACAGTATCCGGCCCGACTGGTGCGCTCTTGTCTGAGACGGGGGTTTCACCCCCAAGCCCCCCGCTACGCGCTGGCATCCTCTCACACAGACTGTCCGCCAGAAGGGGACGATATGACTGGTGCCAAAGAAAGCACATCGCGGATGCAGGTACAGTGGCTCCATGCTGCTGGTCGACACCCGCAATCCCTCCGCCCGAGCCATGCACGACGCCATCGCGCCGCACCTGGACCTCGACGCGCTGCCCGACGACCTCCACGTGATCATCGGCGGGGACGGCTGGATGCTCGCCTGCATCCAAAAGTACGGCCCGTCGCCGACCTACCTCGGTCTCAACGGTGGCCACCTCGGCTTCCTGCACAACGACGTCAAGGATCCCGAGGCGGTGGGTGGCAAGATCATGGCTGGAGCCTGGCGGGCGTGGTCGTTCCCCCGGCTGGCGATGAAGGCCTGGGCACCAGACGGCTCGCCGGTGACGGGCACTGCGGTCAACGACATCTACGTCGAGCGCATGACCGGGCAGACTGCGCGCATCCGGCTGCGTATCGGCGGGGTGATGGTGGTGGAGCAGATGGTCTGTGACGGCCTGATCACCGCCACCGCGCTCGGCAGCACCGCCTACAGCTTCTCGGCGGGCGGGGTGCCCTGCCACCCGCTGGTTCCTGGCATCCACGTCACCCCGATCTGTCCCCACGCCCCCCGGCTCTCACCGTTCGTGCTGCCGCTCAACGAGGTGGTCGACGTCGAGATCCTCCGCCACGAACACCGACCGGTTCGAGCGGTCTCCGATGGGATTGACCACGGGCCGGTGGTTCGGATGACGGTGGGCACGGCGCCAGAGCCGGCGAAGATCGCGTTTCTGGAGGGGCGGCACTTCACGGAGACGATGATCCGCAAGGTGCTCAAGGCGTAGAGGGCTCCTCCGGCAGCGTCTCGGGAAGCTCGCCCTTGACCTTCCAGGTCATCATCCACCCCAGCGACACCGAGACAAACGCCGCGATCGTCACCACGGCCAGGCCCACCATGATCACCATTCCCAGCGAGCGCACGCCCTGGTTCGAGGCGATCTGGAGGGCGGAGAAGGAGAGGATGGTGGTGGTGGTGGAGAGGAACGCCGCCCAGCCGGTGGTCATCAGCGCGTAGCGGATCCGACCGGGGCCTTCCTCCTCCATGCGGTGCAGCAGGTGGATGACCACGTCGATGCCGATGCCCATCAGGATCGGGATGCCGACGAAGTTGACCAGGGACAGCTTGAGGTCGAACAGGACCATGCACGCCCCGGCCCAGATCATGCCGACCGCGACCGCAGCCACCGCACCGAGGGCACGGCCGAGGCTGCGGAGGTCGATGAGGGTCCAGGCGAAGATGAGCAGGGTCGCGAGGCCAGCGATCCGGGGGGCGTCGGTCTCGACCAGCTTGTAGAGCACCGCCAGGGCGAGGTACTCCCCGGCTGCGGGCTGGTCAGGGATGAGGGAGTGGACCTCGTCAAACAGCGCCTGGTCGCCCTGGAGGTTCCACATGTTGCCCTTGGGCATCAGCACCATCCGGTGGTGCCCATCAGAGGCCCCGAGCATGTGGCGCACCCCGTGGGGGAGGTCATCTGCCGACAGCTCCACAGGCTCGCTGGCCGCGATCCGGGAGAGGTTCTCGCGGATCGGCGGGGGCAGATACTGCATGTTCGGATCGCGGGAGAGGACCGCGAGATCCTGAAGCAGCGACACCCGCTGGGCCTGATCGATGGGCAGGATCGAGTATATCGAGATGGCGCTCTTGATGGTGGTCAGCGCGTCGGCGTCGATGGCGGCGTTGAGGCGGGTGTGATCGGCCTGGAGCGAGGCGGCGTCGGGGTAGCTGATGATGACCGGAGCGAAGCTGTCCTCGACGAGCTTCTTCTCGGCCTCGTCGAGGTCGCTGTAGGCGCGACCGTCTCGACGCAGCTCGGAGAGGTCGTACTCGAAGCCGATGTCTGGAAGCCAGGTGGCCGCCGTCGCGGTCAGGGCAACGATCACCACGAGGCCGATGGGCGCGAGGCGATAGCGGGGTGGGGTGGTGCGGCGGGGAATGCGAACCTCTCGCAGCGGCACCGTCTTGTTGTGCCCCTCCCGCCACAGGATGAGCAGCGGGAGCGTGACGAGCACCGCAAGCAGGCAGAGCAGCACGCCGCCAGTCAACAGAGTGCCGAGCTGCTGGAAGCCCTTGAACCCGGCAATCCACAGGGCAGCGAAGCCCCCGGCACTGGTCAAGGCGGCGGTCGTACAGGGCGGGCCGGTGGCATCCCAGGCGCGCATGACCGCTTCTTCGAGGGTCGGGCTGGTCAGCCGCTCCTCGCGGTAGCGGGAGTAGAGGTGGATGGAGAAGTCCACCCCGAGGCCGATGAGGATCGCGGCGAAGAAGGAGGTGAAGGTGTTCAGCTCTCCCACCGTCGCACCAGCCAGCCCCCAGGTCAGCAGGTTGCCGATGAGCAGCGGCACGAAGATCAGCAGGACCGCCCGGAAGTCCCGAAAGCCAAGCCCGACGACGATCACCACCAGCAGCAGGCTCAGCAGAGCGGTGCGGGAGAGGTCATGGGTGATGCCCTCGACCTCCTCGACGGCGTGGTGGTACGCACCACCGAGCCAGGCAAGCTCCAGCCCTCTCGACGCGGGATCCTGTGCATCGATCACATCGTAGACGGAGTTCATGAACGGACCGGCAAACGGCGGGTCGTAGGCACTGCCGGTGGGACGGACCACCATCCGGGCCACCCCGGGCTCATCCGCTGCGGTCAGAGAGGCGCTCCCACCGCTGGCGAGCTTCTCGGTCAGCGGTCCCAACGCGAGCAGGCGACCGGCGATCATTGGGTTGGCGGCCCCCGCTCCCAGCGCGATCGCCCCCTGGAGGCGACTCTTCAGCTCGCCCAGCTCCTGGGGAGAGAGCTGGAGCAGCGACAGCCGCCAGGCGAGGTCTTCGTCCAGCTCATAGAGCACATAGTCGACATCCGGAAGCTGCGAGATGTCGTCGGCCAGCTCGGTCATGAAGCGGTCGAGGGCCTCGGGATCCTCGCCTCGAAACGCGATGGTGACGAGGTTGGAGCCGCCCTCCTCGTCGTTGATCTTCTGGATGGCCTGGGTGGTTGGATCCGACTCAGGCAGCAGGCCGAGGATGTTGGGGTCGATCTCCAGCAGCGAGGAGAGGCCGGCTGCCAACAGGCAGACAAGCACCACCCCAAAGAGAGAGTGACGAGGAGATCGCATGACTGCGCGGGCCAGTCGCCCAAAGAGGCCTGGGGTGTACTGCTCCATCAAGACTTCTCTGGGCGGATCGAGGGCCACCCATAGCCCGCTCCACTGTGCGCCGGGGTTGAATTTCGCCCACCAGGGCCGGATCCCGGATGCAGAGGTGGGTGCTTTCAGCTGAAGTATCCACCTGGATACACCGTATCCGAAAAGGTACGAAAGCCATCGTTCCGCCGTCACATCTAATCGGTCAAACCATCAATACGAGCCACAACATGCTGGCACGCTTGTTGCGGGT